>DAOULT010000050.1:0-26879 GCA_034417895.1 Anaerolineae bacterium | reverse complement strand
ATTCTTGGGCTTGGTGGATAATATTCATAGGCCCTCACCTCGTGGGTTGGAGATTGATTTTTCTTACTTTACCACGAGGTGGGCCTTTTGGCTACTTCGGCTGAGCCCCAAATTCGAGCCACACTTTCTGCAACCGAGTATTGATAACCCAGATTTGACATCCTTCTGGGGGACTTTTATCCATCAAGCTGCTTTCTGAATTAATGAATCTTTGCCGTGGAGAGATATAAGCAAACAGGCGGGATCGTCGGTAGCCGGGTTGCCCAGGATTAGAGGCGATCTCGGTTCGCCGCCGCCGTTGGCCTGAAGGCATGTTAGTGCCGAAGCTGCTTACTCACCGTTATCTGCTGTTGGAGCCGCTTTTTAGCCTAATTATTTATGATAAAGGGCGAGTATACCTTGTATCTTGTGGAAGGATTGAAAGGATTGAATAGTGTTTCAACAAAAATATACCAAGTGGTTGCTGCTACTGAGGAATAAGTGGTTGATTTTTCAGTCCCCTCGTCCATCGTTCCCTCATTAGTTGAATAAGGTAGCCCTCCATTACCAGTTACTCCGTGAAGCTTTTCCATTTCACTGTGAAAGTAAGTACCATCCTTTGAATCAACACGGTAATCAGAAAGCAGCAGGGCTAAGGCTATACTTTCGGTTCCTTCAATCCATACAGTATCTTTATCATTATTGAAGTCAAATCCTTCCACTAAAATAGGATCATCACATGAGGCGTTCCAACCTTCCCAATCCTGCGTGCTTGCACAGTTTACATATGCCCAGTCTAGTCCCTGAAAATAGTTTTCACCATTAGGCCCTGTGGTTCCCAGTGCCAGTACCCCCCACGGATTGACATCCATGGCGGGATAACAATCCGGGGTACCATCATCTTTCTCACCCCGTGCAAAACGGGATTCGCCATAGCAGCTATTCCACATTTCTGTCTCTAACCAATTCTTGACGGCCGTAGCAGTTGTACTGTATGTGTAAACTCCTGTTAATCCGTAAAGATTGGTTAGGGCAGAATATGCATCTTCATTATGTTCTGTACTTTTCCATCCATATTCATTACCATTCTCGTCAACTCCACCTTTAATACCACCATCTATATCTTGGTATTGAAGAAACCAATCGGTACACTTCCGGGCCATAGTAAAGTAAGAGTTATCACCAGTAAGGAAAGTGTAACAGTTAATGGCTATTACTACCCAGGCGTTGGTGCCCACTGGCCTCTTGTAGTTATAAATTTCACCAGATATGGCAGAATAGGTGAAATAAAAGCTTCCATCGTAGTTTTGAATCTTACTAAGAGCATCCAGTATTACCTTGGCATTAGAATAATCGCCTATAAGGCAGAAAGCAATTATCGCCAACGCCTGGTCGTAAGTAGAAGCTTGATCTGTAGCATATTGGCTGTCTCCGTTCTCGTAGCTATCAATAAATCCCATTTGTTCTTCTCTCATTTGGCTTTTTAGCCACCAATGCGAAAGCTCCCAATTTGAGATGGGCGTGTGTGCGTAGTTGTAAAGAGCATTCCACAAAAACTTTTCGGCATTCTGACATGGCTCACTGTCACGACCCCATTTGTCCTTACATCGTTTCCATCCTTGGAAAAATTCTGCAGTACAGTATACAACATGACCTGAACCATAACTATTTTCTATCAAGCCAGGTCTATTACTATGATAGGTATCTTTCCACCTGGTTATTATGGTTGCTGTTTCTACATTTACTACAGCCAAGAAATCCACACCTGAAATTGTGATATCATCATCGGACCCCGATTTCTCAAAAACCCCTTTCAAAAGAGGATTACAAGGGGTAACGATGTCCATATTCCATACAGAACCCTCATGGTAGGCAATATAAGAAACCCCGAGACAGTCCAAACCAAAAGCTGGGGGTTTTGGTCTCCATCCTACACCGGGTTTATACCAACTTGTTCCAGCACTGGCAAACAACAACCCACCATTTTTTACAAAATCACAAATCGCAGTACATTCTGCATTACTCATCGAAATGGCATTGGGAACAATCAGAGCTTTGTACCCCTTGCTCATCAGATCCCCGTTTTCTACCTGAGAATCAGTTATTAGATCATAAGAGTAAGCGGTAGGCAGTTCATCCATCATCTCTGTTGCTGGTACAACGAACTCAGTGTAGTAATCTTCCCAATTATTGTCTTCAAAGAGCTTAGCCGTGTACCCAGAGTAAAGTATAGCATAGGGGTTAGAATATAATGTTTTCCCTCCTCCCTCCCATGCGGTTAGTAAGATTGCAAACATAACCGCTAATACTATCACGCCAATAACTCTAAGAATATTTTTCATGGCATCTCCTTCCGCTTTTATCATATGATCTACCCGTTCAGGGCGCCAACAAGAGTCAGAGAGGTGCTTCACAGAGTATCTTCTTGATCGGAGAGAAAAAAAGCCGAAAGCCAAACCCTTGCCAATGCAAGGAAGCTTTCGGCAGCTACTAAGAAACCTTATTGTTTTCCGCCGCTACGGTGTAATCAACGGCGGTCTTCTCTGGATTTATTATACACCCAAACTCAGCTTTCGTCCAGAGGGCACGAGGCAATTCCGGTCCGCAAAAAAAAGAAGCCCCGGCCATTCCGGCCGGGGCCTCAGAGCAGTTCGCTTTACCTGCAAATCAATCAGATGTGTCGTGTGACACATTGATTTACAACTCAACTATCTCGTCCACAGCTACACCTCCTCCCCGGTCACCGCTTCGGCCAGCACGTCCAGGCCGCCGCTCACCGGGCACTCGTCTGCCCAGGACTCCAGACCAGCCTCGGAAAGCTCCTTGAGGGCGGCCATGAACTCGTTTTTGTCTATTTCGTGGGGCTGTCTCAATTCCCAGGCTCGTAACCTGGCCTTAAAGCTTCTCAGGGCCTCGATAGCCTGCTCTGTGGACTCTGCCCAGGTCTTGATGGCCTTTTGGCGCTCCTCGTCGTCCAGAACGTAGATCACGCCGTTCTCGATCCAGTAGAGGCGATCTCGAATCTCAGGGAAGTTGTTGTGCACCCACACGGCCACGCCGTGCTCGCCGTCGCTAAAGCGCACGACGAATAAAGCCTCTCTTTGCTCTTGCGTTAATACGATTCTCACTGTCTTTGCTCCTTTCAGTTTGCGCCCGAAAGGAAAGCGTGATATAATAATCACACAAGCCGCCTTTCGGGGCTGGTTTGAATCGTTTGAGCAAGGCCGCCTCGCTGGGCGGTCTTGCGCTTTTTACCCGGCTTTATGCCGCTCGATGTAGGCCAGCACGCTTTTTCTGGTGACTCTGGTAAAACGTGGGCCGTCCCTGATAACTTCCAGTTCCCCAGCGTCTATCTTACGTAGCACAAACCGCTGTCCTGCCCGCAGCATATCAGCCGTCTCCTTGATGGTGAGCAATGGGGCAGTTGACAGGGCAACCGTGCTCTCCAGGCAGTCAAGCCGGTTGGTAACACCATCCAGCACGTCTCTGAGAACGGTAAGCTGCTCCTCAACTGCTGTCAATCGTTCTTCTAAAGTGGCCCGAAACACCCTCCAGAACATAGTGCTTGCCGTGTAGAAACTCAAAAATTGGATTGCTCACTTGTGCCTCCCGTTATCGGTATGGGGCGGTCAGGCGTTGCGCCCGCCGCCCCTCACTCCTCTCTATGGCTTGGGTGGTATCTCTTCTCCGCGTTCCCTGGCTAACTCTTCACGAACCCTGATTATCAGTCCCCTGGCTAATTGGTGACTACACCAGCTATCACGTTGGCCCCGTTGAGCATATTCGCACTCGCAAGAGCCATTGATGCTGTAGAATCGCCCCAATCGGCTCAGGCTCGGAATCTCGAAAGCGCCGTTTCCCAGGTCTTGCCACCGACCGTCAATCACGATGTGTAAGGCTCTCTCCATCCTGTAATGAAGCTGTTTGTGTCTTTCCTGACCAGCCCTGACCAACGCTTTTGCCATCGTGACAAACTCTCGGTTGACTTCCTGGTTAACGTGCTGGTCAGGCTTTTCGGTAACGGCCTCTTCTGGAATCTCAATCTCTTCCGGCCTGTCTGCCCTGCCTACGTTCTCAACCCCTTCTAAGAAATACCACCCGCCAAAGTCCAGGGACGCTATCTGCTTCCCGTCTCGGTCGGCCACGTCAAACCACCAGCCGGGCAACTGTGCTGCTTTCTGAGCAATCTCCAGAAGTGTATCAAATTCTCTGAGTTGATACTTCCTGAACCGGCTCGGTGATGTTTCCGTCCAGGCCGTCACCTTGTAAGGGCCGATGTTCAACGGCTCAACTGGCGGCATCAACCGCTGTGCAATCTGGTCTGCAATTTCTTTGACCGCTTGCTGTAGTCCTTTGTCCTGTAAGTTCAACATGGTTCGTTTCTCCTTTCGGTTCTGGTCTAAATCGTTTGAACAACTCAAGGCGTCGCTGCGCCTCAAATCTTCTCCACCAGCCCGCCGGCCGGATAGTCAAGGCGTTTGCGGCATTCGTCAAACCCTTCGACCTCGAAATCAATCGTAACCGTCCAGCAGGCCGTTGCCCAATGTGGGGTGAATTTGTCCACCACCACACCTTTTATACCTTTAGGGATGATGCCATAAGACAAATCTCTTGTGGCTCTCACCCTATCACCAATGCTCAACATGATTCTGTCTCTCCTTTCAGTTTTGGATCTTGCTTTCGCTATTCTGCTCTCTCCCGGCCTTTCGGAGTTTGGTTCGGCTTTCGCCTCCCCGTCCACTGTCGGTTCTGCCCTTGCCGCTTTGTCGTCCGATGTTGCTTTGTGGCTTCTTCCCCGTGTTAACCCTTGCGGGTCTCTTGAGTGCTTTCTTTGTTAAGGTGACTGCTATTCGGTGTCTATTAATGTCTATATCTGTCTTTATTATACCACATTTTCGACGTTTTGACACAACGAGTTTGTGAAAAGTGCAAAATTTTTAGAAAGGATTACTCGGAAGTGCGCATAAAGTACTATCTATTCTGCTTCCGCTTTTATTATTACGTCATTATCGGAATCCGTGACAAAATTCACAAATGAAACTTGTCAAAAACCAGCCTCTTGATATAGCTATATCGTCTGCCTGATATATTATATATAATTTCTGCCAATGTAGGACTACAGAAAAAGCCCAGAGCCACTGTCGGCTCCGGGCCGTCGGTTGCACCTGGAGCTGGCCGCCGCGCCTGGCTGGTCAGCCAAAAAGAGAAAGGTGACCTGATTGACCGCCTTTTGTGCTTCCAGTATTCTAAAAGGTAGAGTAGGCCACCCCCTACTGCTTCTTACAGACAGCGAATGGATAGTATTCAGTCATTGCCCCACTGCCCACACCCGCCCCAGAAGCGCAAAAACCGCCCGCTTTGCGCAGACGGTCGGCACTCACTTTACCACACGCGCGGTAAACGCCAGAAATGACGGTAAAGGTGTCCCTAACCGACACCGCGAAGGCTAGCGCCGCCCACGCCGACAGTCCTAACACGGAAGGCGTGGGAAGCTCAAAGTGCGACATACCGGAGAGGCATGTCGCACCTTGCAGTCTAAACCTTTGCTGTTTCAAGAGGCTACATTAGTGGCTCTTCGCGGGAGCTCCTTACTTGCGTGATCGCGCATTTTCGAGTACAATGCGGGCTGTGAGGCTGAAAGGTTTTTGTCCATTGTGAATGTTAATACTTATACTATACTAAGAGCAGCAAATTAACAGGTGGTGGACATGATAAGCGTAGAAGAAGCCCTGGAATATATTCTCAGGCATTTCAAACCGCTGGAGCCGGAGAAGGTATCTATCGTAGATGCTTTGGACCGGGTTCTGGCGGAGGACATCTATTCTGATATGGACATTCCGCCCTTCGACAACTCGGCTATGGACGGTTATGCCCTGCGGGCGACCGATATCGCCGGGGCCAGCCAGGACAGTCCGGTGACGTTGTGCGTGGTGGCCGACCTGGCCGCCGGTTACACTACCGACGTGCAGGTGGAGCCGGGCGCCGCCATTCGCATCATGACCGGCGCTCCCCTGCCGACCGGAGCCGATACTGTTGTCCGCTTCGAGGATACCAGCGAAGGTTTGGAAGGGAAATGCGGAAATGAGGTCCAGATATTCGTCCAGGTTCCGGTCGGGGAGCACGTGCGGCCGGCCGGGGAGGACATCCGACGGGGAGAGCGGGTCCTGCCCACAGGCACGGTCCTGCGTGCCCAGGAGATTGGCGTTTTGGCCTCCTTGGGGCGGAGCGCGGTACAGGTCATCCGTCGCCCGCGGGTGGCGATCCTGGCTACGGGCGACGAATTGTTGACCATCGACCAGCCTATAACGCCCGGTAAAATACGCAACTCTAACGAGTATTCCAACGCCGCTCTGGTGCAGCGTTACGGGGGCGTGCCCATCCGCCTGGGCATCGCCCGTGACAACGTGGAAGACCTGACGGCCAGGATACGTCACGGTCTGGCCCAGGACGTTGACCTGTTCCTGACCTCGGCCGGCGTCTCGGTGGGCGACTATGACGTGGTTAAGGACGTGCTCAACACCGAGGGAGAAATGTGTTTCTGGCAGGTGTGCATGAAGCCCGGTAAACCCTTAGCTTTTGGTCTGATCCAGGGTGTGCCTCTCCTCGGTTTGCCGGGCAATCCGGTCTCGTCTATGGTCTCCTTTGAGCAGTTTGCCCGCCCGGCCATCCTCAAGATGCAGGGCCGCCTCAGGTTGCGTAAACCGACCATTGAGGCTATTATGGAGGATGATGTGAAGAACAGTGGTCGTCGGGGCTTTGTGCGGGTCGTGGTCGAGAAACGGGAAGATGGCTATCACGCCCGTACCACCGGCGGACAGGGTTCGGGCGTGCTGACCTCTATGGTCAAGGCCAACGGCCTGGCTATCGTGCCCGAAGAGGTGCGCCTGGTCAAAGCCGGCGCCCGGCTCACCGTCCAGATGCTCGACTGGCCGGAGGAGGTCGAATGAAGGTCCCTATCATCTCTGTAGTGGGTAAGTCTAACACGGGCAAGACCACGCTCTTGGAAAAGTTGATCGTCGAGCTTAAACGGCGTGGCTACCGGCTGGCTACTGTCAAACACGATGCTCACGGCTTTGACATCGACCAGCCGGGCAAGGATTCCTGGCGTCACGCCCAGGCTGGCAGCGATAGTGTGGTCATTTCCTCGTCCCATAAACTGGCGCTCATCAGACGTCTGGATGAGGAGATGTCCCTCGATCAGATAGCGGAATTGGTTTCAGATGTGGACCTGATCTTGACCGAGGGCTACAAACGGGGCGATAAGCCCAAGATCGAGGTCTCGCGGCGAGAAAGAAGCAGCGAGCTAATATGTGCTGAAGAAGAATTGGTAGCCATCGCCACCGATCAGCCTTTCGCCGTGAACGTCCCCCAATTCGATTTAGACGATGCGGTGGGCATCATCGATCTGCTGGAAGAGAAATTTCTAAAGGCCAATAGACAGGGAGGTAAATAAAATATGACACGAGTGATCTGCCGTCAGACGGAATGCATCTTCTGGGACAACATGCTGTGCACCGCCGAGGAAATCGAGCTTGATCCCGATCAGGGATGCCTGACCATGGAGGAGTTGGAAGAAATGGTCATTGATGACGATGATTGGGAAGACGAGGAAGACGAATTCGATGAAGAGGATTGGGACGAGGAGGACGAGGACTTCTTTGACGAAGACGAAGATTGGGACACAATTTGATTTGATGTAACGAGAACATCGGATTAGTATCCTGTATCTGCTTGTAATTTACATTTTGTACCTGACCTAAATAAGACGCCGCTGA
The DNA here is from genome assembly GCA_034417895.1 of Anaerolineae bacterium. Lineage (GTDB taxonomy): Bacteria > Chloroflexota > Anaerolineae > CAZYHC01 > CAZYHC01 > DAOULT01. The sequence continues at coordinate 19,125 of DAOULT010000050.1, read as the reverse complement.
AAGAGCAGCAGAGCTGTACTCTAAGGAGAGGCGTCTTTTCGTGTGTGTGGCTATTATGATAGATATGCATTACCAGAGGTATTTATCTTGATAATGCTGCTTCCAAAACAATGCGGGCCAGAGGAGCAGCCCCCTTCGAGCCTGGCCCTCCATTCTCCACCAGCACGGCGATGGCGTACCGGGGCTGGTGGGCCGGAGCAAAGCCGATGAACCAGGCGTGTGGTTCTTCATTTTCCACCTGGGCCGTGCCCGTCTTGCCCGCCACCTGGACGCCCGACAACCTGGCCGACCGCCCCGAACCCTCCTGCACCACCACGACCATAGCCTCCCCCACCTGTTGAGCCGTTCGAGAGGACACGGCCTTGGAGACGCCTCTAGAAACCAGGTTTTTGCTAAAAAACCTGGTTTCTTCTATAGATGGCCGAAGGACTAGACGAGGTTGGGGCACGATCCCGTCGTTGGCTATGGCCGCCGCCACCAGGGCCATTTGCAGGGGGCTGACGATCAGCTCTCCCTGCCCTATGGCGGTGGAGGCCACTTCTACGTCGTCCAGGGGGAGGTCGCCCGCCAGTTGCCCGTCCTCGGTCGGAATGTCCAGGTCAGGAGCCTGGCCCAGACCAAAACGGCGGGCGTATTCGAGCAGCTTTCGTGCACCCAGGCGCAGGCCCAGTTGAGCAAAGGCCACGTTACAGGAGTAGCCCAAGGCGTGGTAGAGGTCGAAGGAGGGGCAGTCAGGATGGTTGTTGCAGAGGATGGGGAAGCCCTGGACGACAAAGCGGCCCGTCTCGTCGGTGAAGGTCTCTGTCGGAGTGGTCAGGCCCTCCTCCAGGACGGCGGCCAGAGTGACCACCTTGAAGGTGGAGCCGGGCGGATAAAGCCCCTGGCTGGCGCGGTTGATGAGCGGCTTTTCGGGGCTATCTCGCAGGGTATCCCAATCTTCGTCCAGGGTGTTGGGGTTATAGTAGGGGTGGCTTGCCAGGGCCAGGATTTGGCCGCTGTGCGGATCGAGCAGGACGATGGCCCCTTGCCGTTCGCCCAGGGCGTCGTCGGCGATCTTTTGTAGCTCCAGGTCGATGGTCAACGTAATGTCCTCTCCCGTCTGGGGGCGGTGCAGGAGGTCATCCAGCAGGGCCGTCAGCGGGTCGCTCTCTTTCTCTTCCGTCTCTCCTCGCAGCCTGGCGTTGTAAGCTCCTTCCAGGCCGGCCGTCCCGTAGCGGAGGCTGTGATAGCCGGTGACGTGCACCAGGGGCGGGTAACGGTAAAACCGAAGCGCCCTCCCTTCCACATCGACGTTGCTGCCGACCAGCTCGACGCCGCGCCGGTCGAAGATGCGCCCCCGCCGGATGCGCCGCTCTTCCTCTACTGGACGGGGGTTGTCGGGGCGAGCCATAAGCTCCGGGGCGCGGATCACCTGCCAATAGACCAGCCCCAGAGCCACCACCAGCAGCCCCAGGAGAAGAAGCGCCGCTAAACGGTTGATGTTGGGACCCATCTTTCGCCTCGACCCCGCCCGGATACGTGCAGCAGCAGGCCCAAAACTACCAGGTTCATCACCAGCGAACTCCCCCCATAACTGACAAAGGGCAGGGTCACGCCCGTCAGGGGGATGAGCTTGAGGCTGCCCCCCATGATAACCACGGCCTGGAGGTTGAGCGCTGCGGTCAAACCGGTGACCAGCAATTTCTGGAAGTCGTCTGCGGCGGCCAGGGCCAAACGATAGCCGCGATGGAGCAGCAGAGCGTAAAGGGCCACCACCGCCACCGCGCCGACCAGCCCCAGTTCTTCGCCGATGGCGGCAAAGATGAGGTCGGTGTGGACGGCGGGCACGTACTCGCTGGCCTGGCCGTAGCCCAACCCCTGCCCCAAAACACCCCCCGCCGCAAATGCCAGCAGGCTTTGCACGATCTGATAGGAGCGGCCACCAGGATCCGACCAGGGATCGAGCCAGATGTCGATGCGAGGCCGCACGTGGGCGAAAACCCGGTAGACGGCCAGAGTGCCTACCACAAACAGGATCAGGCCGGCCCAGACATAGACGCTCCGCGAACTGGTCACGTAAAGCATCGCCAGAAAAGCGCAGAAGAAAAGCAAGGCTGTCCCCAGGTCGCCCTGCCAGGCCAGCAGAAAGAGCGAAAAACCCCACGTAATCAGCAGGGGAGCCAGGTAAGGCAGGGGAGGCAGCCGCCAGGGTCCCAGCCGATAAACCGCCAGGCTCAACAGCTCCCGTTTCTCGCTCAGGTAGCTGGCGAGGAAAGCGATCAGCAGCACCTTGAGCAGTTCCGAGGGCTGGATGTAGAAGCCCCCAGAGCCTAGCCACAGCCTGGCCCTGTAGCCGCTGGGGTGGACGCCGAAAACCAGGGTCAGGGCCACCAGCAGCAAGCCCAGGGTCAGCCAGGTGTAGCGGTAGCGTCGCAGCCAGCGCAGATCGCGGGGCACGACCACCAGGGCCAGCATGGCCGCCACGCCCAAAACCAGCCACAATACCTGCTTCGCCAGAAAGTTCGGGGCCAGCCGCCGGATCATGACTAGGCCCAGCCCGCTCAGGCACCCGGCCAGGGGCAGGAGCACCTGATCGCAGGCGGGCGCCCGCCAGGTCAGGAGCAGGTGGGCGCTCCACAGGCAGGCGGCCCATACCGCCACCGGCCACAGATCGTCCCGGCCTACCCCCCCTCTGTCCACCAGGCCCAGGGTCACGAAGCCGATCAGGGTCACAAAGTAGACCAGAACGAGCAGCCCCAACTCCCTCGTCCTGGCCCGTCTTCGTCTTTCAGGAAACATATTTTCCAATCAGCAATTTCAGCTTCTCTTTGGTCTCGGCGGGGATGACTTCGGGCCGGGTGATGAGGGCGTCGGCCAGGGCGTTGACGCAGCCACAGGCGCGCTCCCCTTTCAGCTCCGGCACCACGTTGCGGATGGCCGACTTGGCTACCTCGGCGTTCGCCAGCAGATTCTTGACTATGGCCTCCACCGTGACCGTCTCCTCGCTTTCGTGCCACACGTCGTAGTCGGTAACGTGGGCCATCGTGGCGTAACACATCTCCGCCTCGCGGGCCAGTTGGGCCTCCGGCACGGCGGTCATGCCGATGATGTCCACCCCCCACTGCCGGAAGATGCGCGATTCGCCCCTGGTGGAAAAACGAGGGCCTTCTATTATGAGGTAAGTGCCGCCCAGGTGCACGGTAGCTCCGGCCTTTTTCACCGCCTGGTAAAGCGCTTCCGAAAGCTGCGAGCAGAAAGGCTGGTCAAAGCTGATGTGCGCCACTAGGCCCTGGCCGAAGAAGCTCAGGGGCCGGCCCCGCGTGCGGTCGAACAGTTGGTCGGGGATGACCACGTGGCGCGGGGCGTATTCCTCTCTCATGCTCCCGCAGGCGCTCACCGAGATGACCCACTCCACGCCCAGGCTTTTGAGGGCGTAGATGTTGGCCCGCGCGTTCACCTCCGTGGGCGTGAGGCGATGCCCCCGCCCGTGTCGGGCCAGAAAAGCCACCCGCTGCCCCTCCAGCGTGCCCACCACGATGGCCTCCGAGGGGGCGCCAAAGGGCGTCTCCACCCGCACCTCCTCCACGTCCGTCAGGGCCTCCATCTGGTAGACCCCCGTGCCCCCGATCACGCCGATGCGTACTTTGTCCATGTTGTCTGCATCCTCCTTTCAACCATAAAACTCAACCACAAAGGACACAAAGAGCACAAAGTATAAAATCTTTGTGTCCTTAGTGCTCTTTGTTGTCCCGCACAATATCGGCTCTGGCCTTTGCCCCTAAGCCCTCGCAAATAGCCAGGCTGCGCTCGAAATAGGCGATTTGGGTCATCAGGCATTCCCAGGGTTGTTTGCTCAAGTTTACCAGGTTAAACGCCTCAGACGTCTCTGTGCAGTCTAGAGCTAATACCTCTCTACAAATGGGGCGAGATTTTTTCCACCAGCTTTTGCTTGGGCATGTAGCCCACCAGCCGCTCCACCGCCCCACCATCCTTGAAAACGATCATGGTGGGAATGCTCCGCACTCCGTACCTGGTAGCCAACTCTGGGCTTTTATCGACATCCAGCTTAGCCACCTTAAGCCTATCCGCGTATTCTTTGGCAATCTCCTCCAGGACAGGGGCGATCATAAGACAGGGCCTACACCATTCTGCCCAAAAATCGGTCAGGACCGGCACATCTGCTTGAATAACTTCGGCCTCAAAGGTATCGGCGGTTACATGGATTGGTTCACTCATAGCTCTTTTCCTCCAGTTCCGTATTTTGATTTGGGTCAGACGAGTGATAACCCGAAGGGCGCTGGTCTGGGCCATCTCGCCTGGAGGTGTCAGTCGGCTCTATAGCCAGGGAATAGCGAGAGAAGACAAGCTTCATGGCGCGGGTGATTTTCTTTTTCCTGTTTTCAACATCGCCGCTCATAAGGCATTCTTCTAAATAACTGCTGGCGATGGACACTCCCACTTTATCCAGAGCGGCACGGGCGGCCATCAGTTGAGTAAGAATGTCTCCGCAATCCCGCTCGCCGTCGATCATCCGTTGCAGGCCGCGTATCTGTCCCTCAATCTTTCTCAACCTGGACGTAAGCTCTTCTCTCTCCACTGCTTCTTGCCTCCCGACCTCGGAGATACCCCTATGGGGTATATATAATCTTATATCTTTTCTCCATTTTTGTCAAATGGGCCATACTCCCCTGTTTGTCAAAAAGGTGAGTTTATGATAAATTTAGGCTGTAGATTGTTTGGAGAAAGGGGTACCAACATGACCACTGAGATAGAACTACACGTGAACGGCAGGGCCTATCGAGCTGAGGTTAAGCCCAAGACGACGTTGCTCCAGGTGTTGCGCGACCAGTTGCGCCTGACGGGGACCAAGAACGGCTGTGGGCAGGGGCGCTGCGGAGCCTGCACGGTTATCGTCGAGGGGCAGGCGGTGCGCTCCTGCGTCTACCTGGCCCACCGGGCCGAAGGCCGGCAGGTGGAAACCATCGAAGGGCTGGTCAGGGAGGGCCAGTTACACCCCCTGCAACGAGCCTTCGTAGAAGGCGGGGCCATCCAGTGCGGTTTCTGCACGCCGGGCATGATCATGGCCGCCAAAGCCCTGCTGGACAGCAATCCACATCCCGGCGAGCAGGACATCGAAAAGGCCCTGAAACGAAACCTGTGCCGCTGCACGGGCTACCAGAAGATCATCGAAGCCATACAGAGAGCGGGCGCTGAGTTACGGGGGGAAACCGTTCCACCACCCCCTTCGTTCGCTCCCGCCGATCCCTCGCTGACGACCATAGGCCGGCGTCTGCCCCGCCCCGATGCGGTGGCTAAAGCGACCGGGGAAGCCGTCTTTGCCGCCGATCTATATTTTGAGGGCCTGTTGCAGGCCAGGGTCCTGCGCAGCCGTTGCCCACACGCCAGGCTGTTGAAGGTGGACACCACGCAGGCCAGCGCCCTGCCGGGGGTGGTCGCCGTCCTGACCGCCGACGACGTGCCGGGGGCCAAAAATCACGGCCTGATTCGCGCCGACTGGCCGGTGCTGGCCTACGATAAGGTGCGCTACGTGGGCGACGCGGTGGCAATCGTAGCCGCCGAGACGGAGGAGATAGCCCAAAATGCCCTGCACCTCATCGAGGTGGACTATGAACCCCTGCCCGTAGTGTCCTCGGCGGAGGCGGCCCTGGCTGAGGATGCTCCCCTGGTGCACGAAAGCGGCAACGTCCTGGAGCACATCAAGGTGGACAGAGGCGACGTTGAGGAAGCCTTTGCCCAGGCCGAGGTGGTGGTCGAGAACGAATATCGCACCCCCGCCATCGAGCACCTCTTCCTGGAGCCGGAGGCGGCGGTAGCCACCGTTGACGAGGAGGGGCGCATCACGGTTTACGTCGGCTCCCAGATTCCTTTCGACGACCGTCGGCAGATTGCGGCCAGCCTGGCCCTGGCTGAAGACAAAGTGCGCGTCGTTCAGACCAGGGTGGGCGGAGCTTTTGGCGGCAAGGAAGACATCTCGGTTCAGATCCACGCCGCTCTTCTGGCCCAGGCCAGCGGTCGCCCGGTCAGGCTGGTCTACACCCGCCAGGAGTCGATGATCGCCCATCCCAAACGCCACGCCACCGTCATCCGCATGAAGACGGCGGCCACCAGGGAGGGGAAATTGCTGGCCGTGCAGGCCGACATCCTGGGCGATACGGGAGCTTACGCCTCGTTGGGGAGTCCGGTCATGACCCGGGCCGCCACCCACGCCCCCGGCCCCTACGAAGTGCCCAACGTCAAGATCGACTGCCGGGCCATACACACCAACAATCCGCCGGCCGGAGCTTTTCGGGGCTTTGGGGTAACTCAATCCAACTTCGCCGCCGAGACCCAGATGGACATCCTGGCCCGCAGGTTGGGCCTCTCGCCCCTGGAGTTGAGACGCCGGAACGCCCTGCGGATAGGAGCCGCCACCTCTACCGGCCAGGTGCTCCGCGAGAGCGTGGGCCTCCTGGAGACGATAGACCAGGTGGAGAAAGCGGTCAGGGATTTAGAGCTAGAAGTCTGGCAGCCGGCAGCCGGCTACCGTCAGCCAGGGGCCCACAAGCGGCGTGGGTGGGGCCTGGCCTGCGCCTACAAAAACGTAGGGCTAGGCGGCGGTCTGGCCGACAGCGCCGGGGCCGAGGTGGAACTGGCCGACGGTGGAAGGGCCATCGTGCGGGCCGGGGCGGCGGAAGTAGGTCAAGGTCTGGTGGGCGTGGTGGCCCAGATCGTGGCCGAAGAACTGGGCGTGGCCTACCAGAACGTCGAGGTGATACTGGGCGACACCGGGCAAACCCCGGACAGCGGCCCGACTACCGCTTCCCGCCAGAGCTTCGTTACCGGCAACGCGGTGCGTCTGGCCGCCCGCCAGGTGCGCCAAAATCTGGCCGCCACTGTGGCCGAGGAGCTGGACGCTTCGCCCGCTCAATTGACCTTCCGGGAAGGACAAATCAGCAGCCCTGAAGGGCAGTCCATTTCCCTGGACGAAGCCATCGCTCTGACTAAAAGGGAGGAGCGTTCCCTGAAAGCTTCCTACGTGTACACCCCGCCCCCCACGGCGCCTCTGGGTCAGGAGGGCGACGCCCATTTCGCCTTCGGCTATGCTACCCAGGCCGCCTGTGTGGAAGTGGACGTGACCAGCGGGGAGGTAAAGGTGCTCAAGGTCATCGTCGCCCAGGACGTGGGGCGGGCCATCAACCCTATGGCCGTGGAGGGACAGTTGGAAGGCGGGGTGATGATGGGGTTGGGCTACGCTCTGCTGGAGGAGTTTAAGCTGGAAGAGGGTATGGTCCTCTCCGATTCGCTGGCTAGCTACAGGATCCCGGACATCAGCCTGAAACCCGAAGTAACGCCCCTCATCGTCGAGGCCCGCGCTGCGGAAGGGCCTTATGGGGCCAAAGGGGTGGGAGAGATCACTTCTATCCCCACCGCAGCGGCCATCACCACCGCCATCTACGACGCCGTGGGAGTGCGCATCTACAGCCTGCCCGCCACCGCGGATAGGATCAGAAATGCTTTTTCTTAACCACGAAAAACACTAAGAACACAAAGTCTTTATACCATTTGTGCTCTCAGTGCTCTTTGTGGTAAAAATTCTGTTTGTCGCCTGCTAGACTTTTCCGCCGATAGTGAGTATAATAAAGACAGCAATAAAGAATGTTCAGGGGAGAAACAGGCCAATGAGCACTATCAAAAAGCAAATCTACCAGGCTATCGAGGCTCTACCAGAGGAGCACCTGCCCGAACTTCTCCGCTTTCTGGAGGCAATGATAAAAACTGCCGAAGATGCTCACGTCGCACCTTTGTACCGGGTACACTGCGAAGCTATCTCCACCGGCGTGCCTGATCTGGCCCATCAACACGATCATTATCTCTATGGCCTGGAGAAACGCGGTGCCTGAAACCGTCTTCTGGGACACTGCTCTGATCAGCACTTCGAGCAGGCAGGATTCGTCCGCTTACTGAGTTGAGCCATTCGGTGGCGCGGAATTGGGTGGCGGATAGTCCTCCGTGCCGAAGCGGGTCAGCACCACCGCCCCCAGACCCATAGAGCCGGCCCCTGTGACGAAGAGAAATCCTATGCAGCACGGGGACCAGGCCAGCAACGAGATGAGCAAGACGCCAATGATGGCCGCCACTGTGGGGATGGGTTCCTCAACCTTGAGAGCGGCCAGCAGTTTTTCTCCTACCAGCAGGCCGATAGCCACCCAGCCGAACAGGCCGGCGATCAGGATCGCCAGCCAGGTCAGGGCCCCGAGGGGAGACAAACACACGGTGGCGATCAGCAGCGTCCCCAGACCCACTCCCACAATCAGGGTGAGCAGTCCCCAGGCCAGGCTCTGCCACGGATAATTGAGGACGACGTCGCCCACCTGTACCACCTGCCGGGGCAGGAAAAGGACGATCAGGAGAGCCAGCAGGGTCAGAATCAGAGACACGAATACGGTTTTTATGAAACCGAACAGGGTGCCAAAAGTAGACTCGAAAAAGGTCTCTCTACAGGGGCCAACGGTGAACTGCCGGGGCGTGCGAGGTGGTCTATAGGGGGTGGGTGGGGTGGGAGATTTAGAGGCCTCGGGCGCTTTGGGCGGTTCAGGTAGTTCGGGTAGCTCCGGTATTTTGGGTAGTTCGAGGGGGCCAAAAGGCAGAGGGAATCTTCCCAACCCTTCGATCATCTCCCCTTTGACCGTAGCTCCTTTCTCGCTTTCCAAGTCTCCTCCGAAAACGGCCGCATCGCCGCCGACGAAAGCCGTCGATTCCAGCTCCAGGTCGCCCCCGAAGACCACCACGTCGCCCTGTACCCTGCCCGCGATCTCGGCCTCTCCGCCGGTAGCCATAACGCTGCCTTTGACCTGGCTATTTTTTTCAAGGGTGACGTCGCCGCCGAAGACGATCAGATCGCCTTTCAGAACCTCGCCCGATTCGAGAACGAAGTCCTCGCCGAAAATAACCGCTCCGCCATTTGGCCCATCGGCCAGAACAGAGGCGGCAGGCACGATCACACATAGAGTGAGCAACAAGGCGATCACCATCATTATCTTTTTCATTATTAGTACCTCCTGAATTTAACTTTGTGCTTTTTAAGCGCCCGGCGCGGGCTGATTGTTAGCTGTGTGTAAGCTTATATCTGCTCCAAAGACCGGTCGTCAGGCGTAGCCATACGATGGTCAGAGCCAGGATGATGACGGCGTAAGCGAACAAGATCAACAGGGCGGGAGTGGGGAAGAGGACGTTGAGCATCAAGCGACCGGCCTCGAGCAAGGGATTCAACAGAGTGACCAGGCGAGCGACCAGGTACAATATACGACTTACCAGAGAGGTATGGGTACATGCCTGCCAGAGCAGGATGAGCATTCCGGCCACCAGTGGGACGATTAAGGAAGTGAGCGAGAGCGAGCCCATGACCAGCGCCGCCCCTCCAAAGAGGTTATGTCGTCTCGTTTCCTGGCTGACCAGGCGGTGGGTCACTCTGAGGGTGAAGCCCGCTGGAGGGGCGATCATGGGAGCGCCGGCCAGAAGGTGCGAGACGTGCTGCATGGCGGCCCACTCTGCCCGGCAGGCGGGACACTCAATCAGATGGCTTTGCAACAGGCTGGCCTGGGCGTCATCCAAAGCGTCATCCAGCGACAGCGACATCAGTTGGCTCATTTGCTGGCAGTACATCTTTCTGTTCCCTCTTTTCTGCGGTGTTGGTCTGGTTAGCATTCGTTGTTTATCTCCAGTTTCTTGTCCACTTCTTCGGAGTGGGCGATCACCTTACCAGCCAGCATCCGTCTGGCCCGATGGAGCCTGGACTTCACGGCGCTTATGGTCGTGTCTGTCACCTCGGCGATCTCCTGATAAGACAGGTCGTACCAGTAACGCAGGATCACCGCCGCCCGGTACTGTTCCGGCAAAAAGTCGAGCATTTGCCGTATTTCGTCCTGTTTCTCCCGCCGCAGGACCGTCTCCTCTGGTCGGGGTTCGCGGCTGGCAGGCCACTGCCAGGGCTCAAGCTCATCCAGCGAAACCCAGGTGAAACGCCGACGGCGCAGACGATCAATGCAGTGATGAGAAGCGATGGACAGCAGCCAAGTGGAGAAACGCCTGTCCAACTGGTAAGTAGACAACCGCCTGTAAGCCCGTAAAAAGGTTTCCTGGGCCGCCTCCTCAGCTTCGGGGGCGTTACCCAACATGCGATAGGCTAAGTTATAAATGGCAATTTTATAGGCATCTACCAGGCGAGCGAAGGCCTCTTGATCGCCTGTCCTGGCCCTTTCGATCCAGGCCCTCTCCTCTTCCATCCATATCTCCTCATCGCCGAGGTGGCGGATTACCTGCGGCACAAGGCACACGGGCTTGTATTGAGACAGCGCCCCACCCCCCGGCCCTCATCAAATGCGATGAGGACTGCTTGCAATTTATTATACGCATTATAGGCCCAAAAGTTGCAAGTAGTCCACCGCTCTTGCCATCCGGGGCAAGATGTGGTAGAATGTCTTCGAGGGACATTTGAGGGGCCTGGCGCTACCTTGAAAACGGGTGGTTTCATCGGGGCGTGTGAACTATTCACTGGAAGAAACCAGGTTTTTGGCAACAACCTGGTTTCTGGGTAGTTCATATAAACTTTGGAAATGCCAGGCCCCTGAGAGAAGTGTGCTTACCATGCAATTTAACGTTGCTCAGTTGTTGAAAGCGCCCTCCGGATCCAGCCGGAGGTATGATATATTGGCCGACGTGAATCTCATCGAGGAGGATATAAAGACCGTTCGTCCCCTTTCTGGCTCGGTGGAATTAATGCGCACCAGCGATGGCATCCTGGTGACCGGACCGTTGCAGATAGAGATCGAGATGACCTGTTGTCGTTGTCTGGAGCCATTTTCTCTGACCGTCGATTTTTACCTGGAAGAAGAGTTCTATCCCAGCGTCGATATCTTCAGTGGGAGCTGGATAAACAGGGATGATACCGACATGCCGGCCGGGGACGAGGCTGCCATGATCGATGAGCACCACATCCTCGACCTCGGCGAGGTCGTGCGTCAGGGCATCATTCTGGCGGCCCCCATGCATCCTGTGTGTGGCCTGGATTGCGCCGGTCTATGTTCCCAGTGCGGCCACAATTTGAACGAGGGCCCTTGCGGCTGTCACGAGGAAGTCATCGATCCTCGCTGGGCGGTCCTGAAAAAATTACAGGAATCTTAAAGGAGATGGGAGAGCAGAGAATTGATTCTCCAATTTCCAGCCTCTAACTTCCAATCTCCAATCTCGAAATTATACTATCACGTAGAAAGGAATGCAACCGATGGGAGCTTTACCCAAAAGAAAGATATCCAAAGGACGGCGTGACCGCAGACGCGCCCATCATGCCCTGTCAGCGCCACATCTGGTCGATTGCCCCCAGTGTCATAAACCCCGTCTGCCTCACCACGTTTGTCTGGCCTGTGGCACCTATAAAGGCGTTCAGGTCATCGAGGTCAAGGAGAAGAAAAAGAAAAAGGAGTGATAGGCAGTACATGCCTGTCCCTGGGGAGATTGTCTAATTTTATCTTACCGCTGAAAGCGTGCGGGCAAGGTCCACACGCTTCAATTTTTATTTCTTTTCACGGCACTGGCTCGACATAGCGGTCCAGTTCCCGGTTGCTCACAAAAGGCACAAAACCCAGCGCCCGCTCAGCCTGCCAGGCTTCCACGATGGGCCGGAAGGCTGGCGCCGCCGGGTCGAAGGACGGGGAGTGGCGATCCGATCCCATTTGTAGTTCAAAGCCAAGTTCGTCCCACTCTTCGTCGTCCCAGGCATACCAGAGCCAGTTCCAGCCCCGCGCCTCGAACAGCGATAGTTGGTCGGCGATGTACTGCTCGATGCCCGGCAGCCAGCGGATGCCGCCCCATTCGCCCACCACGATGGGCACGTTGTGTTCCGCCTGGAAGGCGTCCACTGGCGCGAGCATCGCCTCCAGCGCGGCCCGGTCGATGTACTCGTCGTAGAACACCCCAGGGTAAGCCGTATAGGGCGGGTCAACCTGGTGCGTGTAGGCGTATGGTTCATAAGTGTGGAGGGAATAGATGACGTTGTCGTCCTCGAAGCGGTCCAGCAAGGTGAATCCCTCCAACCCGCCCCAATTCACCGGCTCGATCAGGATGGGCCGGGCGGGATCCACCTGGCGGATGGCGGCGATCAGTTGGGGTGCAAGTTCGTTCCAGAGGGCCGCAGCCTGGGGATACGGCGGCTCTTCTTTCGTCAAATAGAAGTCCAGCGCTGGCTCGACGATTGGCTCCCAGGCGATGATCTCCGGGCGATCCAGGAGACGACTCACCACGTCGCGCAGCATTTCCTGGTAGGCAGCCTGCGCCGCCTCGTCCACGTAGAAAGTGGTGATCACATCTTCGTCGGCCACGTCGGGCATCATTGCGTTCCGGCCAGGCCCATTGCGGACCGATACGACGGCGTACAGGCCGGCGGCTGTCACGTTGTCCAGCGTGGCCGTCACGAAGGCGAACTGGGTCGCGTCGGGTTCATAGGGCGGCTCGATGGTCCAGGCGTACTGGAATTCAAGCCCGACCACCCGCGCTCCGAGTTCTCGAAGCTGCCGCAGACTCTCGACGGAAGGGTAGGGTGGGTCGTGGTATTCATCCGGCCCGCCGTAGCCGATCTCGATGACCGCGCCCCGCACCGGGTTAGATAGCCAGTCCGCCGCAGTACGAGGCGGCGTCCAGTCAGGTTCGGCCTGCGGCCCGCTGGCGACGAGGATGCCAGAGCCATAGCCCAGGAGCAGCCAGGTCAGGGCGACCAGCATCAAATAGACTACCAGGCGCGAATTGTGAGATTTTCTCATTTTCCCCTCCTGTTGTGGTATTTGTCTGACCATGCCAGACACCATGATAAGTTCAAGCCCCCGGTCTACAATATAATAATATCTCATTTTACCCAAAAAGGCAATCTGAGCTTTGCAATGAATCGTGAATGGATGAGCGACAGGCGAATTGGCGGATAGAGTGTATAGTATTCGTCTCATTCGCCTGATTTGCGCCCTTCGCGATTCAGAAACACGAATAGGCGCAACTTTTAACGGCTATAGGGGTTATCCACTTAGGAGGTCAGGTAGTCCTGAGCTTGTTTAATGAAGGGTAATGTGTTATAATCTGGCGACAAGGAGAAGACGACAAAATGATCCATACCTCGCTCTGCGAGCTGGTGGGTATTGAACACCCTATTGTCCAGGGCGGCATGGCCTGGGTAGCCACCGCCGAGTTGGCGGCGGCTGTTTCGGAGGCGGGCGGATTGGGCATCCTGGGGGGTGGTAACGCGCCCCCTGATTACGTGTGGGAGCAGATTCGCCACACCCGGGCCAGAACGCGCAAGCCTTTTGGCGTTAATATCCCTCTTTTTTCCCCTTACGTGGACGACATCGTGCGCATCTGTATTGAGGAAAAGGTGGCGTTGGTGGCTACAGGTTCGGGCAGTCCGGCCCGCATCATCCCCTCTCTCCAGGAGGCGGGCATCCTGGTAATGCCTGTCGTGGCTTCGGTGGCTTTAGCCAAAAGGTTAGAGCGAGCCGGGGCCGACCTGCTGGTGGCCGAGGGCACGGAATCAGGGGGCCACATTGGGGATGTGGCTACTCTACCCCTGATCCCCCAGGTGGTGGACGCGGTCAAAGTGCCGGTTATCGCCGCCGGTGGCATCGCCGACGGACGCGGGCTGGCCGCAGCGCTGGCCCTGGGCGCGGCCGGGGTGCAGATGGGCACCCGCTTCATCTGCACCTCCGAATGCATCGCCCATCAAAACTACAAGGATAAGATCGTCAGGGCCAAAGATCGGACCACCATCACCACCGGCCACCGCCTGGGGCACCCGGTGCGGGCCTTCAAAAATCGGATGACCCGCCGCTTCCAGGAGATGGAGAGGACCGGGGCCAGCGAAGAGGAGATCATCGCCTTTGGCACGGGAGCGCTGCGGCAGGCGGTGGTGGAGGGCGATGTGCTGGACGGTTCGGTCATGGCCGGCCAGTCTTCCGGTCTGGTGCACGACATCGTGCCCGTCAAAGCGCTCCTCGAACGCATGGTAGCCGAGGCGGAGGAAATCATCCACCGTTTGAGCCAGTTCGATGGCCGAGGAGACCGCCGCAGTGAGCGCCAATGAAGATATACTCTCTACCCCAAAGGACACAAAGAACCCAAAGGAGGCCAATAAATGATTGATTTCACCCTGACCGCCGAGATGAAAGAGATGCAGGAGAAAGCGCGCCGCTTCAGCCAGGAAGAGATCGAACCCATCGCCGCCGAGTGCGACCGCAAAGGGGAGACGCCCATGTTCCTGGTGGAACGGGCTATGGAAGCCGGTTTGATGAACCTGACCATCCCCAAAGAGTACGGCGGGGGAGGCTATAGCTACCTGGTCAACTGTATTGTGGCCGAAGAACTGGCTTATGGTTGCGTGGGCGTTACCATTGTCCTGATGGTCAACACCCTGTCTCTCACCCCGCTGGTCATGTTTGGCACCGCGGAGCAGCAAGAGGAATTTCTAAAGCCCATGTGCGCCGCCCCCAAACTGGCCGCTTTCTGCCTGACCGAGCCGGAGGCCGGCAGCGACGCCGGGTCCATCAAGACCACCGCTCTGGCCGACGGCGACGAGTACGTCATCAACGGGGTGAAGCGTTTCATCACCAACGGCGGCGTGGCCGACCTGTACACCGTTTTTGCCCTGACCGACCCGGAAAAAGGGGCGCGAGGAGCTTCGACTATCCTGGTCCCCGCCCATCTGCCGGGCGTCAGCATCACCAAGACGGAAGATAAGATGGGACAACGGGCCTCCAACACAGCAGAGATCACCTTTGAAGACGTGCGCGTGCCAAAGAAAAATTTGTTGGGAAAAGAGGGGCGCGGGTTTCGCGTGGCCCTGACCACCCTGGATTACGCCAGAGCAGGCATCGGGGCGCTGGGCACGGGAGTTGCCCGCAAAGCCCTGGACCTTGCGCTGGCCCGCGCCAAAGAACGGGTGCAGTTTGGGGCGCCCATCATTGAGCAGCAGGCCATCCAGTTCATGCTGGCCGACATGGCTATCAAGGTCGAGACCGCCCGCCTCCTGACCTGGAAGGCGGCCTGGCTGGCCGATCAGGGCCAGAAATTGGGCCTGATCTCAGCCATGGCCAAGTGCTACGCGGCCGATGTCGCCATGGAAGTGACCACCGACGCCGTCCAGATCTTCGGCGGATGCGGCTACATGCGCGACTACCCCGTGGAAAAACTTATGCGCGACGCCAAACTGCTCCAGATTTACGAGGGCACCAACCAGATACAACGTCTGGTCATCGCCCGCAATTTGAAACAATTGAGTACGGTGCCCGTCTGAATTCTTGAAAAGTCAGGTGGTGGGAAAAGATTAGGAGGAAGTTTCGTGACCCAAACCGCTTTTGTCTTTCCCGGCCAGGGTTCGCAGTACGTGGGCATGGGCCGTGACCTGTACGAAGCTTACGACCAGGCCCGCGCCATCTTCGACCAGGCTGACGAAGTTCTGGGTTTTGCCTTATCGGAACTGTGTTTCGAGGGGCCGCAGGACGTGCTGACCGATACCATCAACGCTCAGCCGGCCCTCCTGACGGTGAGCATTGCCTGTCTGCAAGCTCTGGAAGAGGCGGCTAGGGCAGCCGGCCTGAAGTTGCCCACCCCCGTTTTTACGGCGGGCCACAGCCTGGGCGAGTACAGCGCTTTTGTGGCGGCTGGCGCTTTGACCTTCGCCGACGCCGTGCGCCTGACCAGGGAACGCGGCCGCTTGATGAAAGAGGCCGGCGACCGGGCGCCCGGCAGCATGGCCGCCATCCTTAACCTGGAGGCGGCTATCTTGGAAGAGATTTGCCGGGCGGCCTCCCAGGAAACGGGCGGCGTGGTGCAGGTGGCTAACTACAACTCGCCGGCCCAGATTGCCATCTCAGGCGATAAACCGACCCTGGAGAGGGCTATGGCCCTGGCCCAGGAGCGAGGAGCGCGCCGCGTCATCCCCCTGCCGGTCAGCGCCGCTTTTCACTCCCCGCTGATAGAGCCTATCGTGGACGAATTTCGCCAGGCGGTGGAAAAGGTGTCCTTGCAAGGAGCCGCCATACCGGTGGTAGCCAACGCCAGCGCCCAACCGCTGACTAGGGCGGCAGACATCAAACAAGAAATGGTCAAACAGCTTACTGCTTCGGTACGCTGGACCGAGTCGGTGCAGTACATGATCGGCCAGGGCGTTACCCGCTTCGTGGAGATCGGGCCTAAGAATGTGCTGACCGGCCTCATTCGCCGCACAGACAAAAGCGTGAAGACAGCTAACGTGGAGAACGTGGAGGGCATGGAGGCTTTCCTGGAAACGTAATAACCACTGGAAGAAACCTGGTTTCTGGATAGCCAGGCGACCGGGGGCGTGACGTGATTGGCGACCTTTGACTTTTTGTGCTATAATAGTCCTGTAAAAAAGCGGAGGGGAAAATGCACCTGACGGATAAAGTGGCCGTGGTAACCGGTAGCTCCAGAGGTATCGGGCGGGCCATTGCTCTCAAGCTGGCCGGCCTGGGAGCCAGGGTGGTGGTCAACTACCAGCGCAGCGCCGAGGCTGCAGAACAGGTGGTAGAGGAGATAAAAGCCGCCGGGGGTGAGGCCATAGCCCTCCAGGCTGATGTCAGTCACTTTGAGGAGGCCCAGGCTCTCGTCAAAACGGCCCTCGATACCTATGGCCGCCTGGATATCCTGGTCAACAACGCCGGGATCAACCGTGACACCTTGCTGATGCGCATGAAGGAGGAAGACTGGGATCTGGTGCTGGATACCAACCTCAAGGGCGCTTTCAACTGCACCAAAGCCGTGCAGCGTCCCATGATGAAACAACGCTATGGCCGCATCGTCAACATCAGCTCGGTGGCCGGGCTGGCCGGTAATCCCGGTCAGGCCAACTACGCCGCCGCCAAGGCCGGGTTGGTGGGCTTCGCCAGAGCGGTCGCCAAGGAAGTCGGGTCCAGGGGGATCACCGTCAACGTCGTGGCTCCCGGCTTTATCGAGACCGACATGACCGCCAGTCTGCCCCAGGAATTGAAGGATAAGGCCCTGGAGTTGACTCCTGTGGGGCGGTTCGGCACTCCTGAGGACGTGGCTGGAGCAGTGGCTTTCCTCGTCTCTGATGAGGCGGCGTTCATCACCGGCCAGGTGTTGAGCGTAGATGGGGGCATGGTGATGCATTAGACCATCCTGGAGAATGGGTACGAGTTATGATGGAGGAAAAATTGGGTAAAGTTACCATCGCCCCGGGGGTGCTGATCACCATCGCCCGGCTGACCGCGCTGTCCACGCCAGGGGTAGCCAGGATGGGCGGCACCTGGGCCGGCAACGTCACACGTTTTTTGGGCCGCAAAATCTCCGGCCAGGGGGTCAAGATAGAGGTTGAAGACGATGCGGTGGCCGTCGATCTGTACATCATCGTCCAGGCCGACGTGAATATGCTCAACCTGGGCCGGAGCATCCAGGCTGAGGTGGCGCGGGCCATCAATGATATGGTAGGTATGCACGTCAAGGAAGTCAACATTCACATCCGGGATGTGGAACCCCCTCTTTAATTTATAATCGGCCAGGGAGAGACCGTGAAAGTCAGACGCCGAGCCAGAGTCGTTGCTTTACAAGCCCTGTTCGAGATCGATAGCGTGAATCACGATCCGGAGTCGGTCTTGGAGCAGCGTCTTGCAGATAACCCCCTCCCCTCCAAGGGAAGCCAGTTTGCCAGCCAGTTGGTACAGGGGGTTCTGGCCAATGGGGCTGAACTGGACCGGCTGATCGGTAAAAAAGCTCCCGAATGGCCTATCGAGCAGATGGCTATCATCGACAGGAATATCCTGCGCATGGCTATCTTCGAGATGGCTATTGATCGCGGCACGCCGGCCAAGGTGGCTATTAACGAGGCTATCGAGTTGGCTAAAATGTTTGGCAGCGACAGCTCTCATCGGTTCGTGAACGGTGTTTTAGGGGCCATCATCGCCGAACGGCCCGAACTGCTCAAACCAGCCCGCAAAGCTCAGACTCCGCTCACCTGGAGCCAGGGCCAGGGCTGAGAACAAAAACTTTCAAAAGAGGATGTGAACATGAACTTTTTAGGGATGGGGCCTGCGGAACTGATTCTCATTTTCATCATCGCCTTGATCGTCTTTGGGCCGGGTAAGCTGCCCGAGGTGGGTCAGGCCCTAGGCAAGGGCATCAGAGACTTCAGGAAGATGTCGCAAGAGCTTAGCCAGCAGGTTAATTTAGAAGCGATGACCGCCGACCTTGAGGAACAGGAGAAGGCCAGGAAGAAACCTGCTGAGGAAAAGAAAACGCCCCAGGTAAAACCGGCAGAGGCGACCACCACAGAGGCCCCGGAAGACGGGGAACAGGAAGAGCAGGACGCTGAGAATCCCACCGAAAGCACGGCGGAAGCGATAACCACAGAGGCCCCGGCGGACGGAGAACAGGAAGGGCAGGACGCTCAGGATTCCACCGAAAACACGGCTGAAGGAGCGTAAGCCCAACGATGGCCGCAGAAGAAGGCATGAGCATCTTTGAACACCTGGGGGAACTGCGGGAACGCATTATCAAGGCCCTCCTGGCTCTGATTATTACCACCCTGCTCAGTCTGATTTTCACCAAAAGCTTCCTGGCCTTCCTGATCGCTCCCATGGGGGATAGACAGCCCATCGCCCTGAAACCGACGGAGACCATCATCGTCTATTTCAAGGTGGCTCTTGTCCTGGGCGCGGCCCTGGCTATGCCAGTTATCATCTATCAGCTTATCCGTTTTATCGTCCCCGGCCTGACGAGGGAGGAAAGACGATACCTGTACATCGTCATCCCCTTCGCCACGCTCCTGTTCGTCACCGGGGTGGCTTTTGCCACTTTCATCATGTTGCCCTTCTCCATAAAGTATCTACAAAGTTTTCTCAGCGATATCATCCAGCCCACCTATTCCATTAACTATTACATCTCCTTTGTCACCACCATACTTTTCTGGACGGGGGTTATCTTCGAGACCCCGCTGATCGTGGCCTTTCTGGCCCGCCTGGGGGTCGTCAGCCCCCAAATGTTGAGCAGAAACCGCAAGTATGGCATCGTCATCTCGGCTGTCATCGCTGCCGTGGTTACGCCTACCCCGGACCCTATCAACATGATAATAGTTATGGC
>DAOULT010000049.1:0-61279 GCA_034417895.1 Anaerolineae bacterium | reverse complement strand
ACCAGCGGGCGTCCCAAATTTTTGGTGGGCGACTGGCGCTTTTGGAAGCAGATATGACCGCCGACCCTTCGGGTTTCTAAAACCCAAAGGGGCGGCGGTCACACGCCCCGATGAAACCAACTGCTTTCATACTAGGGCCAGGCCCCTAGATAGACTATGATGGACTATGAACAAAACCTTCGAGGAGATCGAACACACCGCCGACGTGGCCCTCAAAGTCTATGGACGAGACCGGAAAGAACTTTTCGCTAACGCCGCGTACGGAATGTTCCAGTTGATGGCTGATCTGTCAGCCCTGACGCCCACCGCCCGCCACCAGGTGCACCTGGAAGCCCTCGACTACGAGACGCTGCTGGTCGATTGGCTCAGCGAACTGCTTTACCTGCACGAGACCGAGGGAGAGATGTATGATCATTTTCAGATCACGACCCTCTCTCCCACACTTCTGAGGGCCAGCGTGGTCGGAGGCCACTTGGAGGTCAGCAAGATCGCGGTCAAGGCTGCTACCTTCCACAACCTGGCTATCGAAGCAACTGAAGACGGTTATGCGGCCACCATCGTTTTCGACACCTGATCTGGAGGATAAAATGGTTACTCTTAAAGAAATGAAAAAGCTAGAAGACTGGCTCTACGAGATACCCAAAGGTTTCCGGCCAGACATGCGTGTGCCAGCCCGCATCTACGCCGACAGGGAACTCTTGGAAGCAGCTATGAAGGACCGCTCTCTGGAACAATTGGTGAACACCACCACCCTGCCGGGCGTCGTCAGCTACGCCCTGGCTATGCCCGACATCCATCAGGGCTACGGCTTTGTCATCGGCGGGGTGGCGGCCACTCGCTATCCTTCAGGGGTCATTTCCCCTGGAGGAGTGGGCTACGATATCAACTGCGGCGTGCGTCTTCTGACCTCTGCGCTGGAAGCGGAAGAGGTCAAGCCCGACATGGAATCCTTGATCAGCGTCCTGTATCGCAACGTGCCCAGCGGCATGGGCAAGAAAGGCGGCATCAAGTTATCGGCCAGAGATATGGACGAAGTGCTGGAGAGAGGAGCGGTGTGGGCCATCCAGCAAGGTTACGGGACCAGACAAGACCTGGAACGCATCGAGGAACGAGGCGGGATGGACGGAGCCGAAGCGCGGGCCGTCAGCCAGCGGGCCAGGGAGCGCGGCAAGAACCAACTCGGCACCCTGGGTTCGGGCAACCATTTCGTGGAGATCCAGAAGGTGGTCGAGGTCTACGACCAGGAGGTGGCCGACCGCTTTGGCCTGTTCCCCGGTCAGGTGGCCGTCCAGGTTCACTCCGGTTCGCGGGGTTTCGGCCATCAAGTCTGTACCGATTATGTAAAATCGTTGCAGAAGGCGGTGCAAAAATATGGCATCACCCTGCCTGACCGGCAACTGGTCTGCGCCCCCCTGGACTCCCCGGATGGGCAGGACTACTTTGCGGCCATGGCCTGCGCCGCCAATTACGCCTGGACCAACCGCCAGTGTCTAACCCATCTGGTGCGCCGCGCTTTTGAGGAGGTGCTGGCCGGCAAGGTGAAAAACTGGGAGCTGACCACCGTCTACGACGTGGCCCATAACATCGCCAAGATCGAGGAGTACGACATCGAGGGCCAACGCACCAAAGTATGCGTGCACCGCAAGGGAGCCACACGAGCCTTCGGGCCAGGAGCCAAAGAACTGCCCCCGATCTATCGCGACGTGGGCCAGCCCGTGCTGGTGCCCGGCGACATGGGCACCGCCTCTTACGTCCTGGTAGGCACCGCAGAAGCCATGAGACAAACCTTCGGCTCCACCTGCCACGGGGCGGGCCGGACGCTGAGCCGCAAGGCCGCTAAAAAGAAGATCAGAGGCTCAGAGCTGAGAGAGGAGCTGGAAGCCAGAGGGATCATGGTGCGGGCCGGCAGCATGGCCGGCCTGGCCGAAGAGGCTCCCGACGCTTACAAAGATATCGAGCGGGTGGTGAACGTGGTGCACCAGGCCGGCCTGGCTCGCAAAGTGGCCCGCCTGGAGCCTCTGGCCGTGATGAAAGGCTAAATCAGACGAACTCCTCAAAAGGACGGCCGGCGCCAGCTAAATACTCAGCGTGGGCTATTTCAGCGTCACGTAAATCTTCCAGGGCCTCTAGCATATCGAGGAGAGCCTGGTAAGCGCTATATTCGAGTATTACGCCTTCTATTTCTCCGCCCTGGATGATCACCGGCCGACCTGTTTCGGCTACCAGACGCAGCACCTCGGCCAGGCTGTCGCCCACTTCCCGCGTGATTGTGGCTTTGACAATCATGGCTCTCACCTCCTGGGGAGATTATATCACGAAAAAGGCTCGAAGGGCAATCGCTTTGAGAGTTGGCACACGACAGGCTCCAAACCAGGTAGGCCATATTATTTTGTAGGCTGCTCCGGCTCTGTGGTCTCCACTATCTCCCAGTCGTCCACGGCGTGGCGTTGAACGACGATCTGAGGCGTACCATCCACAGGCTCCAGGCTCAAAGCTCCCAGATCCCACCACTTGATCCGACCGACCAGGTCCTCTCCCAGACGCAGATGAAGACACACTACCTGACCGATTCTCACGGCGTCCTCGATGAAAGCGGAGAAAGCCTTGCGAGAGCGTGCCCTGCGCCAGCGCAGCTCCTCTACCGGCACCTCGAAGTAAGCAGCCAGCTTCTCCAAAGTCTCGTCGTCGCCCATTCCCCGGTAGCGTTGCTCGATCTGGCTGATGATCCCGCCATGGGGCAGGCCGGCCGCCTCAGCGATCTCTCGCGGGTTAGGGCCGCCGCGCCTGGCGCGCAGATAGCGTAAATAATCTCCCAAACTCATTTGGCTTGCACCTCAGCTTTTTTACGATAGTAGGCGATAGCCAGTTTTTGAATAGTTATTTCATCGCCGCTTCCCTCTTCCTTAATGGTAATGGCGTAGGGACTAAACCCGATGATCGTGCCCGCCAGGAGCTTTTCATCAAATAAAGTAAAGACCAGGGGCGCGCCTTCATACTGTTTTTGAGTCAGGTATTTGAGTTCAAAGGTGTCCACTGTCTCCGGCAGGTAGCCACGCTGTTTTTTAATCTTAGGCGGCTTTTCGGCGGCGATGCGTTGCT
The DNA here is from genome assembly GCA_034417895.1 of Anaerolineae bacterium. Taxonomy (GTDB): domain Bacteria; phylum Chloroflexota; class Anaerolineae; order CAZYHC01; family CAZYHC01; genus DAOULT01. The sequence goes on along the minus strand of DAOULT010000049.1, from coordinate 58,180 downwards.
GGAGCTTATTTAACAACCGACTGGCATCCGGCCTGGTCAACTCCTTCAGAGGACAACTGACCTCCTCTTCCAAAGCAGCCTGATCTACTTGCAGGCGCTCGGCCAGACGAAGAAGATGGGCAATCTGAGAAGGTCTGGCCGGGCCAGGCGGAGGGGGCCCTTTTTGCTCCGGGGGCTTTTTCTTCGGTGGAGGAGGAGCCTCCTCCACCACCGGCGCTTTCCTCGGCGGTCTGGATTTAGGCGGTGGGGTCGGGATAGGGTCCGATAAGGGTTTGATGTCTACCACATCGACGTAAAGCGCCTTGGCTAGCTTGGGTAGATACTGGCTGGGGATGGACTTGGCGCCAGCTTCGTATTCCTTGACGAGACGAGCCGGAATGCCCGCTTTGGCGCTCAATTGCGCTACCGTCATTCGCTTTCTTCTACGTATTTTCCACAGGTCTTCCATAAAGTGTGATTCCCCCTTTCCAACTAAAGCTCTTCGACGCATCTACTCATCGTCTCAAAGACTTCTCGCGCTGAAGGCTCAGCACATGCTCTTTCATCGATAGCCTTCAACAGCGTAAGCCACTTCCTCTTCTCTTACTTCTTTATTATATCTCCAATTTAGCCGCCTTCAGGGCCTTGCCCCACGTCGGAAACAAATCGAGGAACACTTTCAAGTCATATTTGCTCATCTTCTGTACGTCTTCTGGAGTGGGCAGGCGGCCCAACCTGGCGGCCAGGTGGCGCAGTTCCAGTTGCAGCTCTTTCTTGGTGTACTGGCGCGCAGGCTTCTTTATGCTCTGCCGTTCCACGTAACCTTTGCGCTCCACTTCGGCGATCTTCTCCCTGGTTATCCTCACGTATTTGTCGTCTATATCGATCGCCACGTAGCGCCGCCCTAACCTGGCAGCCGCCACCGCAGTCGTGCCCGTGCCGCACAGCGCGTCCAGCACGATATCGCCCTGGTTCGTGGAAAGGCGAATGAGGCGCTCCATCAGCGCTTTGGGCAACTGGCAGGGATGGTGATCGCGGTCGCGCCGATGCTTGATGCGGTGGACGTCCCCCCAGATATCGGTCAGGGGCTGCTTGTCGTCGGCCCCCATTGCTTTGCGCCTGCGGATACACGAGGCCCGCCGACAATAGTAGCGGGCATCCAGTTGTCCCACTTCGCCGTAGTTGAAAGTGAAATCCGTAGGGTGCCTGGTATAGAACAACAGGCCGTAGTGAGCGGGCATCAGCTTGCCGCGCGGCTCGGACAGGGCGTCCCACACGATCCAGTTTTGAAAATAGAGCCATTGATTGAGAAAGGCCGCATGATACATCGTCCAGTGGGGCAGGTTCAGAACGTACAGCGAGCCGGTGGGTTTCAGTATCCGCACGTACTCCTGCAACCAGGTGTTGCACCAGGCGATGTAGCGCTCATCCTCTTTTTCATCCTCATAGTCGTTATAGGTCTTGTCCAGGTTATAGGGCGGGTCGGCGAAAACCAGGTCGATGGAGTTATCGGGATAACGTTTGAGGAGCTCCACCGCCTGGCCGTGATGAACGACATCGAGCATCTCAGGCACCACCTGGTTGACGACCGGGCTGCGCTCCACCCTTTTTGGCTCCTGGACGTATCGGGCGGCTGGCTCTACAGCGTCTTCACCTGCGCCGATGCCTGGCCGGGGGCCAATGATACCCCTGATCTCGCCGTCTTCAGGAGGCTCGAAATCAAGCATCCGCAGAATAGTATCGAGAACAGGAGAGGATATTTGGGTGTAGTTATCCGCTGGCGGCAGGTCTTTCCACACGTCGGAGACCACATAGCCATCAGGATTCATCAAGTGGGCCTTGCCGCCCCAATCTTTGAGCGTCTTTTGACAGAAGGCGCAGTACTGGTGAGGAAAGCGTATCCGTTTCAGGTGGAAACGATCCCCTTTGGCAAACAGGAGCACGGCAGCGTGAACCGAGGGCAGGCCGCTATCACGGTGTTGTATGGTGGATTCAATCGCAATCCAGTATTTGAAGTTTAGATAGCGGTCGAGGTAAACGCCCAGGTCCGGCAGGTATTCGGGCCGTCCCTGCACGAAAAGCAATCCCCCGTCCTTCAGCGCCCGCACGCATTCGCCCAGGCAGGTCTTAAGTTCAGAGATGGGGAACGGGTCGAGCGCCGCGGTGACCACCACAATAAAACTGAGGGAGTTATCGTCCGCCTCTTGTAGCCTCTGGCCGAAATTTTGTCCGTCTGGATACGCAATGTGCATAATCTTAACTATGTTCTTTCTACCTGCCGAAAGGTCGGCCAACCACCATACTGAACGCTACCCGGCTCGAATACATAAACTTTGGTTTATGCTTCTTGACCAAATGGGCAAAGAGGTGTAAAATATAAAGGAAAGTTTATGAATCGAGGTAAGAACCATCATGCCCCTCTACGAGTATTACTGTCAAGATTGTGAGGCCAGGTTCGACGCTCTGCGTCCGATGAGCCAGGCCGATGAACCGATTGCCTGTGCGCGCTGTCACAGCCCCCACACTTCACGCGCTATTTCCCTGTTCTCTGCCCTCAGCAAGAGCCACAGCGGGGAAACACGCTCCATCACCAGTGGGGGCAGTTGCCACACCTGCGCCGCCACCACCTGCGCTGGCTGTCGCCACTGATAAACTCTCGTCAGGCAACGATCAATAGTTATGTAAAGGAGGTTGAATGCGAATTAATTAAGTTGGATACGAACTGCGCCGGGATAAGGCTGGTATGGCCCAGGCGGCCTCTCTGCACCTCCCAACCGCCTCCCCGGCCACATCCGATTAACATGATCTTAATTATGTTAAAGTAAGGAGGAACAGAAATGGATCTTTTTGAAAAATGCGAGAACTTCACTCGCGCCAAGATTGCTAAGGCTCTGGGGTATTATCCCTATTTCATTCCCCTGGACGAATCAGAGGGCACAGAGGTAGTCACCAAAGGCCAGCGGCTCATTATGATCGGCTCCAATAACTACCTGGGGCTGACCACTCACCCCAAAGTGCGGGAGGCGGCTATCGCAGCCATCCACAAATATGGCCCCAGTTGCACCGGCTCCCGTTTCCTGAACGGGACTCTCGACCTCCACGAAAAGCTGGAAGCCAGACTGGCCGAGTTCCTGCACAAGGAAGCAGCCCTGGTCTTCACCACCGGCTTCCAGACCAACCTGGGCACCATCTCGGCCCTGGTAGGCAAAGATGACGTGGTCATCACCGACCGTGAGGATCACGCCAGCATCGTCGATGGCTGTCGTCTGGGCTTCGGCCAGATGAAACGTTTTCCCCACAACGACATGCGCGGCCTGGAAAAGGTTCTGGCCTCCTGCAACTCCAACGGCGGCGGCAAGTTGGTGGTAGTGGATGGAGTCTTCAGCATGGGAGGAGACGTTGCTCCTCTACCAGAGATTGTCGATTTGTGCCAGAAGTACGACGCTCGCCTGATGGTTGACGATGCCCACTCTATCGGCGTTCTGGGCGAAGGTGGCCGGGGAACAGCCTCTCACTTTGGCCTGGAAGATGACGTTGATCTCATTATGGGCACTTTCAGCAAATCTTTTGCCTCGATAGGGGGAGTCATCGCCGGCGACGAGCCGGTTATCCACTACATCCAGCACACGGGCCGCGCCATGATTTTCAGCGCCAGCATGAGTCCTCCTAACACGGCTGCTGTTCTGGCCGCTCTGGAGGTAATACAGGAAGAGCCTGACAGAATAAAAAAGCTCTGGCGCAACACCGAAAAGATGCACAAAGGTTTTAAAGAACTGGGCTTCAATATTGGAGATACCGAGACGCCTATCGTCCCCGTCATGATCGGCGATGAAGGCGACACCTTTGCCATGTGGAAGGCTCTCTTCGCAGCCGGCGTGTTCGTCAACGTGGCTATTCCTCCGGCTGTGCCTCCCGGCCAGGCCCGGATCAGAACCAGTTACATGGCTACCCATACCGATGAGCAGTTAGATCGGGTGCTGGAAATCTTCGAAACAGTGGGCCGGGACGTGGGCATCATTCCAGCCAGGGAGCCCTCGGCCGAGCTAATCCCTGTCGGGGCTTAGAACCGATCCGCATCTGGCCCCCTCAACTTTTTGGATAGGCGGTCAGTCAAAGAAGAAAACTGACTTCACTACCTTGTTCTTCGACTTGCTCATGGTCGTCTCCATGGCTCGTTTATAGTCCTCCAGCCTGAACTTGTGGGTCAGAAGAGGAGCCAGGTCGAGTTTGCCCTGGGCCAGCCAATCCAGCGCCAGTTGATAAGCGCGGATGGGCTGGCCTTCGTGACATTCGGTGCCGTAGGCAAAAGTGCCCGTCACCGTCAGCTCGTTGAACCACAGCGGCGTCCAATCGACTTTCTTAGTCGCGCCCACCAGGCCAACCAGCGCCAGCCTTCCTCCTGCCCTGGTGAAACGCAGAGCATCGTCGATGCTGGTATCGCTGCCCACACATTCGTAAACCACATCCGCTCCGCCAGTCATCACCCGTTTGCCCAGGATGGGTTTATACAGCGTGCCTCCCACCGCGCTGGCTACCGCCTCATAATAATCCGCTCCTTTGCCGGCGTAGATCACCTTGTCGGCTCCGTACCTTTCTGCCAACCGCCCCTGGAAAGGGTAGCGGGCCAGAACGATGATACAAGCCCTGCTCCCCAGGAGGCGCAGGGCCGCCACCGCGCAGATACCGATCACTCCCGCCCCGATGATGAGAACGGTATCTTCGTCACGGGGCAAGTTGCGCATCACCGGATGTAGAGCAGAACAGAAGGGATCCAGCAGGATGGCCTGCTCGTCGCTCACCGTTTCGGGCACGTGAAACACCTGGGAATGATGAGCCACAAAGTAGGGGCTCCAACTCCCGCCCGTGTCCTGACAGGCCCCGATGATGGTGCCAGGAGAAATGTTTCCTCTGGCAAAATTTTCGCAGCGGGGATATTCACCGCGCCGACAATGCGAGCATAATTCTTCGATGCCCCGCGAGGGACAGGCCAGCAACGGATCAGCCGCCGCCCGCTCTCCGATCTGGAAGCCTTTAACGTTCTCCCCCACCTCGGCGATGGTGCCCACGTTCTCGTGACCTATGGTGCAGGGAAAAGAGGCAAAAGGCGAGAGGGAAGGGCTGTCGTGCAGACGGATGAGATTAAGGTCGCTACCGCAGATGCCCCCGTATTTGACCTTGATCTTGACCCATGCGGGGCCGGGCAACTTTGGCTCCGGCACTTCACGGTATCGTAGACAAGAGAAAGGGCCGTAGAAAATCGGCGGGTAAAAAGCGCCCAGGGCTTTGGAAATTACGTAGTGTGGAATGCTGTCCACAAACTGCAAAGCTTTCACGCCACCACCCTCCGAACAGCGAATCGCCGGTAAATAAACAAAGAACCCCATCCCTGGATCAACCCATCAAAAAACGCACCACACGGTGCAGCTTCACGCTAGAACTTGCCTTGGGGGTATGGGGAGTGACCTCCTGGCAGGATGGTCAGGGTAAGGCTCTTCTTATCTATGCCTTATGATAAACCATATAGGCGTATTTGTCAAGCGTGGACACACACGGATTTCGGTCCTATGCCTTCGAGCCACACAATCTTTGCCACCGAGTGGTAAAGTCAAGTTTTTGCCATCTGGTTGGAAATATGATATAATGAGTGTAAATTGGACAAAGGAGGAGAGAATGGCCACGGTGCGCGATATTGCCATCATCTTTTTGGCTATCGAATCGATTGTCATTGGCATCCTTCTCATTTTCCTGGTAATTCAGGTACAAAACCTCATCAGACTGCTCAAGGATGAGATCAAGCCTATCCTTGATTCGGCCAACGAGACGGTCAGCACCGTGCAGGGCACGAGCACATTTGTCAGTGAAAAAGTGGTTTCACCGCTGATCAGTGTGTTCAGCTATTTCGCAGCGGTCAGGAGAGCAGCCCAGTTGCTCACCGGGGGCCGTTCAAAGGGAAAAAGCTAGAACCTCACCACAGTGATTATGATGGGTTCGTAGTAACGACTAAAGTCGTTACTACAAGCTATCAAAAGCTGCTGACTGTGGCAAGCACCCGGCAAGCTGTGCGATCGATTTTGAAGTAAAGATTAAGTACAGGAGGAGGGATAAAAATGAGCGCAAAAAGCAACAGTGGAGATTTCCTGGCTGGTTTTATCATCGGGGGGTTGGTAGGCGCGGCGGTGGCCTTGATCCTGGCTCCTCAATCTGGGGAAGAGACCCGCTCTCAACTGCGGGAGAAAGGTATCGAGCTTCAAGGACGGGCCGAAGAATTCTCTGCGGAAGCCCGAAAGAAAGCCGAGGAGTGGCAGCAAACCTTTGAGGAGCAGGCAGCCCGTCTTCAGGATATCATGGCTGAGGCCAGGGGACGCATCCAGGAGACTGTGGCCGAGGGTCGGGAACGCATCCAGGAGGCTGTAGCTGAGGGTCAAGCTCACCTTGAGGAAACCAGGACTCAGGCCGAGGGGGAGGCCGAAGCCTAGAGTATCAGATTGCAAGTAAAATACACTTTATTTGAGCAGCTCTATGGCTCTGGGCAGGAGGGGCAGCAGATCGCCGGCCACCATACCGGCTGCTCCCAGGCGGTCACGTCCCAACTCGGCGGCCAGACCATGAATGTAAGCGCCGACCACCGCCGCCTCCCAGGGAGCGAGACCCTGGGCCAGAAAGCCCACAATAGCCCCGGCCAGCACATCGCCGCTACCGGCTGTAGCCAGGCCCGGGTTGGCAAAAGGATTGAGGGCTATTCGTCCCTGGGGGGCGGCGATGACGGTGTAGGCCCCCTTCAAGACCACGACCTGCTTCCACTGCGCAGCCATACGCCGGGCCACGGCCAGACGGTCGGCCTCGATCTCCGCCACCGAGAGACCGGTCAGGCGGGCCATCTCGCCGGGGTGGGGCGTGAGGATGCTCTTCTCTTGGAGGCGAGTCCACCATTGGGGGATATCGGCCAGGGCGTTCAGCCCATCGGCGTCAATGACCAGAGGCGGCAAGGGCTGCTCCCCATTTTCCTCTTCCCCGACTGTAGACACGAACCCGATACGCGCTTTTCTGGTCGTCGGCTCCAGGTTCAGAACCCCTCGCACGAATTCTATGGTTTTCTTTTCTCGTCCCAAGCCGGGGCCCAGCAAAAGAGCCTGATAGTCTGACATTTTCTCTCTCAGCACTTTGGCCGCCCCGGCGATAAGGACGCCCATATCGTGCGGGAGGAGCAGAAAGGTGGTTTCACTCGACTTGGCCGCCACGATAGGATAGATGCTCTGGGCCAGAGCCAGAGTGACCAGGCCGGTGCCTACCCGTGTGGCGGCCACTCCGGCCAGATAAGCTGCGCCGGTGTAGTTGACCGACCCGGCTGCGATCAGCGCCTTGCCAAAGGTGCCCTTGTGGGCGGCCAGGGGCCGCTCTGGCAGCAACTCTCTGACCAACTCCGGGGTCGTCAATTCGATCTCCACCTCGGCGGCCAACTCCGCCGGGAGCCCGATGTCGGCCACCAGCAGTTGGCCCACGTATTCAGCGCCGGGGAAAAGGAATTGTCCTATCTTCGGATACCCAAAAGTGACCGTCAGAGCGGCTGGCACGGTAGCAGGCTCCACTTCTCCCGTGTCGCAATTCAGGCCGCTGGGCACGTCCACAGCGATGATTGGCAGGCCAGGGCCGGCGCTCGCAGCGCGAGGCCCAGAGAGCGGGTACAATGTCCCCGGTGATATCCTGGCCTGCTGCCGGTTCTCCGCTTCTTTTTTAACCGCGTCCAGTATGGTCTTCAATAAGCCTTTTATCGGTCTCGAAACTCCCGTACCCAGCAGAGCATCGACGATGATATCCGTCTTAGCCAGCAGCCCCCGCAGCTTGCCCAGCCTGGTGTCCTCCTCGGCCCATATCACAGGTATCTTCCGTTCCTGAGCCAGACGGAAGTTTTCGTCCCCCTCGCTCTTGCGTTTCCAGATATAGAGCACCGCGTGAGCGCCTTTCTGATTCAAATGCCGGCCGGCCACCAGCCCGTCGCCCCCGTTGTTGCCCGGCCCTATCAGGATGAGGATCTTTTTACCTTCTAAATCACCGCCGTAGCGCTGGACGGCCTGGGCCACGGCCTGACCGGCATTCTCCATCATCGTGGCGTAGGATAGCCCCCCGGCATCGGCAGCCTTCTCTATCTCCCGCATCTGTTTGGTTGTTACCACTTTCATTTGAGAATTCTCCTTCTGCTTCCTCCATGTCACCCTAGAGTATAGCACAACCCGCCGATTGAAGCAATATCTTGTGGGCTGGACGATGTGGTGGAGCAGTTCAAGAATAGACAAAAGTGGTCTAATCTGCTAAAATTAGAAAAACGGGGAAGGGAGAGAGGAACGTGACCAAGTATATTTTTGTAACGGGTGGAGTGGTCAGCTCGGTGGGCAAAGGAGTCACGGCTGCCTCTGTAGGACGGATATTGAAGGGCCGGGGTATCTCGGTGACCATCCAAAAGCTGGATCCTTACATCAACGTCGATCCGGGCACCCTGGCCCCTTACGAACATGGGGAGGTTTTCGTCCTGGATGATGGGGCCGAGTGCGATCTGGACCTGGGCACCTACGAACGGTTCATCAACGAGAACCTGACCAGGGCCAGCAACGTTACCACCGGCCAGGTCTACGCCGAGGTTATCGCCGCAGAACGGCGGGGCGGCTACCTGGGCAAAACGATCCAGGTCATCCCCCATATCACCAACGCCATTAAACAACGTTTCGTCCAGGTGGCTAAACCAGGTGAGGTCGAGGTGGTCATTGTGGAGGTGGGGGGCACGGTGGGCGATATCGAAGGGTTGCCCTTCCTGGAGGCCATCCGCCAGATGAGGAAAGACCTGGGGCGGAACAACACCCTGTACATCCACGTCACCCTGCTGCCCTACATCGGGTCCACCCAGGAGCTAAAGACCAAACCCACCCAACACAGCGTCAAGGAGCTACGCAGCATCGGCATCCATCCTGATGTCATCGTTTGTCGGTCCGATTACGCCGTAGAGGATAACTTAAAGGAGAAAATTGCCCTTTTCTGCGATGTGGAGAAGCGGGCTATCTTCCCCCTGGTCACCACCACCACCCCCTACGAGGTGCCCCTTATCATGGAAGAGGCCGGGTTGGGGGACTTCATTGTGGAACGCCTGAAGTTGGAGGCCGACCAGCCTGACCTGGGCGACTGGCAGGCCCTGGTAGAAGAGATCAAACGTCCCAAGGAGGAACTGGCTATCGGGCTGGTGGGCAAATATGTCAAGCTCAAGGATGCCTATATCAGTGTGCGCGAGGCCCTCTACCACGCCGGCTTCCACGCCGACTGCGACGTTAAGATCGAGTGGATCGATTCTGAGAACCTGGAGAAGGGACGTGACCTGGAGAGGTTAGGCACAGTCGATGGTATTGTGGTGCCTGGCGGGTTCGGTTATCGGGGGATCGAGGGCAAGGTAGTGGCGGCCCGCTACGCCCGTGAGAACAAAGTGCCCTACCTGGGTCTTTGCCTGGGGATGCAGGTCATGGTTATCGAGCTGGCCCGCTACGCTCTGAACAACGACGAGCCTAACAGCACTGAATTCGACGAGACCACCAGGTATCCGGTCATCGACCTCATGGACGATCAACGGGCCATCACCGAGATGGGAGGCACGATGCGTCTGGGCCTCTATCCCTGTCACCTGGTACCAGGCACCAGAGCCGCCGAGGCTTACAATCAGGAGGTGGTCTATGAACGTCATCGTCATCGTTTTGAGCTTAACAACGCCTACCGTGATATTCTTGCCAGGGCTGGTCTGGTGCTGAGCGGCCTCTCGCTCGATAGACGGCTGGGGGAGATCGCCGAGATAACCCCTCACCCCTGGATGGTGGGCACCCAGTTCCATCCTGAGTTCAAGTCCCGTCCCAACCGTCCTCACCCTCTTTTCAGTGGTTTCATCGCCGCCGCCAGAGCCTATCGCCACGAGCGGAGAGGAGTCGTCGAGAAGGCGACCACTCCCCCCTCAGAAAAAGTTGAGGTGAGTACCGTAGACCAATAAGTTGTTTATCAACCGAAAGCGTGATATAATTTAATCAGTTGCCAGATCAAGAGTGGATAATCTCAACTGGCCCTTACCCTAATCTTTACCAAATCTCCACCAAAAACCAGCCAATTTGTGTTATCATTAATAGTCGGAGAGGTGTCAGAGATTTGTCTCAAAGGGCGGCTTCATGAAGTTTGTGAGAGAAACAGTTCCGGGGCTGAACCCTTCCTCAAGAAAAGGAGGAAGGACATGCGCTTAAAATTTTGGGGGGTTAGAGGTGTAACTCCTGTTACACCACGTCCAGAGGATATTGAAGAGAAGATGTCGAGTGCTCTGCGGAGGGCCAGAGGCATAGAGCTGTCCGACCCTGTCAGCGTTCAGGAATACCTCAGCGGTCTGCCGCTCCATGTTCGCAGTACGGTGGGAGGCAATACGGCCTGCGTGGAGGTGAACGCCGGGCAGCACCTTATCGTTTTCGACGCCGGTTCTGGCTTGCGTTCTCTGGGCCTGTCTTTAATGGCCGGAAAATGTGGACAGGGAAAGGGCACGGTGCACATTTTACTCAGCCATCTGGGCTGGGATCACATCCAGGGTTTTCCTTTCTTCACTCCCGCCTATGTGCCCGGCAATCGCATTATCTTCTACAGCCCTTTCGCCGAGATGAAACAACGCCTGATCGAGCAGCAAAGGTTCGAACATTTCCCGGCCGCCCTGAACGACCAACATGCCCTGTCCGGCCAATATATTATGGAAGCGGACAAGGAATTTGTTCAGTTGGAGGAGAATCAACCCCTGACGCTGGATGGAATCCAGATTCACCACTCTCTGCTGCTCCACCATTCTTGCCGCTATAGATTGGAGGCTGATCAGACCTGCCTGGTCTATACCCCCGTGGTGGAAGAAGATGAGGGCCGCTTAGAAGAGTACCTGACTTTCTTCCAGGGGATGGATATTCTTATCCTGGACGCTCGCTGCGCCTGGAGGGAAAATCCTCCGCTGGCTCTCAAGACGGTCCTTCAGGCCAAACCGAAAAGGCTTTTTCTCTTCCACTACATACCGTCCCACCGCGATGAGGATATCACGGCCCTTCTGGAAGAAGCCAGGGATTGTCTGAGCGGGGAGCAGCCGGAATTGCAATGTGATATCCTGATTGCTCAGGAAGGGGTGGAGATAGAGGAAGGAGTAGAGATAGAGGCCGGGGTGAAGCAATACATTGAAGTCGGGGAAAGAAGGATGGCCGATGCCGCCGTTCTGTCCCTGAAAGGACGGTTTGACGCTCGTACCGCCAGCGAGATCGGGAATGAGATCATGTATTTTATCGCCGACCAACAGATCAACAAGCTGGTCATCGACATGCGCGAAGTATCCCAACTCAGTGCGGCGGGCCTGAAAGTGCTGCTGGCGGCCAGAAGCGGGCAGAGCAGCACGGCCATGGCCCTGGCCGGTCTCTCCAAAAACGTGCGGCACGTGCTGAAACTGGCCGGGTGCGAAGACTTCTTCGCCATCTATGACACCACTGAGACCGCTCTGGATGCCCTGGAAGCCAGGGAGTATCTAAATCTGGCCGGCCAGACCCTCAAAGATCGCTACCGCATCGAGGCCAAGCTGGGTCAAGGCGGCCTGGGCGCAGTCTACAAAGCTTTCGACACCCGTTTAGAACGACCGGTAGCCATCAAGGTGCTGTCTTCATCTTTCAGCGAGGAAGCCACGCAGCGTTTATTAGACGAAGCCCGCTCGCTGGCCCGTCTAAACCATTCCAACATAACCATTATCTACGACAGCGATCAGCATGAAGGCAAACATTACCTGGTGCTGGAGTATGTCCCTGGCCGCACTTTAAGAGAGGTGATCGAGCAAGAGCATACCCTGTCCCAACAAACGATCATTAACATTTCGCTGGACCTGCTGAGCGCCCTGGAGTATGCCCATCGGCGAGGCATCGTCCATCGCGACCTCAGACCGGAGAACGTTCTGATCGCCGAGGAGGGGGTGAAGCTGATGGACTTCAGCCTGGTCAGACTGGAGAGCGGCAAGCCTCTCACCGAGGTGCCGATGTTCATCAGCTCCCTGGATTACATGCCCCCTGAACAAATTCTGGGTAAAAGCACCGACGCCCGGTCCGATCTCTATTCCTTTGGGATTATTCTCTACGAACTGTTCACCGGGCACCACCCTTTCAGCACCGATTCCGACGAAGCCCTGATGCAGATGCAGACCCAACAGGCTCCGGCCAGCCCCCGTCAGCATAACGCGCGCGTCTCCCGTTCCCTGGAACACCTGATCCTCAAACTTTTGGAGAAGGAGCCTGACGATCGCTACGAATCAGCCGCTCAGGTGAGGGAAGTGCTGGAGAGCCTGGAGATGATCAGCACCTCTGAAACAGGAAGAGAATTATTCCAGCCTCGTCGACAGCAGATAGTGGGCCGGGAAGAAGAGTATCAGCGCCTGCTAAAACATTTCAAGGCCGCTCTGACCGGCCAGAGTCATCTGGTATTCATCTGCGGCGAGGCCGGCATCGGCAAAACCATGCTGGCTAAAGAGGTGATGACCTATGCGCGGGCCGAAGGAGCTACGGCCCTGGTCGGACATTGCTACGATCTGGACGGCGCCCTGCCCTATCAACCCTTTGTAGAAGCTTTAAGAGGTTACGTCACCAGCCATCCCAGGGAGATAGTTTGTCGTCATCTGGGTGGGGCGGCCACCGAGCTGGTCAAGCTCGTACCTGAGATCCAACAATATGAGCCTGATTTGAAAGCCGAAGCTCCTCTTGAACCTGCCCAGGAGAGACAACGTCTGTTCGACGGAGTGACCCGTTTCTTGAACACTCTGGCTCAGGAGAAACCATTGTTGTTGCTCCTGGAAGATTTGCACTGGGCCGATAAGGCCAGCACCCAGTTGTTGCTCTACCTGATTAACAACCTCCAGCACGCGCCGGTGCTGGTCATGGTGACCTTCCGCGACGTAGAACTGGAAGAGGGGCACCCTTTCCAGGAAACGATCCAGACCCTCAGTCGTCAAAATCTCTACACCATGATCACTTTGCCCCGCTTATCTCCTGCTCAGGTGCACACTCAACTGGAGGGCATTTTCCAACAGCCAGTCGAAGAGGAGTTGGCGGCCCTCATCTACAAAGAGACGGAAGGCAATCCCTTCTATGTCGAAGAAGTGGTCAAGGCTCTGACAGAAGAGAGAAGGATCTACCGCCAAGACGGACAGTGGCGCTGGATCAACGTGGAGAGTCTGGAGGTGCCGCAGAGCATCAGGGACCTGATCGTCAGACGATTGCGCCGTCTGTCCGAACCGGCTCTTAAGGTGATGAGAACCGCGGCGGTGATCGGTCGCCGTTTCTCCTTTGAGGTGCTGGTAGGGGCGACGGAAGCGGAAGAAGAGGTCGTGCTGGATAGTATTGATGAGGCTTTGCGGTTGCGGCTGATCAAGGAAGTGGTGGCCGAGGACGTGCTGATCTTCAGCTACGGCAAAATCCGGGAGGTGCTCTATAACGAGGTCAGCCATCTGCGACGTCGCGCCTTGCATCGCAAGATAGGGCAGGTTATGGAAACCATATACCGCTCCTCGACGAGCCAGGTGCTCGATAAACTGGCTTACCACTACGTTCAGGGTGAGAACTGGGAGAAAGCTGTAGAGTATCTTTACAAAGCCGGTGATAAGGCCGCCAGCCTCCACGCCGATGACAAAGCGCTCGATTACTACCAGCAGGCGGTGCAGATTTTGCTTAAAGGCCAGAATCGGGACCAACCATTCTGATATATACCCCGGAAGAAGCCAGGTTTTTAGGTTTCAGAGCAGCGCCAGGCCTCTGAGGGGGGGGGAGGCAGATAAGTGAGACTGAAATTCTGGGGAGTGCGAGGCTCAATTCCCAGCCCGCTCAGGCCAGAAGAGATCGAAGAGAAAATCTTGAACGCCCTGCTAGGAGCAGTAGAAGTTGACCTCTCTGACCCGGCGGCAGTGCGAGAGTACCTCTCCCGGCTGCCGTTTCACAGGCGGGGCACAATAGGCGGCAACACTCCCTGCCTTGAGGTGAACGCCGGCCAGACGCTTGTCGTCCTGGACGCCGGTTCCGGGTTGCGTCCTCTGGGGCTGAAGCTGATGAAGGGCAAATGCGGTCGTGGTCAAGGGGTGGTTCATCTTTTCCTCACCCATCTTCATTGGGACCATATCCAGGGCTTTCCTTTCTTCGCTCCCGCCTACGTGCCTGGCAACCGCATATTCGTTTATAGCCCCCATAGCAATGTGGCGCAACTGCTCGCTGACCAGCAGAGAGCGGAGCTTTTTCCTATCCCCCTGGAGCCCGTGCGGGCAGACATCGGGTTTGTGCGCCTGGAAGAACGCGACTCCGTCTCTCTGGATGCAATACGTATCCACAATATCCCTATGGCTCATCCGGGCGGGTCCTACGGCTACAGGCTGGAGAGCGACCAGGCTTGCATCGTCTACGCTACCGATGCAGAATATAAAGAATTAGCAGAAATAGATACTAAAAAATACATAGATTTCTTTACCGGGGCTAATGTTCTCATTTTCGATGCTCAATATACCCTGCTGCAATCCTTTATCGAGAAGGAGGACTGGGGACACAGTTCCTCTTTCATTGGTTCAGATATGGCTACCATAGCCGGGGTGAAAAAACTTATTCTTTTTCATCACGATCCTACCTCCAGCGATCAAAAGGTTTTAGAAATCCTGGAAGCTACCAAGCAGTACTACGCTCAGGACCCATCCAATTATCAATGCGAAATCGTCGTCGCTCACGAGGGACTGGAATTAAATTTTGGGGCGCAACCTCAGTGATTATCCAGCGGAGGACAATCTCATGGATCTAATTGGCAAGATCATTGGTCACTACAAGATCATCAAGCAGTCAGGCTCGGAAGAGATGGCCGATTTGTATGAGGGCGTAGAATCGAGACGCGGCTATCCCGTGTTGATAAAGGCGCTGCCCTTCCTGTTGGGCGACGATCCGGCCCTGCTGCGGCGGTTTCAGCAGGTCGCCCAGCGCCTTGCCGCCCTGAAAAATCCTCACATTCTGTCCTGGCACGACATCGGCCAGGAGGGAGGCGCCCTTTACATTATAACGCGGATGGTCCAGGCCAGCCCCCTGATCAAGCAACTGCGTGACCCGCTGCGCCTGGAAACGGCCCTGCGGCTCATCTACCAGATGGGCGAGGCTTTGCAGTATGCCCACCAGCAAGACCTGGTCCACGGCGACCTCAACCCTCAGAAAGTCTTGCTCACCGAGGACGCGCAGGTGTTAATAACCGACCTGGGCCTGAGCAGTTTGTTGAAGATAGCGCCGACCAGCGCTAAACCTCGTGCTTCAGCTTACGCCGCTCCCGAGGTCAGAGCCGGGCTTTCCCCCGACAGGCGGAGCGACGTTTATTCCCTGGGAGCCATTCTGTACGCCCTGCTGACCGGGCGAGCGCCAGCCATGACCACCCCTGCGCCACCCAGCCGTTTCAATGCGGCCATTCCTCCCGCCGTGGAGAAGGTTATCCTCAAAAGCCTGTCCTCCAGCCTGGTTGATCGCTACCAGAGTGTGGCCGACATGATCACGGAGCTGAGTTTAGCCAGCCTAGACCTCACGCCAGCCGAGGAACGCCTGTCAGAGCAACGGGTTGAAGAAGCTGAGGTTCGCCAGGAAAAAGGCCCAGAAAAAGTCGAAGAGGTAGAGAGAAGAGAGGGGAGAGAAGAAGGTGTGCCTTTTCCAGAAATCCCGCCCATGCTCAGCCTGGATATGGAGGCCGTCTGGGGCTCGCTTTCTGAGCAGATCGACATCCAGCAGGCAGATATAACCTGGGAAGCGCCAGCCATCTCCATAGTCGAACCTCCACCGATGCCCAGCCTGGACATAGAGGCTGTCTGGCAGTCGCTCTCGGCTCAAGCGTCCCTGCCCTCGATAGAAGAAGTGCTGTCCTTCTCCCTGCCTGCCCCCCCGCCCATGCCCGACATAGGGTGGGAAACCACGGCGGCTGAGATCGTCGCAGCCCCGTCGCCTCCGCCGGAGAGGAAAGCTCCTCCCCCACCCTCGGCCCCGCCCTCTCCGCCGCGGCCCCGACGAGCAAAGCCTGTCAGAAAAGCGGTCAAAAGAGAAGAAAGAAGGGAAGAAAAAGGGCGGCCAAAAACACCAGTGAGCGCTCCGCCAAGACGACGAAAAGCCATCCCAGAGGCCAAAGCCCGCGCCCGCCCCCGCTCGATCTGGAGGACCGTGACCATCGTGTTTTTCGCTTTGATCGGGATCACCATTCTGGCTTTCTGCGGCTGCTGTGGCCTCTTCAGCTTTCTCGGCGAGCAGGCCACACCGTCGAGACCCACGATCACCAGGCCCGCCGTCTCGATAATGACCCCCCAACCTACAGAGGCATTGATCGAGGTCGCCGTCCCTACCTTCACGCCCGCGCCCGCCGCCCCTCAGGCCAGCCCCGCCCCAACAGAAGCGCCCACGTTCGCCGATGATTTCGATCAACCTGATAGCGGCTGGGCGCAGGAGATCGGGGACGATTACGAGATGGGTTATTTCGAGGGCCAGTATCGCATCCTGGTGAAGAAAAAGAATACGGTCGCCTGGTCTACTCTCGGCCAGAGCTTCACCGACTTCATCACGGTAGTGGAGGCCAGACAGGCCGGGGGGCCAAATAACAACGGTTATGGCCTCATTTATCGCTACCAGGATAAAGATAACTTCTATTACTTCCGTATCAGCGGCAATGGATTTTACTCTGCGGCCAAGATGGTAGACGGCAAATGGAAAAAGTTGGTGGGCTGGACAAAATCGCCCCACATTAATAAGGGCCAGGGTACCAATCATCTAAAACTTATCTGTCGTGGTCGGTACATGAGTTTCTACGTCAACGGCAAGCACCTGTTCGAGTGGTGGGATAGTACCTTCGCCCAGGGCGATATCGGGCTGGCCGCCGGCACCTACGACGAAGCTGGGGTCATGATCTACTTCGATAACCTGGAAGTTTATGCCCCTCAGTAAATAGCTGGATTGGATAAATTGGCAGTCGTACCAGTTGAAAGCGCCGCGCACTTTAGAAGTGCGCGGCGCTTTTTGCCCGGTACCTGGAAAGCCGACCGGATTAACGCCGTGGACGTTTATTCATAACCTTGTGGACGTTCACCCAGTTTGACGGTTACGTCCTGCTCTTCTCCGTCGCGTAGGATGGAGAGCGTAATCTCCTGGTCTGGCTGAGTCTCTTCCAGCAGGTAGAGCACTATATCGTCCATCTGCCGGATGGGAGTCCCCTCGATAGCCACGATGATATCGCCCCCCACCTTCAACTGATGGCCCTCGATTTCCACCGTTTTGTCACTGCCCCGTAGACCAGCTTCATCGGCCGGCCCGCCTTGCGCCACCTCGATGACCATGGCCCCTCGCGTATCGGTCGGCAGGTCCATAGCTTTGGCGATGAGCGGGAGCATGTCTGCCCCGGAGATGCCCAGCCAGGCGTAATGATAGCGGCCCTCATCGATCAGCCCAGGCGTCACTCGCCTGGCGATGTTGATGGGGATGGCGAACCCTACCCCGGAGCTGGAACCAGAACGGCTCAGGATCAGGCTGTTGATGCCGATGACCCGTCCTCCAGAGTCCAGCAGCGGCCCTCCCGAGTTGCCGGGGTTAATGGCGGCGTCGGTCTGGATCATCTTCGGGATGGAGAAAGGACTGCTCCCTGGGCGGAAGGTGCGCCCCAGAGCACTGATGATCCCGCGCGTCATCGTGCCCTCTTGCCCAAAGGGGTTGCCGATGGCGATGGCGAACTGGCCGACCTCCAGGCTATCGGAGTCCCCCAAAGTCACCGGGCGCAACTCGACCTCGTCCGGGTCCACGCGGATAACGGCCAGGTCGCTGTCAGGGTCGGTGCCGACCACTTTCGCTTCAACGATGGTGTTGTCCCAGAAAGTGACCTCCACCGTGTCGGCTCCTTCTACCACGTGGTTGTTGGTCACGATATGGCCTTGCTCGTCCCAGACAAAGCCAGACCCTTCTCCCTGCTGGTAATAATACTCCTCTGGCATACCAGGGAAAGAGGGAAAACCTGGGATTTCGGGGAAGTCCGGGAAGTAACTTCTTGTCATCCGTCTCACGGTCGTGATGTTGACCACCGAGGGATTGACCTGGCGGTAAAGGGCCATCAACAACTGTTCCTCCTCAAGCACTCCGCTCCCCGGGGGCAGATCCGGGACCGGCGTCGGGGTGGAAATTGTGGGCGCAGATTTCGCCTGGAGCGCCAGGGATGGTACGGCGGCGAAGCCCCAGCCCATCAACACCACGCTCAAGACCACCACTGCTGTAAGCAGCACATATAGACTCAACTTCGTCTTCATTTTCAAATTACCTCCTACATATTAGCTTAGGCCTGATAGCGCCTCAGTTCCATAACTCTCTGTTTGATTTTGGGTTATGGCTTGCCTTTGGCGAACACGATCTATCTGGCCGCGACGGAAGAGTCATTTTGCAGTATATCACCTCTTCCTTAAGGGTACATTAGAGGAGGGTTAGAGTTTTATTAGACTTGCCGGGAAGACTATTCGCCCTATTCGTTCATTCGTGATCAGTTTTCGTCAGACGGGCGAAACTGACCATTAACCGCTTAATCCCGCCTTCCTCGAAGGCGACCACCACTTCCTCATCTCCTCTCACCCTCTCGCTCTCGACGACCGTTCCGTAACCGAACATGGGGTGACGCACCCGGTCGCCAACGGCGAACTGGGACTCAGCCGGGGGGCCGGGAGGAGCGGGTTCGTGCTCGATTGTTTGTGGCTCAGAGGGCTGAGCCTTCTCTGCTCCTTGCTCTGCTCCTTTAATCAGGTGAAGCGGAATGTCCTCCAGGAAGCGCGAGGGTTCGCTCAGTTCTCCGCGACCATACCAGGCGCGGCGGAAGGTGTGCACCAGATAGAGGCGCTCCCTGGCCCGCGTGATCCCCACGTAACACAGCCTGCGCTCCTCTTCCATCGCGTCTGTATCTCCAAAAGAGCGGCTGTGCGGTAAGAGGCCATCGTTCATCCCTACGATGAAGACCATGGGGAACTCCAGCCCTTTGGCCGAGTGGAGGGTCAACAGGGTGAGGGCGTTCGCCTCTTCGTCCAGATTATCCACGTCGGAGACCAGCGCCACCTGTTCCAGGAAGGCACCCAGGCCAACCCCAGCAGGCAGGGGGCTGTACTCGGCGGCCACAGTGCGTAACTCCATGACGTTATCCCACCGCTCTCGCCCCTCCTCAGTGCCATCCTGGATGTAGTCCTGGTAGCCAGACCTGTCCAGAACCAGGTCCAGGAGTGCCAGGACGTTGTGCTTCTGGCTGGCGGCCATGAACTCGTCCAACAATTCCAAAAAGTTAAGCACAGCTTTAAGAGGCCCCGACTTGAGGGGGGCGTCACTGGCTGTAGTCTGCTCTTTCAGCCTTTGGAGAGCAGTGTAGAGAGGTATATGGAGGCTATTGGCCCAGCTTGCCAGAGTAGCCAGGGTCTTGTCTCCGATACGTCGGGGCGGCACGTTAATGATGCGTGCCAGGCTCACGCTGTCGTAGGGGTTGTGGGTGAGCCGCAGATAAGCTATCACATCTTTGATCTCCCGGCGCTGGTAGAAGCGGGTGGCCCCTACCAGCCTGTAGGGGAGGCCGCGCCACATACAGGCATCTTCCACAGCCCGCGATTGGGCGTTGGTGCGATACATCACGGCGCAATCGCCGGGAGTGACGTGGCCCTGGGCGGTCAAACGCTGGATTTCGTCTACCACGAAACTGCCCTCTTCGTGCTCGTCGTAGGCTTCGAAGAGGGTGATCAGCGGCCCCCGCCCGCGCTCGGTATAAAGCTGTTTGGCGGTGCGCTGCACGTTAGGAGTAATAACCGCATTAGCCACGTCCAAAATGGTCTGAGTGGAGCGATAGTTACGTTCCAGCAGGATGGGCCTGACCTGGTAATCCTCCTGAAAACGACGTATGTTGCGGAAATCGGCCCCACGCCAGGAGTAGATCGATTGATCCTCATCGGCCACCACAAAGACGTTGCCATGCTTTCCGCTCAGTTGTTTGATCAGCTCGTATTGGGCCATGTTGGTGTCCTGGAACTCATCGACCAGGACGTGCACGTAGCGCCCCTGATATCTGTCCAGGACATCGCTTTGAGTGTCAAACAGGCGGACGGTGAACAGCAGGATATCGTCGAAGTCCACGGCGTTGTTGGCGGTCAACAATTCCTGATAGCGCTGATAAACCCGACCGATCACCTCGTGGCGGTAGGAGGGCGGGGCATGGCCGGGGTAGGTTTCAGGGAGCACCAGCTCGTTTTTGGCCCTGGAGATGGTCGCCTGCACGGCCCGGGGACGGTACATCTTATCGTCCAGGTTCAACTCCTTGAGGGCCTGGCGAATGAGACCCAACTGGTCGTCGCTGTCGAAGATGACGAAGTCGGGGTTAAGGGCGGCCCGTTCGGCCTCACGGTGCAGAATGCGGACGCAAATGGCGTGAAAGGTGCCGATGGTCAGCCCTCTCAGCCGCTCACCACCGAGAAGGCGGTGCAGACGCTCTTTCATCTCCCGCGCCGCCTTGTTGGTGAAGGTCACGGCCATTACGTTGTAGGGATTGAGACCGCCCTGGTGAACCAGATAGGCTATGCGCTGAGTCAGAACCCGGGTTTTTCCGCTGCCCGGCCCGGCCAAAACCAGCACCGGCCCCTCGCTGCTTTCCACCGCCTGACGTTGTTTAGGATTGAGTTCGGCAAGGATGTCCATAAGTGACTCACTTCTCCGGCGGGCATAATCCTTTGATTACACCGCCTCCTCCAGATAGGCAACAGCCTCGTCACCGAATTCCTGATGCTGAGGCTTAAATCCATTTTGATTATATCATAATCTCCAGATGCACACAAGCGCTGTGGAGGTGGGGGCAGGCCAGAGCAAGCTGGCCCTGAGCTTGCTTTTTGTCCATAAACGGGATATAATATGATAAATCGTTTATTATAAGCCTGCTATTGCCGAAGG
The DNA here is from genome assembly GCA_034417895.1 of Anaerolineae bacterium. Lineage (GTDB taxonomy): Bacteria > Chloroflexota > Anaerolineae > CAZYHC01 > CAZYHC01 > DAOULT01. The sequence goes on along the minus strand of DAOULT010000049.1, from coordinate 37,205 downwards.
AGGGAGGCTATGACCAGGGTTAATATTCCCAATGAATTAGTAGAACAGATTAAAAGGGGCAACGGCGTGCTTTTCATAGGAGCCGGGCTTTCGATGGGGGCCGGGCTTCCCAGTTGGGAGCAGTTGGTGCGTCCCTTGGGTGAGACAATCGACGCTCCACCAAATACCGATTTGCTCAGGGTTGCCCAGTATTATGAAGACGGAACTGGACGGCAGGCGTTGCTCGAGCGTATCATGGAAGCCACAGATACCGCAGGAAAAAGGCCCACCGAGAACCACCGCCTGCTGGCTGCGCTACCCATCACCACCTGGATCACCACCAATTACGATAACTTCCTGGAAAAGACGCTGGATGAAGCGGGGATACGTTTCCGTAAAGTTGTGCGCAACGAGAACGTGCCCTACCGCAGCGCCGACCGCCATACTCTGATCAAGATGCATGGCGACCGCCAGCAACCGGATACTATCGTCATCACCGAAGAGGATTATCACACTTACTACAAGAAGTATTTACTGGTTAAGACCCAATTGGCTGCCTTAGCTGCGACCAGCACTTTTCTCTTTATCGGCTATAGTGTGAGCGACCCCGACTTCAATCAAATCCATGCCGAGATTGCTTTTGATCTACAAAAACATCAAAAAAAGGCGTATGCCATTCTTTTTGACGCCGATAAGTTCGTAATGCGTAACCTCGACAAAAGGAACATCATCGTCATCAACATCCCGATGGAGGGACAGACGAACTACTCCGCACGGTTGGGAGAGGTGCTGAGGGAGTTGGTGCAGCGGTGTGGGGGACAGGTTCCAGTGGCTGAACCGCAGCCGGTCACGACCCTGGAACAGAGAGAGTCAGAACCAGAGCCAGTTCCTACACCGCTAGTTATTCCCCAGATCACGGACATTCAACGAGAAGAGATCGAGCACCTGTGGGAACTGATCACGATCCATCGGGGGAATTTGCGTCATTTGAAGCGTCAGGAGAGTCAATTTGGCAAACTGCAAGTGCCTTCGCACATTATGAACCAAATCCGGGGTGAGGAGAGGGAAATCAAGCGACTTCTGATAACTATTTGTTCTGTCTTGGGTCTGAATTACGATGAGGTCACCAGACCAGTTCGGGAAGGTAGTGTTAGCGAGATCATCTTGTATCTGGAACGACAATATAACCTGGAACAAACAGTTGGAGCTATCTTAGAAGCCAATTAGGATACCTGGTAGAAGTTTCGGGAATACTAAATGAGTCAAGCAAGCATTATATAATAAAACCGTTGCTGTAAGCCTGTTATTGCCCGGAGGAGGAAAAATATGACCAGGGTCAGGATTCCAGGTGGATTGATAGAGCAGATTAAAAGGGGCAACGGCGTGCTTTTCATAGGAGCCGGGCTGTCGAAAGGGGCCGGGCTTTGCGATTGGGAGGAACTGGTGCGCCCCCTGGGTGAGACAATCGGCTGTCCACGAAATACCGATTTGCTCAAAGTCGCTGAATATTATGAAGACGTAAATGGACGGACGGCGCTGCTCGATTATATCATAGAACATACAAATACCGCAGGAAGAGGGCCCACCGAGAATCACCGCCTGCTGGCTGCGCTACCTATCAAAATCTGGATCACCACCAATTACGACGACCTCCTGGAAAAGACGTTAGAGGAAGCGGGGAAACCTTTCCATAAAGTTGTGCGCGACCAGCATTTGCCCCTCATCAGCGCCGACCGCCATACTCTGATCAAGATGCATGGTGACCGCCAGCTATCGGATACCATTATCATCACCGAGAACGATTATCATACTTACTTCAGGAAATATCTACTGGTTAAGGCCCAATTGACTGTGCTAGCTGCAAGCAGTACTCTCCTTTTTGTTGGCTATAGTATGAGTGACCCCGACTTTAATCAAATTTATGCCGAGGTTGCCTTTTATCTACAAGAACATCAACGCAAGGCTTACGCCATTCTCTTTGACGCCGATGAGGATGAGTTTGTAATTCGCAACCTCGATAGAAGGAACATCATCGTCATCAACATTTCGATGGAGGGACAGGATAACTACTCCGAACGGTTGGAAGAAGTGTTGAGGAAGTTGGTGGAGCAGTGTAGAGAAGATGATTAACGCTATCCTGAAATAAACTCATTTCCGGCCCAACACAATCAGCCACGGAAAAGATTTCCTGACCGTCACGATCTCAAGATGAGGCCGCGCCAATCGCACGAAGGCGGCCTCAGACCAATTATGGAGGTGCCCGATATCGTTGCCCAGGCGGGCGATGCTCTTACCCCGCAGCAGGTTGGACAGCCGGAAAAAAGGCTCGTGGGGCACACTCAGCAGACAATAATAGCGAGACACTCGCAGCAACTCGACTAGAGCCTGTTGCGGGTCAGCCAGGTGTTCCAGCACTTGATTGCAGAGCACCAGGTCAAAGGAATCGCTCTTGAAGGGCAGGCGGTAGATATCGGCCACCTGGAAGGAAAGGGCGGAATGGAATTTTCGCGCCCGGACGAGGGCTGCTGCGTCAATGTCCACTCCCTGCACCATCAGGTGGGGGCTATCCTGCAACAGCCGCTCCAGGACGAAACCCTCGGCGCAACCAGCATCCAGCAGGGTTCGGATTGGCAGACCAGCGACCAGGCTGCTGACCGCCTCCAGGAAACGGTCGATCAACGCCCTCTGGATCGGGTTTCGGCTTTTATACTTCTGAAGGTTGCCATATTGAGCCTGTCCTATCATAATTTTTTACGAATAGAATAATCCTCGCTGGTGGCAGACGACACTTTGGCGATGAACTCGGCCAGCAGCCCGAAGGAGATGAACTGCACCCCGACGATGAGCAACAGGACGCCCAGGGTGAGTAGAGGTCGGTTGCCGATGGGACGCACCCCTATGAACCACAGCACGGTCAGGTACAGGTTGGCGATCATGCCGGCGGCAAAAAATAGCACCCCCAGCCAGCCGAAAAGATGTAAAGGACGGCGGAGATATTGGGTCAGAAAGATGACGGTCAGCAGATCGAAGAAACCCCGCGTAAAACGAGACAGGCCATATTTGGAACGACCGAAGGGCCGGGGATGGTGCCGCACCTTGATCTCCGTCACCTTGAAGCCTCGCCAGTGGGCCAGAACGGGAATGTAGCGGTATAGCTCCCCGTAGATGGATATCTCCTCCACCACCTCACGGCGGTAAGCCTTGAAGCCGCAGTTGAGGTCGTGAAGATTCACCCCCGTCAGAAGGCCGGTTGTCCAGTTGAAGAGCCTGGAGGGCAGGGTCTTGGTCAGGGGGTCGCGCCGGGGGTACTTCCAGCCCGAAACCAGGTCGTGCCCCTGCTCGACGGCGGCCAGGAAGTTGGGTATCTCCTGGGGGTCGTCCTGGAGGTCGGCGTCCATGGTGATGATGATCTCGCCCCTCGCTTCCCGGAAACCGGCTGATAGGGCCGCCGATTTGCCAAAGTTGCGCCGAAACTGGATAGCCCTGACGTGTTCGTCGGCCTGGTGCAACTCCTCCAGAATGGCGAAAGAGCCGTCCGTGCTGCCGTCATCGACGAAGACGATTTCGTAGCGGCGGCCCACCGTCCCCAAAGCCTGGCTCAACCGGGCGTGGAGCGGGCGCAGGCTTTCCTCTTCATCGTATAGTGGAATCACCAGCGATACGTCAATGGCCTCGCTCATATTCACCTCTATCGCTCTGACCGACCGAAGGTAACGAAAATCTTTACCATGCTTTGCTATCTTCTCAATCCGCGCCGGCTGGCGTGCAGGATGGTAATACCAACGATCTCATCACCTTCATAGCGGATAATGAGGTCATCGTCGGTGAGTTCGCTGTCGTCGGCCCGACTAGGCCGTTTAAAAGTGAGATAGAGCACGTCAGCCTCGCGGTCATAACTCGACCACAGACGGTCATAGGGTAAGGCCACTAACCAGGGCGCAAGTTGAACAATTGAGCTTATCTCGCCGGCGGCCATATTTGCTTCCTCCGCTACAATCGTTTATCCCCCCCACCAACCGCTATTCTAACACGTTCAATCACCAGTGTCAACCTTCCTTCCCCTCAGAGCCGTTTTGTAGTATAATTGAGCTACGGGTTGGAAAAGTGGGCCTTGTTTTTCGGCTGGCTGCCGTTCTCCAACCCTCTAGAACGGAGGAAAGATGAGCCGTACTTACGTTGTTCTGGACCTGGAAACCACCGGCCTTAACGCCGAACGCGATACCATTCTGGAGATTGGGGCGGTGAAATTTCGGGATGACAGAGTTCTGGATACCTGGTCGAGCCTGGTCAATCCCCAGCGTTCCATTCCCTACAAGATCACGCAACTGACGGGCATCCATCAGGAAGAGGTGGAGCAGGCTCCTTTTTTCAACTCCATTGCTGCTCCCCTGAGGCGCTTTGTCCAAAATTACCCCATCATCGGCCACAACATATCCTTTGACCTGGGCTTTCTGGAGCGGCACGGCCTTTCCCTGAGTAACCCGTCCATCGACACTTTTGAGTTAGCCAGCATCCTCATGCCGCACGCCTCGCGCTACAGCCTGGGCCTGCTGGCTGAGGCGCTGGGCATCTCCTTTCCCAGCCGCCACCGCGCCCTGGAAGACGCGCTGGCTACCAAGGAACTTTTTCTGGCCCTTTTCCGGCGGGCTACGGAACTGGACAGGGCTACCTTGAAGGAGATAAACCATCTGGCGGCCCGTCTGGACTGGCCCTTACGCCACGTCTTTCAGGACGCCGAACGGGCCAAAGCGCGGGCCGCCTTCACGGGCAGCATCGGCCAGCAACTTAAGGCCAAAGGCGTGCTCGATGGTGAGGGGTCCGTGGGTTTGCTCTTCGCTTCCGATGAGGATGAGCGTCCCTTGCGCCCCAGGCCGGAAAGACAACCTCTCGACGTGGCAGCCTTGAGCGCCATGCTGGAGGAGGGAGGCATTTTTGCCGAGTGTTTTCCCGGCTACGAATATCGTGCTCCGCAGGTGAAGATGCTGAGAGCCGCGGCCCAGGCTTTTAACGAAGGACATCACCTGTTGGTCGAGGCGGGCACGGGCACGGGCAAATCGATGGCTTACCTCCTGCCCGCCGCCTGCTTTGCGGTACAGAATGGCGAGCACGTGGTGATCTCTACCAATACCGTCAACCTTCAGGATCAACTCTTCGGCAAGGATATCCCTGACCTGCAAAAGATATTGCCTTTCGAGTTTAAGGCTGCTCTTCTCAAGGGACGTAATCGCTATCTTTGCCTGCGGCGGCTGGCCGCTTTTCGCCACGAGAGCGAGTTATCGACCAAAGAGCTGACGGTGCTGCTCAAGATTCTGGCCTGGCTGCCCAGCACCATGACGGGAGATGAAACCGAGCTTTTCATGCCCAGTCTGAAGGAACGCCTGGTGTGGAGTAAAATCTGCTCGGAAAGTGAGAGCTGTCTGGCCGAACGCTGTTCTTACCATCGACAAAAGAAGTGCTTCTTTTACCGCGCCCGTCGGCGGGCGGAACGGGCCCACCTGGTCATCGTCAACCACGCCCTGCTCCTGGCCGACGTGGCGGTGGAGAATCGGGTGTTGCCCGAGTACCGCTATCTCATCATTGACGAGGCCCATCACCTGGAGGATAATACCACCAGGCAGTTGAGTTTCACCCTCGACCTGGACGGCATGGAGAGAATCCTGGACGAACTGAGCCGCGAACGCAAACGGCCAGGCGGATTTCTGGTGGAGGTGTTGGCCCGCTGTCGGGGAAGCGTGCCGAACGCCGCTCGCGTGGCCTTAGAGAGTAGCCTCGACAGACTTAAAAAAGATATCGAGGCCGCCAGACGCCACACCCAGGCTTTCTTCGACATCCTGAGCCAGTTTCTGGAGGAGCACCCTGGAGAAAGCGGAGCTCGTAGCAGCACATACGATCAGCGTATCCGTCTGACAGATGGTGTGCGCTCTCAGCCAGCCTGGGCCGATATGGAAATTGCCGGCGATAATCTGGGCCTGCGCCTCTCCAAAGTTAGCGACGGACTGGCGCACCTGTTTCAGGCTCTAGACGACCTGGAGAGCTACGACATCCAGGACTACGAGGGACTGCTTCAGGACGTTACCGGCCACCGACAAAGGATACAAATCCTGCAAGAGCAACTGACCGCCATCGTCCTTCAGCCCTCGTCCAAAGAGATTTATTGGGCCAACATTGGGGCCAGAGACAGTAAAATATCCCTGCACGCCGCCCCTCTCCACGTGGGCGAGCTGGTGCAGAGGCATCTCTTTGCTCCCAAGGAGTGCGTCATCCTCACCTCGGCCACCCTGCGCACCGACGCCCGTTTCGATTACATTCGCGAGCGTCTGAACGCCTGGGAGGCTAAAGAACTGGCGGTGGGGTCTCCCTTCGATTACGCCCGTTCGACGCTGCTCTATCTGCCCACCGACATCCCAGAGCCATATCAACCTTACTATCAAAAGTCCGTGGAGCAGACCCTTATCGAGCTGTGCCAGGCCACCGCAGGACGTACTCTGGTCTTGTTCACCTCTTACAGCCAGCTCAAGAACACGGCCAAAAGTATCACCGGGCCGCTGGAAGAACACGGCATTGTTATCTACCAACAGGGCGATGGCTCCTCGCGCCGCCAACTGCTGGAAAATTTCAGGACCACGCCCCAGGCGGTCCTGTTGGGCACCAGGAGTTTCTGGGAGGGCATCGACGTTACAGGCGAAGCCCTGAGCTGCCTGGTCATCGCTCGCCTGCCCTTCTCTGTGCCCACCGATCCCATCGTCGCCGCCCGCAGCGAAACTTTCGACGACCCTTTCAACCAGTATTCGGTGCCGGAGAGCATCCTGCGCTTTCGCCAGGGTTTTGGACGGCTGATCAGAAGCAAGACCGACCGCGGAGTGGTGGTCGTCCTGGACAAACGGCTGCTGAACAAGGCCTACGGTAAGGCTTTCCTGAACTCCCTGCCCCCCTGCACCGTGCGTAAGGGGCCGGTGAGCAATGTCCCTGCCGAGGCCGTGCGCTGGTTGAAAGGCGAAATAGCTTATCAGCCGGATTTGGGTTTTTAATGCCCGCAAACGAATGTAGAAACAGCCACAGAGGACTGGAGGGAATGAGTTATGGAAACAATACAGTTAATGGATAAAAATCTGATAGTGATTCCAGAAAGCATAACGATGGCATTGGGCCTCTCGGCAGGTGATCTTATAAGTGTTGAGATCGATGATGGTAAGATCATATTAGAACCAGTGAAAGAGACAGATCAGGCTTATTTCTGGACAGAAGAATGGCAAAACAGAATTAGAGAGGGCGAGGAAGACATCAAAGCCGGTAGGACCAGAAAAGTAAGCGCTAAGGATATTGAGGAAGGGCTTAAGTGGCTGGATGAATGAGATTTTCATTAGGCGGTAAAATTACTTTCAGGAGGCAAAATATAGTATGATCGATGTCAACGAACTAAGGAAGGGCGTGACCTTCGAGATGGATGGAGAACTGTACAGGGTTCTCGAATATCAGCACCATAAGCCTGGGCGGGGCAAGGCCGTGATCCGCACCACCATCCGCAATCTGCGCAGCGGGACTACCATCGAGAAAAGATTCCTCTCCGGCGATCGGGTGCAGGACATTCGCCTTGATCACCGCGCCGTTCAGTATCTTTACCGCGACGGCGACCTTTACTACTTCATGGATACAGAGACCTATGAGCAACCGGCCCTGTCGGCGGCCCTGTTGGGCGAGGCGGTCAACTACCTGACCGATGGCCTGATCCTGGAGCTTTCCACCTACGAGGGCGAACCTCTCGGCATCGAGTTGCCCGTTACCGCCGATCTGAAGGTGGCCGAGACCGACCCTGGCTTCAGGGGCGATACGGCCAGCAGCGCCACCAAACCGGCCACTCTGGAGAGCGGCTTGGTCGTTCAGGTGCCGCTCTTCATTGAGGTGGGGGAAGTGGTGCGGGTCGATACCCGCACCGGAACGTACCTCACCCGCGTGTGATTGGCTAAATAATAGATTTATGGTATAATAATAGAAGTCTACAGAAACAGGGATGAAGGATCGAGCCATGTTGACCACAAACAGGCCCTCGACGGAGTTTACAACGCTGGCGGTGGTGGTGCGTCCCGCCGAGTTCGGCGATCTAAAGGCTTGCTCCCTGCTCGACAGCTCTTTCGTAACCAGTTACGTCTGGCAAATGGAGAGTCAGGAGAAAGAAGGGGAGATTGCCGTCGTCTTTCGCTCCGTCAAGTTGCCGCGGGCCATGCGGGCCAACTATCCGCGCGATCACACTCATCTGCTGGAGAATTGGCGTCGGGAAGAGTGTTTTCTGATCGCTGAAGAGGGCGGAGTAGTGCGGGGCTTCATCGATATGACCGTCCAGACCTGGCACATGACGGGCTGGATCAACAACCTGGTGGTGACCAAAAGGAGCCGTCGGCGGGGCATCGGCAGCGTTCTGCTCCAGGCGGCGGTGCGGTGGGGATACGAAAAGGGACTCAAACAGGTGATAGCTGAAACCCACACCAAAAACTATCCGGCTATCTGTTTCTATCAAAAGAACGGCTTTGTTTTGTGTGGTTTCAATGACCGTTACTATCTCAACCAGGATATCGCCCTTTTCTTCGTCCAGCACTTGAGGACATAGGGGACTTGATTTCGGGAGGAAAAGCGACCAATGCAACAACCGGCCTTCAAATATGAGTTGGAAGTGCAAGATGACGGTCGGCTGGAACTGAAAGTGCCTCTACCGAAGGGCACACGAGTGACTGTTTTCATTGCACAGGAAGCGCCCGATGACTTCAGCGATCTGACATTGGCAGCCACTACCAGCCTCGATTTCTGGGACAATCCAATTGACGATGAAGAGTGGAATATGGTTTGATAGTGACGAGCTTCGAGAATTGTATTTTGTACCAAATGGCACCGCCGATGAGCACCGATAAGCGCAAATAAGGAATAACGCACATAATGCACATATTTAACATAGATTTGACCGCTATTCTTTCTTCCTGCAATCTGATTCTTTCATCAGCCATAGTGATCACCGCCTTCTCGCTCCTGATCTACATTCTAACCCACAATCTACGCAGCGAGGTGGCCCGTGCTTTCTGTGCTCTGCTGGCGTTCGTCATCGTGGTCTACGTGGGTGACGTGGTGTTGTTAGTGCTGTATCAGGTTGGTTCTCTTTCCACCGTCGGCTTCTGGCTCAAGTTTCAGTGGATCGGAATCGCCCTGGTGCCGGCCGCTTATTTACACTTTTCCGATGCCCTGCTCAAAACGACCAACGCCATCTCTATCTGGCGGCGGCTGTCGATCCTGGTCAGTTACTTTATCAGCCTGATTCTTCTCTCCCTGGCTATTTTCACCGACATCGTGGTCAAAGATGGGATATACACTCCGCAGGCGGCTCACCTGAAAGCTGCTCCTCTCTTCTGGGTGTTTGCCGTCTATTTCTTCGTGACCGTGCTGTGGGGCTTTGTGAACATCCGGCACGCCCGTCAACGGTGCCTGACCTCCACCTCGCGGCGGCGCATGACTTATCTGGCTTTGTCCTTTACCGCTCCTGCCCTGGGGGTTTTCCCTTACCTGGTAGTAGCCAGCATACCTGGCCCTCTCTCCAAGACCGCCCTGAACCTGTTCCTGTTAGCGGGCAACGTGGGAGTGGCCTTTATGATCGTGATCATGGCCTACAGTGTGGCTTACTTTGGAGCCCTCACTCCCGACCGGGTGATTAAACATAGTCTCATCCATTATCTGCTGCGTGGACCTTTCGTCGCCATCTGGGTGGTGGGACTGATGTTGGTGGTGCCCAGAGTGGAGTACGTTCTGGGGCTGCCCCGCGACACCGTGCTGGTCTTCACCGTAGTGGGCACCATCCTGCTCCTGCAACTCTTCATCAACGTAGCCAAACCTTTCATCGACCGCCTCATCTACCGCCAGGATCGAGAGGAGATCACCTGGATTCAGACTTTGGATAGACGCTTGCTGACCACCACCGACCTCAAGCAAATCCTGGAAAATGTCCTGGTGGCTCTGTGTGAGCTTTTGCGGGTGCGGATCGGCTTTGTGGCGGTCATGGCCGGGGGACGCCCCTATCTGGAAGCTTTCTGTGGCTCGCCCCACGACCCCCGGCACTGTCTGGCCCACTGGGACCTGCCCGCTTTGGTAAAAGCCCTGGCCGACAAAAATAAGAACCTTGAGGAGACGACCAGGGACGACTATGAGGATAAAGGTGAAGATAAAGTGGAAATCCTGGGCAATGAGGATTTCGTGGTCCAGGATGGCTATTGGCTGCTTCCGCTGCGCACCAAGTCCCGAGAGGCTACCCTGGGCATCCTGGGGGTGGAGGCTCGGGCTTCCCTCCCCGATCTGACCGCCCCGGAAATGGAGAGCGTGGGCACTCTGGTCAGTCAAGCCGAGCTGGCCCTGGAGGATCGTCATCTGCAACAGGGGGTTTTCACCGCCCTGCGAGGTATCATCCCCGACATCGAGCGTGTCCAGCGTTGGCGGTCTACCACCGTCCATTATAGCAGTTCGCCGGATTTGTTGCTGGAAAAACTCGACGATCATCCTCTCTACACCCCGGATTTCGCCCGCTGGGTTAAAGAGGCTCTCAGCCACTATTGGGGGGGGCCTAAATTGACCGCCAGTCCTCTCCTCAGGCTGAAAGTGGTAGAGGAGGCTTTGCAGGAAAACGGCGGCAACCCGGCCAGAGCTTTGCGGGCGGTGCTCAGCCGGGCTATCGAAATGCTCAAGCCCGAGGGCCAGCGGAGCATGACGGCCGCCGAGTGGGTTTTGTACAACATCCTGGAACTAAAATTCATCCAGGGACGAAGCGTGAGAGATACCGCCATCCGTTTGGCTATGAGTGAGTCTGATCTTTATCGTAAACAGCGAGTAGCCATCGAAGAGGTAGCTAAAACCCTGGCTAAAATGGAACAGGCCGACGATTGATTTCGAGATGTGACCCCGATTTTTAGAGAGGAGGTGAGCTTATCGTCTGAATCAGCGTCGTAGCAGGCTCATCACCACCCTGGAGGGGGGTGAGATGAGCGAGGCGCCTGATTGAGAGAGTCTGGTTGATATTGGTTTGATGCAGTAGCTATATGGACGTAGAAGGTAAAAGAGGCAAAAATATGGAAAACAATGATAATCTTTGGAAAGCTCCTTTAGATGACGATTATTGGAACACGCTTTTGTTCCAGGAGGAATTTCCCGGTGAGACCGTACCCCCTATGGATGACGCCGAGGTTTTACGACAGCTTGGAGCCGAGTTTGTCTCCGACCCTACCCGGCCAAGGATGGAAGAGATATCCCTGGGGGAAGAAAGAGAGACTGACCACCTGGCCGATACCTTAGATTCGTTAGAGCAGGATTGGGGCCTTTGCTGTCGCAGCCTGGAGAGCGGTGAGATCTTTCGGCTGGAGGTCACCGGCTACAACCGGGGAGGTTTGCTGGTCAGATTGAATCGCTTACAAGGTTTCGTCCCCGCTTCACAACTGATAGACCTGCCCCGTTACCTGGACGCCGAGGAACGGAGAGCAAAACTAGCCAGCCGGGTAGGTGAATACGTTGACCTCAAAATCATTGAAATAGATCAGGATCAGAATCGCCTGATCCTCTCGGAACGGGCCACCTTCTCGGACGGTTGGTCGTCGGCAGAAGATATCTGGGATACCTTTGAAGAAGGCACAGCTTGCCATGGCCGGGTCAGCAATATATGCAATTTTGGGGCCTTCGTCGATCTGGGCGGGGTGGAAGGTTTGATCCACATCTCAGAGATGTCCTGGCGGCGAGTCGCTCATCCCAGCGATGTGTTGAGTGTCGGCGATGAGATAGAGGTCTATATCCTCAAGGTCGATAAAGAGCAAAAACGGGTGGGGTTGAGCCTCAAGCGCTTGCAACCCGATCCCTGGAGCTCAGTACAGAAACGCTATAAGGTAGGACAACTGGTAGAGGGCACCATTACTAACGTGGTCAGCTTCGGAGCCTTCGCCCGCGTCGAGGACGGTCTGGAGGGCCTGATTCACATCTCGGAGCTGGCTGAAGGAAATTTTCTGCATCCTCGGAATGTGGTTAAAGAGGGAGATGTGGTCACGGTGCGTATCCTGAACATCGACAGCGCCCGTCATCGTCTGGGGTTAAGCCTGAAACGGGCCTGGCCGACCCCGGAAGAACCGCCTGACGCATCTGACTATCAGCCCTACGCCTGATTTTGGTGTGAAAGTGCCTGGCACTATCCTGAAACCAGCCCACACGGATTTTGGTCACGGATTGGGCCGTATTGTCCCAGGCGCCTGGGGCGACCATGCAAACCTGCTCCGTGTTTTTCGTGCGCTTTGCGGTTGGTTTCATCGGAGGGTGTGAACGGAGGCCGGTCCGTGAAATCCGTGTCTGCTCCATTCATCCGTATTTCCAAAGCGCCGCTCACCTGGTGGCTGAATGGCTATGAGCCGTAAAAATTCCAAGAAACGGTCCCTTACAGATCGATATAATCTCCAATGGGGAGCCCTGGAGCGGGAGATCGTGGGGCTTCTGCTGTTAGCCCTGGCGGTCATTACCCTGCTGGGCCTCCTGTCCGTGACCCACGGCGCTCTGATCGATTGGTGGATTAGCTTCCTGCGTCAGACCTTCGGGTGGGGAGCTTACGCCGTGACCGTCAGTGGAGGGCTTATTGCTCTGCTTTTGTTGCAGCGCAACCTCGAACCCCAGACCGAGGTGCGCTGGGAAAAGATCATCGGTCTGGAACTTCTTCTGGTGGTTGGCCTCACCCTGCTGCATTTTCTTCCCCCGACTGAGGAGCCCTGGCAATGGGCCAGGGATGGTAGAGGCGGCGGCTACATCGGGTGGGCCTTAAGCACCGTCCTGATCGAAACTATGGGATGGGAGTTAGCTTTCCTGGCCCTCCTGGCGGTGACAGGAGCCAGTCTGATCTTGATCTTCAACCTCTCCGTGGAAAAGATCAAAGCAGGCTTAAGGCTGGGGCGGGGTCTGGCCGTCTCTGCCTGGCGGCTGTTCCCCCCTGTCAGGCTGTCGTCGGACGAGAGAAAAGAATCCAGGGAAAAGAGTGGAAAGAAGAGATCATATCCCATCTCTCAGCCCTCACCTCCCCCCTCGTCTCCATCGCCTCCCCGGCCCGCCAGAGGCCAACGGAAACGCGGCTCCTGGGACGGGAAGCGCGACGCTCGTCTCCCTCCCCTGGATATCCTGGACAGCGCCTCGCCCCAGAAGTATAACGAAACGGAGGCCCGCCGTAAGGCCCGACTGATCGAAGATACCCTGGACAGCTTTGGCGTACCAGTCAAGGTGGTGGAGGTCAACCAGGGGCCGGTCGTCACCCAGTTCGGGGTCGAACCGGGTTACGTTGAGCGCCGCAGACGCGACGGTCGCACCAAACGGGTTAAGATCAGGGTGCGCAAGATCAACGCCCTGGTCAACGACCTGGCCCTGGCCCTGGCGGCGGCCCCCATCCGCATCGAGGCCCCCGTACCGGGCCGCCCGATAGTGGGCATCGAGGTGCCCAACGACCAGGTAGCCCTGGTTTCTTTGCGGGAAGTGATGGAATCCAAAGCCTTTCGTCGTCTGAAGTCCAGGCTGGGCGTGGCCCTGGGCTGCGACGTCTCCGGCCAGTCGGTGGCGGCCGACCTAGCTACCATGCCCCATCTGCTCATTGCCGGAGCCACTGGTTCGGGCAAGAGCGTGTGCATCAATTCTATTGTCACCTGTCTGTTGTGCATCAACACCCCTGACCACCTGCGGCTGCTGATGATCGACCCCAAAATGGTAGAGCTGACCAAATATAACGGCATCCCTCACCTGTTAGCCCCTGTGGTGGTGGAGCTGGATCAGGTAGTGGGGGCCTTGACCTGGATCACGCGGGAGATGGATAATCGTTACCGCCTGTTCTCCTCGGCAGGAGCGCGCAATATCGAGGACTACAACAGCGAACGTAACCGAAAACGGAAAGGTGAGCAGTTGCCTTACGTAGCGGTAGTCATCGACGAACTGGCCGACCTGATGATGTCCGCTCCCGACGAGGTGGAACGGGCCGTCTGTCGCATCGCCCAGATGGCCCGCGCCACGGGCATCCACCTGGTGATCGCCACGCAGCGGCCCAGCGTGGACGTGGTGACCGGACTGATCAAAGCCAATTTCCCGGCCCGCATTTCCTTCGCCGTCACCTCTCAGGTAGACTCCCGCGTCATCCTGGACTCGACAGGGGCCGAAACCCTGCTGGGACGAGGGGATATGCTATACATGGCTTCGGATTCCAGCAAACTGGTCAGGCTGCAAGGCTGCTTCGTCTCCGACCGGGAGATCGATCACCTAGTAGCCTTCTGGCGCAGTAAAACCGGGGCGACGATATTCGAAGAAAGAGAGCCTTACCCCTGGCGTGACCTGGCGCAAGAAGAGGAAGAGGACGAGCTTCTGGAGGAGGCCATCGCCCTGGTGAGACGACATAGCCGGGCTTCGGCTTCCTTTCTCCAGCGGCGGATGCGTATCGGCTACCCTCGCGCCGCCCGCCTGATCGATTTGATGGAAGAGCAGGGCGTCATCGGCCCTGACCAGGGCGGAGGCCGCTCCCGCCATGTGCTGGAGGAGCAGCCTTTTGAAGAAGTGTTGGACGAAGAAGATATGATTAACCGAGGTGATAGATGATTCTAATTGGAACCAGCGGCTTCAGTTATAAGGACTGGGTCGGTCCCTACTACCCCGCCGACCTGCCCCAAAGTGAGTGGTTGGACTTCTACGCCCGCGAGTTCAAAACCTGCGAGTTAAACTTCACCTACTACAGTCTGCCCGAGGCCCGCATCCTGGCCCGGATGGCCGCTAAAGTGCCCGACGGTTTTCTCTTCACCCTCAAAGCCTATCGGGGCCTGACCCACGAACGAGAGAACAGCGAACGGGAGAACCTGGAGGCCATTTTCGCCCGCTTTGTGGCTGGCCTGGCTCCTCTGATCCAGGCCGGCAAGCTGGGCTGCGTCCTGGCCCAATTTCCCTACTCCTTTCACGCCACACCGGAGAACGGCGACTACCTCAAATTCTGTCGCCAGAAGCTAGGCGACCTGCCCGTCGTGGTCGAATTCCGTAACGCCCGCTGGCTCCGGCCCGAAACCTTTGAGCTGCTGCGGGAGAACGACCTGGGGTTCTGCTGCGTCGATGAGCCGCCTCTCAAAGGTCTCATCCCTCCTGTGGCCGAAGCCACCACCGAGGTATCTTACGTGCGTTTCCATGGCCGCAACGCCCGGAAATGGTGGAAACATAAGCACGCCTGGGAACGGTACGATTACACTTACAGCGACCAGGAGCTTGCCGAGTGGGGGCCAAAGATCAAGTCCCTGGCCGAAAAGTCCAGGCTGACCTTCGCCTTCGCCAACAATCACTGGCAGGGTCAGGCAGTGGATACCGCTCGCCAACTGACGATGCTGCTGGAAGAGTAATATAGGTGCCTGGCACTTTGGAAGTTGTATGAAAAACGATCAACAGCGAACAGTAGAATTTAACGAACTGATCCGTTTTTCACACGCCCGGATGAAACCTACAGACGCAATAAGCAACGACAGCCTGGAGGGGAAATACTTTAGCGCCATTGTCTGGCGGGTCTGAGCTTGCCATTTTGCGCCAGATGTAGTACACTGAGGGTGGAACAGATATTCTATTGGGGAGCAGAATATCTGTTCTATTGATAGCACTGCCAGTGTTCGTTCAATTCTACCGTTCGCTGTTGATCTTTTCAGTTTCATAGTAGTGCCAGGCATCTGAGGATAAATGGAAAAGGGAGGTGCATCATGGCTAAATTAGCCCGCATCGGCGGCCTGCTACTGGCGGCCCTCATGCTGGTTCTGGTATGGGTCGAGGGAGCGGGGATGGCGGCCCCGACTATCACCAAGGTTGAATCCCAGGTGACAATCCTGGAAAACAGCCATCTCGACGTGAAATACCGGCTGACCTTTTTAGAGGTCGATTCGCGGGATAGAATCAGCGACATGGGGCCTCTCGATCCCGGCCACCAGATTGTGGGGGCTTACATAGAATACGGCGATGGGCAAAAGAAAACGGTGAAGATGGTCAGCCTGGGCGGCGACCATTACCGGGTGGAGTTTGGCATGAATACCAGGGCGGGCCAAACCTACACCGTCCACATCCAGTACAAGGTGAACCGCCCTCTGGACGTAACCACCAGCGACGGCCAGGATTTCCGGGTGTTGGCCTGGGCGCCCATCCAATGGAGCCTGCCGATTGGCGAACAGATCGTGACCTTCATCCTGCCCATCGAGCTGCCGGCCGAGGTCACGAAGCCGGAGCAGGTGACCGACCAGTTGGTCGATAAAACGGGCATCGCTGTGGATAACAAGGTGGTTTCTTCCTTCGACCGCTGGGTTTACTATCCCACCCCCGACGAGACGACAGGCAAAAACTGGCTGTCCGTCTACATCTCCAAGAGCAACGTCCCGGTCAAGTATCACTTCATGCCCAAGCTCTACGTTCCGGGGCGTTACTTCTCCACCCCTGCCACTCCCACGCCTGCGCCCGGCGTGGCGGCCCCAACCGAAGAGGAAGACCTGGCCCCCCTGGAGACGGCCCAACCGCCTCCCGAAAGACCTCTGTGGCCCTTCCTGGCCCTTTTCGGCTTCCTGGGGTTGGGTCTGGCAGGCGGCGTCGTCTTCTTCGCCTTCCGGCTGGCCGCCCCCAAAGCGGCCCCGCAGGAGTACGAGTCCCCGGAGATCGAGATCGAGACCTACGAGCAGCCGGGCCTGGTGCCCGACCTGGACGCCATAGAAGCGGCCCTCTACATCGGCGACCGGGCCAAGGTCATCACCCTGATCATCATGAGCCTGGTGCAGCGCGGCGTCCTGACTGTGCTCAACAAGAAGCCCCTCCAACTGGAAGTAACTGACCCCGATCAGAAGTTGGAGGATTACGAACAAGCTCTGGTGGAAGGCATCGCCGACGATGGCACGCTGCCCTCGCCGGTCATCGACCGCGTTCTTCAGTTGCTCTCCGCCCGCTTGCAGGCCAAGATGTGGAACGCCGACCCCCAGGCCACGCGGGAAACCTACACCCGCCGGGCCGACGAAGCCTGGGACTGGTATCGTGGCGCCTCCCCCGTCCAGCGCCGGGAACCTGATCACGTGCTCATGCCCTGGATCATCCTGTCCCGCAACTACCGGCCCACCGCCCCCAGGCCAGTAGCCGGACGCCCGGCCATGCCCCAACCCCCGGCGGTCGGCGAAATACCCATAGTGTCCGCCGCCGACCAGATGGCCGGGATGCTGGAAAGCGTGTCCTCGGACATAGCCAGCAGAGCGGAAGAGGCCGCCGCTTCCGTGGCCGAGGCGGTGGAAGGGATCGCCGCTCCGGTTCTGGGCTACGACGCCTGCCATAGCGCCTGTCACTCAGCCTGCCATAGCGCCTGCGTCCACGACGCCTGCCATTCGGCCTGCGTCCACTCCAACTGCCATAGCGCCTGCCATTCGGCCTGCGTGTGCCATTCGGCCTGCCATAGCGCCTGCCATAGCGCCTGCGTGAGCAGTTTTTGAGGCGCGGAAGCTTCCCATTTTCCAATTCTCACACAAAGGAGGAAGTATGATGAACAAAAGGTTTACACATATTCGATGGATGCACCCGTTCCTTCGCATCCTCATCATCGTGGCCCTCCTGGGGCCGATGCTCGCTATAAACCCTCCTCTCGTCCACGCCACTAATGTCTGTGGACCGATCTCCAGCAACACCACCTGGACTCTCTCCGGCAGCCCTTACATCGTCACCTGTAACGTGCAGGTGGGAGCGGGGGTGACTCTGACTATCCAGCCGGGCGTGCAGGTGAAGTTTGACGGGAACTATATCCTCCAGATTGACGGCCAGTTGATCGCTATGGGCACAAGCGGTAGTCCCATCACCTTCACTTCCAACGCTGGTACACCTAGTGGTGGTGACTGGGGCTACATCCTGTTCACTGATACCAGCGTGGATGCCTCGTATGACGCCGGAGGGAACTACGTTAGCGGCTCGATCATCCAGTACACTGTCATCGAGTACGCGGGTGGGGCCCTTGTCAGCAATGACGCTTCTCTGCGTGTTGACGCCTCTTCGCCCTTCATAGACCACACTACCATCCGCCACAACGCCAGCGCCGGCATCTGGGTTTTCAACAACGGGGCTCCAAGGATGACCTACAACACGATAACTGATAACGGGGAATACGGCATCACCGTGGACAGCAACGGAGTAATTGAGATTAGCCACAGTGTCATCAGCAATAATGGCAGAGAGGGCCTTTCCGTTGGTGGTGGCGCAACGACGATTAGCGACAACACCTTCGTTGATAACTATATGGGAGTCTCGATCTACAGCCCAACAGCCACATTTGACCACAATGTCATTTCTGGCAGTCACAGTGGAATTACTATCGGTGGTGCAGTGACCATCACCCACAATATCATCGTTGACACCTCCGGA
The DNA here is from genome assembly GCA_034417895.1 of Anaerolineae bacterium. Taxonomy (GTDB): domain Bacteria; phylum Chloroflexota; class Anaerolineae; order CAZYHC01; family CAZYHC01; genus DAOULT01. The sequence goes on along the minus strand of DAOULT010000049.1, from coordinate 18,809 downwards.
GCGGGAGTCTGGATTCCCGGTGCTGCAGAGGCCACAGTCAGCCATAACGTCATCGTTGGCAACATCGGGGGAGGGGGAATTTATTCAGTTTACAACTACCAGGTGGCAACCATCAGCTACAATTCCATTCTCAATAACGTCTCGGCCTATGGTGGGGTTAGAATTGTTCACTCCAATGCAACGGACGTCATCAGTAACACGATCCTGTACAATAACGCGTCCAGAACTAACCGAGGAGGGGTGCGTATCCTGGGCCATCCTAACTTCAATTTTAACAACGTTTACAATAATACAGCCTGTGACCTTTACAACAGCAACGCTCAGGGCACAGCCGACGTGAATGCCGAGAATAATTGGTGGGGAACGGCCGACTCAGCTCAAATAATGACCCGTATCTGGGACTGGTTTGACGACACTGCGCAGGGTGTGGTGGATTATACCCCCTATCTTAGCTCTCACAATATTGACGCTCCTATCTCCCCACCCACCGGCTTGGTCGCCGCTCCCAGCGGTACCTCCATCGCCTTGAGCTGGTCCCCCAACCCCGAAAGCGACGTGGCCGGGTACAAGGTCTACTACGATACTGACTCTGGCTTCCCCTACAGCGGCACCGGGCTCAATGAGGGCGATTCTCCCATTGACATGGGCAACGTGACCAATTTCGCCCTCACCGGCCTCTCTCCGGGCACCCACTACTACATTTCCATCACCGCCTACGACACCGACGCCGACGGCACCGACGACCAGACTGGTGGTAATGAGAGTTGGTATAGCGAGGTGGTTGTGCCTCAGTTGAACATCAACAAGAGCGCGCCCTCCCAGGTGCTTCCCGGCGGCTTGCTGACCTATACCATCAAGGTGGACGAAACCGGCGGACTGGCAGACGCTACTGGAGTGGTGGTGACCGATACCGTGCCCGCCGACACCACCTGCTGCGCCTCTATCGGCCAGGGAGGCACGCTGGCCGGCAACGACGTGACCTGGTCGAGCCTGACTATCAGCAAGGGGCAGAGCATAAGCCTGACCTTCGTGGTCACGGTCGGGCAGGTGCCCAGTGGTACGCTTATCACCAACGATGCCTACCGGGTTGTAACCAGCACTCAGGGGGTTAATACCGGCCTGGGCAGTGCGGTCACCACCACGGTGCAGACGGGACCGCCCGAGGTTTACCTGCCCGTCATCTGGAAATAGTCATACCATTCGCAGCCAAAAGGTATAATCATGAACGATCGCTTGCAACAATTCGCCACCAGTTTTGTGGAAAGCACCCGCGATTACATTTTCGTCCGCCCGGAGGATAAGCTGATCATCCTGCGGCCCAACCGCGTGCATTACCTGAACGAAACGGCCACCGTGATGCTCAAGCGGTTGTACGACGAGCGCCCCCTGGACGTGGGCAGGCTCGTGACCGAGTTGGCCGAGCGTTACCACGTGCCCCCGGAGCGCATCGTGGAGGACCTGGACAAGCTGCTCAAGAGCGTGGCGTTTTTGCTCCAGGATAGGGAGGGCTGCGCGCCAGCTTTGCGCCGCACCCCCTTTGGCAGCCACCAGCGCAAATATCCCGTCCTGTCCGAGATCGCCCTGACCTACCGCTGCCAGAACCGCTGCTATTTCTGCTACGCCAGTTCGCCGGACAGAGGCCGCCAGGTGCCGGAGATGAGCGCCGCTGAGGTCAAAGCGATCATCGATAAAATCGTGGATCAGGCCCGCGTGCCCACCGTGTCTTTCACCGGCGGCGAGCCTACCCTGCGCCCCGATCTTCCAGAACTGATCGAACACGCCAAAGACAGGAACATGCGCGTCAACCTGATCTCGAACGGCATCCGCTGCGCCGACCCAAGCTTCGTGGCCCGTCTGGCCGAGGCCGGGCTGGATTCGGCCCAGATCAGCCTGGAGGCCGGGGAAGCTAAAGTGCACGACGCCGTAGTGAATCACCAGGGAGCCTTCGAGAAGACGGTGCAGGGCGTCCGCCACCTCAAAGCGGCGGGCATCCACACCCACACCAACACCACTATCAACCGCCTCAACCGCCAGGCTCTAGCGGCCCTCATCGACCTTTTGGCCGACATGAGCCAGGAATATTTGTCCATGAATATGGTCATCCGCACCGGCGGGGCGGTAGGCGTGCCCGACATCGGCTACGACGAGATAGGCGAAATCATCCCGGCCCTCAAGGAGCGGGCCAACCAACGGGGGATGCGCTTTGTCTGGTATTCGCCGCTGCCCTATTGCCTCTTCAATCCCGTGCAGCATGGCCTGGGTTCCCAGTCCTGTTCGGCGGCTGAGGGGCTGTTGTCCATCGCCCCTGATGGAACGGTGCTGCCCTGTTCCAGCTTCGCGGAGGGGGTGGGCAATCTGCTCAAAGAAGATTTTGCCCTCATCTGGGAACGGCGTACCGCCCGCTATTGGCGCAACAAGGAATTTTTGCCGCCGGGGTGCGCCACCTGTGAACTGGCGGCTATATGCTGCGGGGCCTGTCCCCTCTACTGGGACGAGCAGGGCGCCTTTGCCGAAATCGCCCCCCACATGGCCCCCACCACAGCCTGGGAACGGCTGGCCTGGCGCGTCAAACGGCGCTACCTGGGACGGGTGAAGGGCGTGGGCGTCAGTTGAGATAGCAGCGAAACGTAGGTGCCTGGCACTTTGGAAGCAGATATGACCGCCGACCCTTCGGGTTTCTAAAACCCAAAGGGTCTGCGGTCAAGGGGAGGAAAAGAATATGGCCCTATCATTGGAGAAAGTGGAGGACTTCCTGGAGGGCAACATCGCCAAGATCGAGGCTATAGAGCAGGAAGTCGAGGAGATTCAGGTCGGCTTCAACAGCGCCTACCAGGAGTTCAAGGAGCGGCACGACGCCACCTTGAGTCGTCTGAGCGAAAAGGTGGTCGAGCGCCTGGAAGCTGTGGAGCCGGAGCTGAGGGACCAGATCGAGCAGCAAGCGGTGGACGAACGGGGGCGCATCGCTCAACGCCTGGTCGAGTTGCGGGAAACGCTCATCCCCACCACCCAGGCGGAGAGCGACGAGCTGCTGGCCCAGTCTCAGGCCGAGAAATCTTCCATCCGCGAGCTTAACCCCCGCCTGAACGAGCGAGAGGAAGGTTACAAAGCCGAACGCGCTGAGCTGGAGGCCGAACTGGAACGGCTCAACGCCGAGATAGCCCGTCTATCCGGCTGTCTGGGGGTGGTCGTCAACTTTTTGACCATCTCACGCCTCGACCGCCAGCGTCAGCAGATCGTCGGCCAGTTGATGGTGTTGCGCAAAAATCTGCGAGAGGTGCGCCAGGAGTGGCAGGAGGCCCAAAAAGACTTCACCGCCCAGGAGCAAAAGCTACAGGCCCGGTGGCAGGAGGCCAGTCTGAAGCTGGCCCAGTTGCGGGAAGAGTTATCCTACCTGGAAGACGAGGGCCAGCGGGAAGCTCTGGCTATGAGGAGGGCTGCCTATCACGTCCTCGACGAGTTGAAGACCCCGGCGGCCTGCTCGGACGAGGAATTGCGAGGCGAGATAGAGGCCATGACAAGGCTGAACACCCAGACCGACGATTACCAGGAAAGCCTGGGTAAAGCGGCGGGCCTCATCGCCCTGCTGAGCGGAGTGCGCAAAGGCATGGTCAACATGCGACAAAGCGTGAACGCTCTTATCAGAGAGCAGCGTATGCACAGCGCCTATCTGCCAAAACTGAGGGTCAACGTGACCTCGGAGGTGATGAGCTTCCACGAACAATGGGACAACCTGCGCCAGCAGGTGCAGGACGAGGCCAGGCTGTGCGCTCATCCCAGGGAGTTCATCGCTCTCTTTGAGGCGGTTATGGGCGGCGAACTGAAGCCCGAAGCTATCGAGAATATGTTCCAAAGTCTGGGTCAAGCTCTGACCGGGGCCACTTCTGCCTGGAAGGGACGAGGGAGGTCAAGGAAATGAAACAAGCGCTAATCGTCATCGCTTTTCTGGTGGCCGTGCTGATGTTGGCTGTGGGATTGCTCTTTTTGTGCGCGGCGGCCAATCAGCCTTCCAGGCTGTGGCTGGCCCTGGCCCTGATCGTGGTCGGCGGCGCTATGGCGGCCTGGAGCGGCCTGACCTGGCGGCGCGCCAGCGAGCTTCGGCCTGGCCGCCTGGCCGACCGCATCACCGAACTGGCCCGACGGAGCGGTCAGGCTGAGATCACCCTGGCTCAGATCGTGGGCCAGTTGAAGGCCCCCACCGAAGCAGCCCTGGACGCCCTGGCCTTGTTGAAGGAGCGCGGCCTGGCTCACCCCGAACGGCGCGGCGATAAAGAGGTCTACCTTTTCCCTGGCTTGGCGGAGAGCAAGGTGGTGCGCCGCTGCCCCTACTGCGGCAACGAGTATAGCGTCCGGGAGCCGCTGCACAAGTGCCCAAATTGCGGCGGAGTGCTGGAGGTGGTCAAGGAATAACGTAGGGGCCTGGCCCCTAAAGTAGCCCGATTGTAAAGCGTAGTACTCCGCCACACAGCTTTTGATAGCTTGTAGTAACGACTTTAGTCGTTGTTGGAGTGGAAACGGGGAAGGTGATGGAAAGTAGAGATGAGATTCGCTATCATTATCCCTATCCTATCGCCCTGATTTATCATCAAGCTTACAACGCCAGGGATATTTTAGATGCTCACGATAAGCACCTCAAACTCTTCGAGGTAACGCTTAAATATCTAGCTTCGCTGACCATTTCGCAATATCTGAGCGATGGGATAGACGACAGGCGGGTCAATCAAACCCTCAAAGGGTTGGTTCGACCTTCCTTCAACCGCTGGAACGGCTTCCTGCGTGAGATTTTGAGCTATTACAATTGGGCTGGCAAAAAAGAAGCATTGTTTATCCCGGCCCTGTACGAAGCCTACTTCGAGAAAAGGCTCGATCTGCCTGCTGTGGCCGGGGCCTACAACACCGTCAGGAACTTCCTTGAGGGGCGCACGGATAGCAGCGTAACCGCCCTGTCTTTACGGGATTTCTTCGACAGGATGGAGAGCTATCGCGATAAAGTCCTGGTCGAAGGAGGTCTGACCGAGTCGCACTGCGCCCGCGTGAACAAGCTCTTATCGGCGGCCCTGGAGGAGACCCTGGCCGTTCTGGATTTCCTGAAAGATCACCGTCTGGTTTACGTGGAGGACGTTCGGAGCGAGCAGGGAAAGTATATCCACGATATGCTTGAATTCATGGGCTGCGTCCCACCTTCCAGAGTGAGGAGTCCCTACGTAGCCAGGGACGGGAATGACCTCCGGCCGGCAAAGCGGCTCTACCTGTGCGATGAGGGCCGCGCCGTTCCTCTATTGAGCCTGCATCCTCTGCTTGTCGCCTGGGAGGAGGATGTCTTTTTCCTGAACGAGCGCGAAGGCGCAGAGGAAGAGGGCCTGGAGTATCTGAGCTATCAGACGGGGCAGGTCAGGGACATCGAGCCCTGGCGGGAAGATTTCAGGCGCATATTAGGCTCTATTCTGGGTTACCAGGTGACGTCCTCGGACATGGAAAGGGCGCGCCAGAGGGTAGTAGCCAGGGAAGCGGAGAGAGCACGCCTGCCCATGTACGAGCAGGGCCTGGCCGCGATGGAGGCTGGTGAATGGGGACAGGCCATCGAGTTTTTTAGCCAGGTGCCGCCCGACAACCCTGACTATGAGGACGCCCTGGACAAGCTCGAAGAGGCCCAGATCCAACAGGCACAGGCAGAGCGCAGCCTGGTAGGCCACACGCTGGGACGGTACCGCATTGAAGCGCCCATCGGTCGAGGGGGAATGGGCGATGTCTATAAAGCCTTCCAGCCCGACCTGGGGCGTTACGTAGCCATCAAGGTTCTGCCTGCTACTCTCGGTCGGGACAGTACCTTTCTGGCCCGTTTCCGACGTGAGGCCAGAGCGGTGGCTAACTTGCGCCATCCCAATATCCTGACCGTCCACGACTACGGTCAGCAGGAAGACCTCACCTACCTGGCTATGGAGTACGTGGAAGGGGGCACCCTCAAGGAGCGACTGGGCCAGCCCCTTGACCTGGATACGGTGGTGAACGTCATCAGCCGGATGGGCGACGCCCTGGCCTATGCCCACAAGCAAGGAATAATCCACCGCGACATCAAACCGGCCAATATCCTGATGCTGAGGGAAGACTGGCCGCTTTTGGCTGATTTTGGGCTGGCTAAGATGGTGGGAGGCGGCAGCCAGTTAACAGCCACCGGGACGAGCGTGGGCACGCCGGCCTATATGTCGCCGGAACAGGGTCAGGGATTGTACGTGGATGCTCGAAGCGACATCTACTCTCTGGGGATAGTGCTCTACGAGATGGTGACGGGCCAGGTGCCCTTTCAGGCCGAGGCCCCTCTGGCGGTGGTGTTAAAACACATGACTGAGACCTTGCCTTCGCCACGCCACTTTAACCCCCGTTTGCCTGAAGCAGTAGAAAAGGTGATCTGCAAGGCTCTGGCCAAGGAGCCGGCTGACCGCTATCAGAAAGTGGAAGACCTGGTCGAGGCCCTGGAGAAGACGGTGGCGGAAGCCAAAGCCGCGCCCCAGGTAGACCTGATAGCCAAAATGGAGACGATAGCTGCAAAGGCAGCGGCGCCCCCGCCTGGTAAAAAGATAACCCTCTGGGCTTTGGCCCTGGTGGTCATCCTGTTGTTGCTGACTGGGGCAGGGATGGCCGTATGGGTGGCTTCGGGGGGAAAGATATTTGCCCCCCCGACGGCGGTCGTTGTAGCCGGCCCCACCGCCACGGCCCCACCGATAGCTCTGGCTACCTCGTCGGCCACAAGCCTGCCGAGTCCATCCCCTACCCCAGAACCGACGGAAACACCCCGGCCCACCAACACACCCACCGTCACCAACACTCCAACAGATACATCCACGCCCACCAACACGCCCGACGTGGAGGCTACCGGGACGGCTCTTGCCCTTGTAGTCAACGCTACCATGACCGCCAAAGCCCCGACCTCCACGCCTACAGGCATCGATACGGCCACCCCGACCGCCACGCCAAAACTTCAACCCACCGCCGCGCCGGTGATTACCGATACCCCAACGGCCACGCCCACCAGGACGCCCTGGCCGACCGATACGCCCGATGTCGAGGCCACCAGGGAAGCTATTGCCCTGGAACTCTATGCCACCATGACTGCCGAAGCTCCAACCCTCACGCCCACCCCGACCGACACGCCAACAGATACCCCTACCCCGACGCCGACGGATACCCCCACCCCGACTTTCACGCCTGACCTCATGGCTACTCAGGAAGCAGCCCTGGCCGCCACTTTGACGGTCGAAGCGGCCATTAAAGCCGCCATTGCCGCCACTCAAACGTCCATCGCCGCTACCATGACTGCTCAAGCGCCCACCAATACCCCAACAACCACCGAGACGCCCATTCCCACAGACACGGCCACGCCTGAACCAACAGATACCCCAACCTTGACGCTGATACCCACCGACACCCCAACGGCCACCGAGACGCCTATCCCTACAGACACATCCACGCCTGCTCCGACGGATACGTCCACCTTGACGCCAACGCCTACGGACATGCCGACATTGACGCCCACATCGACGGACACCCCGACAGATACCCCCACCCCCACCATCACGCCTGACTCTATGGCTACTCAGAAGGCCGCCATGGCCGCCATCGCCGCTACCATGACTGCTCAGGCTCCCACCAACACCCCATCGGCCACCGAGACGCCCATCCCCACAGACACATCCACGCCTGCCCCGACGGATACACCCATCTCCACGGACACACCTGTCGTGGTCGTTCTGGTTGCCACCGATACCCCGACGCCGACGGACACGCCCACGCCTTCCCCGACTCTGGAGGTCGGACAGTCTCCGAAAGCCGTGGAGCCGGAGGACGGCCATCGTTTCAGCGGAGGTTCAATCGTCCTGAAATGGGTCTGTGGCTACGAGCTGGCCCCCAACGAATATTTTGATATCAGGATTAAGCCGCAGGGTAAGCCAGATTCCGTCTTCGTCGATTGGACCAAGGAGCTTGAATATGAACTGTCCAAGAACAACTGGAAAACCTGGGAGCCGGGCCCCTACACCTGGGAGATCGGCATCATCAGGGGGCACTACGAAGGCAACCAGAAAGTATTTGAGGGAGACACGGGCCTGGCTGGCAAGCCCCGTGTGCTCCATTGGGACGCAGGAGGCGGCGGAGGTGAGGAAGGTGGGCCTTCACGGCCTTCACGATGACCTCAGCGTAACGGCTAATAGCTGGCCGTCCTGAATCGCTATGCAAGGAGTGACAAGTTGGAAAACATCTACCGCAAACTGATCGAGTTCGCAGACCGTGGAGAGACGGTAGCCATAGCTACCGTGATCCGCACCAGAGGCTCGGTGCCCCGTGAGACAGGGGCCAAGATGATCATCCACCCCCAGGGTCAGCACGTGGGCACGGTGGGCGGGGGCTGTGGCGAGGCGGAGGTGATGCGCGCCGCCCTGGACGTGATAGCCACAGGAGAAGCCCTGATCGTCCAGGCGGACCTGGCCGGAGAGATTTCCATGGAAAGCCAGGGCGTCTGTGGAGGCGCGATGGACATTTTCGTGGAGACCTGGCCCCCTCCTGGCTGTCAAGAGTTAGTAAGGTGGCTGCTCCAATCGATAGAGGAGCGCAAATCGATGGCTCTGCTCACCGTCGTGTCGGCCACAGGCGAGGAGGCAGGCTGTCTCACCAACAAGGCTCTGATCTGGCTCGACCAGCAGCCGGTGAGCAACCTGGGTCTGGGCCAGATGGAATCCACCATCCTGGAGGAGGCCCGTCTGGCTCTGGAAGAGGGGGAGTGTCGTCTGCTCGAATACGAGATAGCGGGTCAGAAGGTAGAGGTCTTCGTCGAAGTGCACCGCCCTCCGCCCACCTTGCTCATCGTGGGGGCCGGGCACATCGCCGTCCCTCTGGCTCAGATGGGCAAACTGCTCGATTTCGAGGTGGTGGTCCTCGACGACCGGGCCAGCCTGGCCAACAAAGAGCGGTTTCCGCCGGCCGATCGGGTCATCGCCGCCCATTTTGAGGAAACCCTGCGCCATTTTCCCATCGATGAGAACACCTATGTAGTGCTCATCACCAGGGGGCACCAGCACGACGTGACCTGTCTATTGGAAATCCTCGACTCGCCAGCGGCCTACATCGGCATGATCGGCAGCCGTCGGCGGGTGGCGGCTGTTTTCCAACTCCTGGAAGAAGAGCGAGGCCTGCCTGGGCAGAAATTACAGCGGGTCTACGCTCCCATTGGCCTGGACATCGGGGCCGAGACCCCGGCTGAGATCGCGGTCTCTATTATCGCCGAGGTGGTGAAGATTATGCGCCACGGGGCGGTGCCCTCCATATCCGATTACAGACGGTGAACCCTTTTACATATAAAAAATTAGTAGTAACGACTTAAGTCGTTACTACTAACCGAGCGGAGGGACTCCATAGATGCGCTGCTCGGCCCGCAGTTTATCCCACACCTGCCGTAGGTCGGGCGGCAAGCTAACCTGTAGCTCCAGGTATTGGTCGTCGGACGGGCGGCGAAAACCCAGGTATGAGGCGTGCAAGAATTGACGCGGGACTTTGAGGCGCTGCTTGCGGAAGCCATAGACGGCATCCCCGACTACAGGGTGGCCGATAAAGGCCAGGTGCACACGGATCTGATGGGTGCGTCCCGTTTTGGGTTCCACTTCGAGCAAAGTGTGGTTAGCGAAGTATTCCACCACCCGATAGGCGGTACAGGCCGCTCGCCCCTCTCTGACTACGGCCATCCGTTTGCGCTGACGCCTGTCCCGGCCAATGGGAGCCTCGATGGCTCCTCGCCGGGGCGTAAGCTGGCCTTCCACCAGGGCCAGATATACTTTTTTGACCTCTCGCCGCTTGAACTGGCCCTGTAGATGACGACGGCTGCTTTCATTTTTAGCCACGATGATCAGGCCCGAGGTGTCCTTGTCCAGACGATGCACGATGCCTGGGCGCTCATTCTGGCCCTCGTCGGCCAGAGCGGGGCAATGAGCCAGGAGAGCGTTGACCAGAGTGCCGGCCTGATGACCATAGGCCGGGTGAACGACCATGCCTGCCGGCTTATTCACCACGATGAGATCATCATCCTCGTAAACTATATCCAGCGGGGCCTGTTCGGGGCGCACCACCACCGGCTCGACGACCGGCACGCGGACATGAATAACGTCCCCGGTCTGGACTCTGTAGCTGGCCTTGGACAGTTCAGCGTTAACGGTGATGTGAGCGCCCTTGATCAATTTTTGGACCGTGGCGCGAGATAGAGTGGGGACCTCCTGGGCGATGTATTTATCCAGGCGTTGACCGCTCTCCATCACCCACAACCTGATGATCTCTTCCATTTGTCAGATGATTCCGCTGCCGTCTACTCCTCATCCTTAAACAATTCTGGATAAAGTTTCCTGGCGCATTCAGGACAAATACCGTGACTAATTCGAATGTCGCAATATTCTGTCATGTAGGTTTCGATTGGATGCCAACAGTCCTCCTCATCGCGTATCCTTTTGCAGGACGCGCACATGCTAATCAAATCACCCATTTCGACTTCGGCGGTTTTTCCTCGCTCCTCCTCCGCCGGCCTGAACTCGGTGACGTCCCGACCGATTACGATTCTTCCAATCAGCTCCCCTTTCTCGTCCGCCAGTTTCCGGGAGTTCCACGATATGATCCTGGTATGGCCGTCCTTGCAGCGGATTGTGGTCTCGAACTCTTTTCTGCCGATGGTGTTGGCGGCTCCGGCCATAATTTCGGTTCGATACTCCTCGTCTGGATAGAGCCATTCCCAGACCTTATCGTGCCCCACCACCTCGTGGCGTGAGTAGCCGCTGATCTCCTCGGCGGCTTTGTTCCAGACCAGGACGTTGGCTTTGTCGTCGAGTACATCGAGCCATACATTGGCATTATCGATGATGCTTTCCCGGAACTGGCTGAGCCTGCGGATATCCTCCTCCGCCTGCTTGCGCTCGGTGATGTCGATGATGGAGACCAATACCTTCGACAATGTTTGCTCGTAGCCTGGGGCCACGCACCACCTTAAGGCCACGTGCTTTTTGTCGCCCCGCAAAGTCTGATGGATGGTTTCAATTTCGAGCCTGGTTTTGCCTTCCGCGATATAAATAAGTTCTTCTCTAAACGGCTTATATGATTCTTCACTGAAAACTGCGGTTGCACCATTCTGCAACTCTTCTTTACTGCTGGCTTTATACATCTCCAGGGTAGTCTGATTGACGTCAACAACCTTCACCATAGCGGCGCAATGAACCACAGCTTCAGGGTGATGCTCAAAATGTGCTCTGAAGTCTTTGACCCCGGAAGCTCGTAAACTGTCAAGGTACGTTTTAATGGCGGAGAAATCCTCCTCCCAGAGAGAAATGGGAGAATCTTCGAAGAGACTGCGGTATCGAGCTTCGCTCTGCTTGAGCGCCTCTTCCGCCCACCGGCGCTCGGTTTCTAACGCTTCCAATTCAGCAATCTGGCGGCGCATTTCTGTTAATTCATTTATAAGTTGCTCTTTTGTCTTATCCTCATCTCTCACATTGGCCTCCTAAAAGCAGCCAGGGCGTACCCTGGCCTGACCGGCCTGAAGATATGACCATTCGGCCCACCCCCCGGCGGGATTTTTAGACCTCACCATCCAGGTATAAAAATACCGAGGTCGCCCTCGGTGTGAAGCAGGAAGGCTCAATACCTGGGCACGTGTCCAGGGATATCTGTCAAGAGATTGCCATCCAGGGGCTTAATTATACGTTTCCTGGTCAGGGGATTCCTCGGCAACGGTGGATAACAGACCGGCGACTCGTTCTCGGCCCCACTCTCTGATCTCCACCGACTGCCGCTCAGGCTGCGCTCTTTTGCGCTGACTAAGGTTATATTTGGCTTCGACCCTACGCAACGAAAGACTTCGTTTACTTTCTCCTCTCCTCGGCTCGCCCAGCCCCAAAAGCCGGGCCTTGATCCACTGGGCGAACCCTTTTCGGTATTTATTGGCCGTCACCTGCATCCTGCCTCGCTGACGGTAGTAGTAGTCAGCGGCCCTATGCAATAGGGCGCTGCGCTCACCATGCGTTTTCTGCTCATCCTGCTGGTCAGCTTCGCTCCCTTTGTCCGCCATCTGGTTGCTCTCTTTCGTTCCCGCTCTCCACGCTTCGATCCCGCAATAGATAGTAAGCCAGAATAACTACCCCCAATACGATGGCGCTATCGGCCAGGTTGAAAACGGGCCAGATTTTAAAATCGAGGAAGTCAATAACACAGGCGTGGCGGAAGCGGTCTATAAGGCTGCCCTCGGCGAGCAGGACGGAGCGTAACCGATCTACCAGATTCCCTAAAGCTCCTCCCAATTGTAGCCCCAGACAGATCTTGATCAACCACTGGTCTGTGGGCAGATAACGATAGTAGACCAGAATAGCTATTACCACGATAATGGCAATAGCAATGAAAACAAGACCCTGTTCAGGCAACAGACCGAAGGCCGCTCCCGTGTTGGTCACGTAAGTGATACTTGCCCAGTGTTTCAGAGACGCGATAGGATTCCAGGATTCTCCTGGCCTCAAATTGGTCAAGACCAGATATTTGCTGATCTGATCGACGGCCAGGGTGAGGGCCGCTACAAGCGGGAGGACAGCCTTTCTCCATTTGCCGGTATCTGCTTTGTCTGCTGACGGTCTCACTCCCTCGTTCTCCATCCCTGATCGAAGCTGACTACCCTGGTCCGTTGTGGTGAGGCGAGGAATAACGTCCATCACTTTCTCTCCCGGCGTTGTTGGCAATCAAGGCACAGATTGGCGTAAGGAATAACCTTCAGACGAGCCGGATCAATGCTCTGTCCACATCGTTCGCATACTCCGTAAGTCCCCTGGCCGAGTTTTTCCAGGGCGTTTTCTACCTGCTCCAGAAGGCGCTCCAGATTCCTGCGCAGAGCCAGGTTCTTAGCCTGCTCAAAAGCTTCGGTGGCGTCGTCGGCCATGTGATTGCCATAGCCCAGGTTTTCCCGCGCCCCGGTACCCAACTGGCCGATCTCTTCTCGCAACCGGGCGTGCTCTTCCTCCAACCGCCCTTTTAGCCGCTCCTCTATTTGATTTTTATCAGCCATCCTTAACACCTCCCCGGATTACCATACTTGATCTGCCATGGAGATACCCTCGGCTGGCTGGCCGAAGGAGTCAGCTCCGTCAGCTACAAGCAGGTAACCCTTAACATGATATTGGAAGGCCGCCCCGTGACTCTGGTGGCTCCTATTGTACTCCATTACAGATAAAAAAGCAAATGAAAAGGGGACGTTTCAAGCGGGCGCTTGACTGACGGTCAGGCGTCATTTAACCTACGGGTACCAGACCCAGGTTGACCTCCTCGCCCCCAATCACCACGGCGGCTTGCCGGGCTTCGGCCGGCGCTGGCTCATCCAGCAGAGCAGTGGACAGGGTCTCTTGTTTGATGTATTCTCCGTAAGTGGTTAACACCTTTTGCAGGCGCGGGCCGGCCTGATAGTAGGTGGTGATCTCTGCTTCGATACGGAAATCGGCCTCTTTACGCAAGGTCTGAATGCGGCGCACCAGTTCGCGGGCCAGCCCCTCTTGCAGCAATTCGTCGCTGAGGGTGGTGCTGACTCCCACCAGGTAACCGGCTTCTTCGGCCAGGGCATAGCCTTCTCTGGCCTTCAGGCGCACCTCTACTTCTTCGGGCAGCAGGGTCACCATCTGGCCGTTCACCTCCAACTCCACCTGTCCCTCACGCTCCAGGCGATGGGCCAGGCCGGCGGCTTCCAGGGCGGCCACGGCCTCTCGGATGCGAGGGAAGAGGGGGCCATATTTCTTGCCCAGCAGGCTCGGCACGGGACTGATCTGATGCTCGGCTACCTGGCCCACCTCAGAGATGAATACCACCTCTTTGACGTTTAGCTCATCGAGCACCTGTTCCTCCAGACGGCGCAGGCTCTTTTCTTCGTCCTGGTTGCGGGTCTTGACCAGGGCCTGGGCCAACGGCTGGCGCACCTTGAGGCCGGCCCGGTTGCGAGCACCGTGCCCCAGGCTGACCACCCGCATCACCAGCCGGGTGTCATCTAGCAACTGCTGGTCGATCAGGCGGTGATCGGCGGTGGGGAAATCGCTGTAGTGGACGCTGGCCGGGGCCGTTTCATCGACGCTGCCCACCAGGTTGCGATAGATTTCCTCGGCGATGAAGGGGGTGAAAGGAGCCAGCAGTTTAGCCACCGTGACCAGACATTCGTAGAGGGTCAGGTAGGCCGCCGCTTTATCTTCGTCCTTTTCGCTCTTCCAGAAGCGGCGGCGGGAACGACGCACGTACCAGTTGCTAAGGTCCTCTACAAAGTCGGCGAGGGGGCGCGCCGCTCCGGTCACGTCGTAGCCGTCCAGCCCCTTATCCACCCGATCAACCAGGAGGTTAAGCTCGGACAGAATCCAGCGGTCCAGCGGCGAACGCTCGGAGACCGGCACACTACGTTGCCCAGGATCGAAGCCATCGATGTTGGCGTAGGTGACGAAGAAAGAATAGGTATTCCACAGGGTCAGCAGGAATTTCCTGACCACTTCGCCCACCAGGTCGGTGGAGAAGCGGCGGTCGCTGCCCGGCGGAGTGGCGGTGTAAAGGTACCAGCGCAGAGCATCGGCCCCATGAGCATTGATCACCTCCCAGGGGTCTACCACGTTGCCCCGTGATTTGCTCATTTTGTAGCCTTCTCCATCCAGGATCAGGCCCAGACAGACGCAGTTCAGGAAACACGGCTCGTCGAAAAGCAAGGTGGAGATGGCATGTAAACTGTAAAACCAACCCCTGGTCTGATCCACGGCCTCGCAGATGTAGTTGGCCGGGAATTGCGCCTTGAAGGTGTCCTGGTTCTCAAAGGGATAGTGCCATTGAGCAACAGACATCGCTCCCGAATCGAACCAACAATCGATGACCTCCGGCACCCGATGCATCGTACCCTGACATTCGGGACAGGGGTAAGTCACTTCATCGACGTAAGGGCGGTGCAGGTCCAGCTCGTCCAGGGCCGCGGCCCGTTCTTCTCCCACCTTACCCTTTAGCTCCTCCACCCCGCCAATGCACTCCTGGCAGCCGCAATGGGCGCATTCCCAGACGGGCAGGGGCGTGCCCCAGTAACGTTCTCGCCCCAAAGCCCAATCGATGTTGGTTTCCAGCCAGTTGCCGAAGCGGCCACGTTTGATGTGTTCTGGATACCAGTTGATCTTATCGTTGTTAGCCAGCAGGTTTTCCCGCAGGCGGGTGGTTTCGATGAACCACGAAGTCTTGGCGTAGTAGAGCAGAGGGGTGTCGCAGCGCCAACAGAAGGGGTAGACGTGCCGGTAGGTGCTGACGTGGTACATCAGCCCCCGATCTTGCAGTTCCTCGACGATCAGGGGATCGGCGTCCTTGACGAACAGGCCGCGCCAGGGAGTGACCGCATCGATGAACGCCCCCCGCAGATCGACGGTCTGTAACACGGGCAGATCGTACTTTCTGCCCATCTCCAGGTCTTCGGCCCCGAAAGCGGGGGCCATGTGCACGATGCCCGTGCCCTCGGCGGTGGTCACAAAATCGGCGGTGACCACGTAAGCGTGATCTTTCTCCGCAGGCAGGAAGGTGTAGAGCGGCTTGAACCGCGTCCCGGCCAGGTCTTTGCCTTTCATGGTTTTCACCACCCGATAAGGCCCTTTGATGGCCGTGTCCACCAGCTCTTTAGCCAGGATCAACCGCTCCTGGTCTCCCTCTGCGGTTTCCTGCTCGACAGTGACGTATTCGACGTCGGGGTGGACAGCCAGGGCCACGTCGCCGGGCAACGTCCAGGGCGTGGTGGTCCACACCAGGAAATAGGCGCCTGCTTCGTGGCGCAGGGGGAAGCGGACGTAGATGGAGGGGTCGTCGGTTTCCTTGTAACCCAGGGCCACCTCGTGGTCGGAAAGAGGCGTGCCGCAGCGCGGACAATAGGGCACCACCTTGTAATCCTGATAGATCAGGCCCCTGTCCCACAACTGCTTGAGGATCCACCACACCGACTCGATGTAGCCGTTAGTTAAAGTGACGTAAGCGTTTTCCATGTCGATCCAGAAGCCAATGCGGTCGGTCAGTTCCTCCCACTCCCTGACGTAGCGGAAGACGCTTTCCTTGCACTTCTGGTTGAATTCGGCTATGCCGTACTCCTCGATGGCGTGCTTGCCGGAAAAGCCCAGAGCCTTCTCGATCTCCAACTCGACGGGCAGGCCGTGGGTGTCCCAGCCGCCTTTGCGCAGGGCGTGATAGCCTTTCATGGTCTTGTAGCGGGGAAAAAGGTCCTTGAAAATGCGGGCCAAGACGTGATGGGTGCCGGGCAGCCCGTTGGCGGTGGGCGGCCCCTCGTAGAAGACGTAGGAAGGGCGGCCTTCCCGTCGCTCCACGCTCTTCTTGAAGGTGTCGTTCTCCCGCCAGTATTTCAAGACCTCTTCTTCCATTTTGGGAATGTTGACTTTGCTGGATACTTCTTTGAACATGATTATTCCTCCGAGTTTATATTACCTTGCCAGGGTGTTGCATCTGCCCACATTTGCTCACATGCATTGCGAAATATATCATAACACCAGCGTAAGTATTTATCGTCTGCTGTGAGTTCAAAAGACATCCTTGAGCTTATACCGCATTTGTAAGGTACAAGTTCTACTCGAATTTTGCCATTGGGCTGCTTACCGTCAATCATTAGCAAAATCAACTCAGGAATGTAGTTAATAAGTCTGACTTCCATTTGTTCATTGCTAATACTACTTAAATTTTTGAAATGCTCTAAAGTACTTTGAATTTCATTGTGAAAAGCACGTGCTTCTTTAACATGGTTTAAGTCATGAGTCTTAAGACTTTCAGGATCCACTATAATAAATCTTAGATTACCTCCTTCCTTGATTTTCCCCTCCCATAAGCCAAGGTGGTGAGCTATTCCACAAGCGCGTCCGGCAATAAATATATCCTCTTCTGCGTGTTCAATGACACGTTCAAATTGTGGCAAGTCCCTTCTGGCTCTAAGAACAATCCCCGGCGGAGCTACCAAGTCCTTTATACCGCTTGCAATCTCTTCTTCTAGCTTCTCCATCCTATTAAGGCGTTCTGGGTACTCTAAAGTCTGGTAGTTGCTTATCAGTTGAGCAGCGCCTAAACCGCCTAAGATGGCTACGATGCTCATTAAAATCAGGCTGGTGTCGCCTCCCCGTATCCCTACAACTGCCAGAATAACGCCGATAACCAGAGCGATGGCTGTAAACCAATTGTCAGGCTTGCGTAAGAACTGCCATACCTTTTCCCACCATTTACGCTGATTCATCTTTGAACCTCCGATAGACTCAAGGGCTGGAGTTTACCCACATCCTGGCAGACAGTTTGCCAACACGGATTTCCTTCACGGATGTCACGGATTATCCGTGAAATCTGTGACCCTAATCCGTGTCTGCTGGCCCACGAAATTGACAAAACCCAGAAGTCGTGCGCCTGCCCTGACCTACGCCTCCAGCGCAATCCTCAGCCGCTTATTGATCTTCCCCTTGCTTTCGTGGCCCACCACTTTGATCGTGCCCACTTCCCTGGTGTTGGCTACGTGAGTGCCGCCGTCGGCCTGGAGGTCCAGCCCCTCGATCTCCACCACCCGCACCTCCTTGATGCTCTCCGGCAGGAGGTTGATCTTGGTGCGGATCAGGTCGGGAATCTGGAAGGCTTCCTCACGGGGCAGGATGTACATTTTAACCGGGCGGCCTGCTTCCACCTCCTGGTTGATCTTCTCTTCCACCTCTGCGGCGAAATCGACGCTCATGTGTTCCAGCTCGAAGTCCATGCGGCCTTGCAGGGGCTTCATGTTGCCGCCCGTGACCAGCGCCCCGTAGTCACGCCAGATGACGCCGCACAGGATGTGAAAAGCAGTGTGGGTGCGCATCATCTGGTAGCGGTGCCCCCAATCGACTCGCCCCACCACTTTCGTGCCCAGCGGCGGCAGGTCGCCTTTCACCTTATGCCAGACGGTTTGGCCCCGCTTTTTCAGGCCGCTCAGGGCGTGCTCCACCCCGTCCCAGACCAGGACGCCTTTATCGGGCACCTGTCCTCCTCCGCCGGGGAAGAAGGCCGTGCGGTCCAGGGCCAGCCCCAGGTCGCCCGTTTCGGTGACGGCGGCCTCGAACTCCTTGAGATAGCAATCGGTCAGGTATAAAAGTTCGGTCATTTCTCCTCTCCTCGTGGAAAATTGTAGATTTGCACGTATAAGTGAAAAGCCCTCATCCGCAAGGGACGAGAGCCAATTATACTCCCGCGGTACCACCCTTATTAGCGTTACCGCTCGCTCAGCAGGGTACGGGACATGGTTACGTCCGATACCCCCGTCCCGCTAACAGAGGACGAACCCGGCCAGGTCTACTCAACGGCAAGCGCTGTTTTTCGGCTGGCAGCTCCGGAGGGATTTTCGACGGGCTTCCCGCATCCGGCTTCCACCTGTCCCGGACTCTCTGGGCGGTACCTCCCGCCTACTCGTCTCCATCATAGCTTTTATGGCGTGGCCTTCAATTGACTACACACCAGAGAGAGCGCCTTGCTGGCCTCTGGTGTATTGTTGTACGCTGCTGCTATTTTACCATGCCGCGGTGGGATTGTCAAACCAGGCTATTGACTACTCGGTTGCAGAAAGTGTGGCTCGAATTTGGGGCTCAGCCGAAGTAGCCAAAAGGCCCACCTCGTGGTAAAGTAAGAAAAATCGGCTCATGTTAAGAGCTAGTGCGAGGCAGGGCAACCAAGGCCGAGATGAACGAGGGCGTGATACGCTTGAGATTGATGCCGAACTCGCACATGGCAATGTAACCACTGAGGTACTGCTTATG
>DAOULT010000048.1:0-55026 GCA_034417895.1 Anaerolineae bacterium | reverse complement strand
TGGTGACCATGGTTTGATCGGTCTTGCCGTCGATAGCCACCACCTCAAGCGGTCGTCCCAACACCCCGCCCGCTTCGTTGAGCTGTTTGGCCGCCAACTGGAAGCCGTTCAGACCCGGTGCGTCGATGGAGGACATCCCGCCCGTGGCGTTGTACATGGCTCCCACCACGATTGGTTCCTGCGCTCTGGCCGGTACTACCCCTCCACCAAGAGTGACGAGGGTGATAGCCAACAGCAAAGATAGAATTACTCTCTTCGTTTTCATCGTTATTATCTCCTCCTGACTTTCATATAGGTAAGGCAATGATACACATGCAACACAGTTTGAGCGTCTCTACATCCCCCCTTTCTGTTGTGGATTTTCTCCATTGAAAATACAGGACAACAGCGGCTCTGTTCTTATGCGGATATTATAACAAAGACCTGTCAGATAGTCAATGCTTGACTTTGCTCTAAATTCAGAGCAGTTCTCTGACTCAGACGACCCCTACATCCTTTACCACGAGGTGGGCCTTTTGACTACTTCGGCTAAGCCCCAAATTCGAGCCACACTTTCTGCAACCGAGTATCGGCGTTGTAAATTTGACTTTTCGGCCCACATTGAGTACAATGTTATCTTGTAATCTTTTTTTCAGGAGGTTAGTTTATGTCAATCGAAGGAGCATCTACTTTCGAGATCGGCGCGGTCTGGGGCGTGTTAGGAGTGGCTATCCTGGGTCTGCTCTATGCCATCTTCCTCACCCGGCAGATTCTGGGTGAGGACCAGGGCACAGAGGAGATGCAGGAGGTCTCCCGCGCCATCCGAGAAGGGGCGATAGCTTATCTTAGCCGACAGTTGCGCATCATCATCATGTTCATCGTCGTCCTGACTGTGGCTCTGTTCGGCAGTGCGGCCCTGATCCAGCAGTTGCCGGAGTACGTGACCAAGGTGGGGTTTGACACGCTGCAAATCGCCCTCGGTCGTGGAGGAGCCTTCCTGATGGGGTCCCTCTTCTCGCTGGCTGTGGGCCAGATCGGGATGCGCATGGCGGTGTTAGGCAACGTGCGGGTGGCCTCCGCGGCCCGGAGATCGGTGGGCGAGGCCCTGAGAATTGCCTACCGTACCGGCACGATCACCGGCATGTTGACCGATGGCCTGGGTCTTCTGGGCGGCACGATCATTTTCATCATCTACGGACAGGCCGCCCCGGAAGTACTGCTGGGGTTCGGCTTTGGCGGAACGCTCATCGCCCTCTTTATGCGGGTGGGCGGGGGCATCTACACCAAGGCCGCCGACGTGGGGGCCGACCTGGTGGGCAAGGTGGAGCACGACCTGCCTGAAGACGACCCCCGCAACGCAGGAGTGATCGCCGACCTGGTGGGCGACAACGTGGGCGACTGCGCAGGGATGGCCGCCGATATCTTCGAATCCTACGAGGTGACTATCGTTTCGGCCATGATCCTGGGCATCTCCATCGCCATGACCAGGACGCCCTTTGAGCCGCAGTGGATCATCTATCCTCTGCTGGTGCGGGCCATCGGCGTGCTGGCCTCTATCATCAGCACTTACTCGGTACGCAGCGCCCACGAGGAGGAAAACCCCTTCCGGGCCATCGACCGTGGTTTTCGGATAGCGGCTGTCATCTCCATCGTAGGGTTCTGGATTCTGGCCCTGGTCTACATGCGCGATTGGCGAGTGGCCGCCGCGACTATGGCCGGTATCCTGCTGGCCGTTGTCACCAACAACCTGACGGAGTACTTCACCAGCACCGAGCATCCGCCGGTGAAGGAAATCGTCAAATCCACCAACGCCGGTCCGGCCACCACCATCCTGGCCGGTCTGTCCGAGGGATTGGAATCCAGCGTGTGGGCCGTCATCGTCATTTGTGTAGCTCTCCTGGCTTCGGTGCTCATCTTCCAGGGCGAGAGCGTGACCATGATCCTCTACGGCGTGGCCCTGTGCGGCATCGGCCAGCTCACTCTGACGGGCAACAACATCTCGATGGACGCCTTTGGCCCCATCGCCGACAACGCCCAGGGGATCGGGGAGATGACCGACATGGAACCCGAGGCCCGGCAAATCCTGGCCGACCTGGATGCCGTGGGCAACACCACCAAAGCGGTCACCAAGGGCATCGCCATCGGCTCGGCGGTTATCGCCGCCGTGTCCCTGTTCGGGGCCTTCGGCGATACCATCTTCGAGGCCTTTAAGAACCTGGGCCTGGACGTGGCGACTATCTACCCTGGCGGTCATTATGTTATCAACGTGGCTACTCCCCAGGTGTTTATCGGGATGCTGATCGGAGGGGCCGTGCCTTTCATGTTCAGCAGCATGACCATCCGCGCTGTGGGACGTTCGGCCAACCTGATCGTCAACGAAGTGCGACGCCAGTTCCGCATCCCCGGCCTGATGGAAGGCAAGGTCAAGCCGGACTACGGACGAGCAGTGAGCATCTGCACCTCCGCCGCTCAGCGGGAGTTGATCGGCGTGGGTATTCTGGCGGTGCTGACGCCCATCGTGGTCGGTTTGCTGCTGCGTCAAGAGGCGCTGGGCGGCTTCCTGGCCGGCGTGATCCTGGCCGGGCAACTGATGGCCGTTTTCATGTCTAACGCCGGTGGAGCCTGGGATAACGCCAAGAAGACCATCGAGGACGAACCCCGAGACCTGGAGAAAAATACGGGCAAAGGCTCCGAGCGCCACAAAGCCGGCGTGGTGGGCGATACGGTGGGCGATCCTCTCAAGGACACCTCCGGCCCGGCCATGAACCCCATGATCAAGGTCATCAACCTGGTATCGGTCATCATCGCTCCTCTGGTGGTGCAATTGACCCGTACCCCGTCCCTCCAGCCCGCAATATACGCGGGAGCGGTCATCTGCATTGCGGCCATCGGGGCGGCCATCTGGTACAGCCATAAGGAGTCGGAAGATGTCACCGCCGCGGCGGAGCCTGGCCTGGCTGGCAGATAAGTTCAACCACAAAGCACACCAGGAGCGCAAAGCATACAATCAGGTCCCCTGGCTATGAGTCGGGGGACCTTTTTGACTTTTGGAACAATTTGTTATATACTATACTCAATATAGATAATTGTTGCATAATACTCCATTTGGGGGTATTATACATTAAAACGTGTGGTCTCTATGCGGGCACGCTTCGCTGCTCACGGTAGCGTGATTCCGGTGCCGTTAGGCTGCCCAGTGCAGCGCTGTGAGGGATGATGGCAAGAAGGAAGAAAGTGTTCGGCAAATGCCGCATCTAATGATTGAGCAAATTCGCAAGAAGATTGCACAGGGTCAATATGAGTTCTCAGAGCACGCGGTTGGCGAAAGCATCCTTCGTCGCATCAGCGTGCAAGAACTCCGTGAAGCAATTGCGAATGGCGAGATCATCGAAGACTATCCACACGACAAATATGGCCCGAGCTGTCTAATACTTGGTTTCACGTTAACACACAGACCTTTGCACATTCTGTGCAGTTATCCTTCGCGTCCGTTGGTGAAAATCATTACCCTCTATGAGCCAGATACGAACCTGTGGATTGATTTTAGGATTAGGAGAACTTGAGATGACAACCGATGTTTGGAAAGAAACGATGGTTGAACAAAAAGTAACTTACACGCTTGTGAGAGGGGACAAGTTTTTTATCATCGAGAATGTGCCCGCCAGAGTATGTTTAGAAACTGGCGAGAGATTCTTCTCCCCAGAGACCGTAGAACGCTTGCAGCAAACGATTTGGGAGCAGAGACAGCCCAGCCGTGTGATCGAGACCCTCGTGTTTGAGTTTACTGGGTAGCGCATTCGCTCCTTCGTGGTAGCGTATTAATCCCCCAGCCTCAGCACCCAGATGTTACGATCCTGGCTCTCCACGAAGGCCACCTGGCGGCCATCGGGCGAGACGGCCCAATCGCCGTTGGCGATCTTGAAGGGAGCGACCCCAGGATCGGTCAGGCGACGGGTCTCATCCGTCTCCGCGTCCAGTTCCCAGAGTTCGTGAAAGGCGGCCTCTGGCTGGAGGGGGACGATGAGCAGCCGGTGGGCGTCGCGCCACCGATAGGCGCCAAACAGTTCGCGGTCCAGCCTGCGCCGCGCCGAACCGTCGGTGCGCACCAGCCACAGACCGTTCTGGGCCGGGTCCTCGTCCATGGCTATCACGTAGGCCAGCCAGTCCCCACCCGGCGATAGGGTCCCGCCGCGCAGTCGTTCGGCCCGCGCCAGCTCGGTCGTATGGCCGCTGGTCAGCGAGAGGGTATACAACACGTGCTCTCGAGAATCGAGCGAGGCGCGGCTGCTCAAGAGCAACACCTCGTCGGAAATCCAACCGCTGAAACTGCCCCGGGGCAGCTCTGCCACCAGGCGGGCGTTGCTGCCGTCCAGGTCAGCCACCCACACCTGAGCCGTGCGGCGCTCGAAGGGCACCTCTCCGTTACTCACCTGCCAGGCGATGCGCTTCCGCCCCGGCGAGATGTAGACCGGACGCCCCCCGGCTGGAACGGTCCACCGCGCTCCATCGGCCAGACGCTCGATGACCGTCGTGTCCTCGCCCAAATCGATCAGGTAAGTCCAATCCTCCGTGTAGAAAGCGATGCGTTCGGTGACCAACTGAGGTGTGGGATCGGTCTGAGCCGCATCCACGCCCCAAATGCCCACCACGGCATCCGAAGCCGGCTTGTCGATGAACAACACCTGTTGTCCGTCCGGCGACCAGAAGGGCTGAGTGCAACAGCCGCCCGTCGTGAGCTGGCGAAGCGCTGGCAGCAGGGCGAGGTTTGGCGAAGATTCCGGCGTGGGGGTGAGCATTAACAACGGGGGAGCGACGCCCGTTACCTGCAACCCGCCTCCCCCGTAATCTGGCGGCCAGGGATGGGCAAAGTCGTTGAGCAGGCGGCCACCGACCACTATTTCCGGCTGGTCGTCCAGATGCTGCCAGCGGCGCGGCTCGTCCAGGTCGCGCTCGAAAGCGCGGCTGTAAGGGCCAACGATGGTCAGATTGTCCCAATCGGCCTCGGTCAGAAGCAGGGGGTTGTATTTGCGCGTGTGGCTCAGATCACGGACCTCCAGGTGGAGGTGCGGGCGGCCATAGCAGGTCTCAGCCGGATCGCCGCTCAGGGCTATCACTTCGCCAGCCTGCACTCGCTGGCCGGGTTGCAGATCAGGCCGCTCCAACAGGTGGCCGTAGAAAGAGGCGTAGCCCAGGTCTGGATGATCGATCATCAGGTTATGGGGCGACGAGCCAAAGTTCAGGTTGTCTGCGGTGTAGACGACGCCATCGGCGATAGCCACAATTTCTGTGCCGCAGGGGGCGCTGAAATCCACGCCAAAGTGAATGCCCTGCCCGGCGTGGTAGGTGATGCGGCGCTGACGATAGGCGAACAGGGTATTGCCATACGGCTGAGCCAGCAGCCAGGTATCTGGACCTGGTGGAGCCCTGAAAGGCAGGATGAAAGGTTTCTCATCTCCCTCCGATTGGGCTACGATCTGCACAGGGTGAGCAGCCGTGGAAATCAGCAGGATCAATCCTATCAGTAGAATTAACCTGCTCAGCCGCCCAGATCGAGTCAGTATCGAGTTTTTCATTTGTTTTCGTTTGCTCCTTCAATGAAATTTTGGGACTGAGGGCCAGTCAGGAGAGGGGCCGCCTGGCAGGGACGCCCGTCCGCCTGGGATACTTATCGGGCGTGGGGCTTACCTTGTCGATGACCACCAGGTGACGCCCGGTCAGACCTGGTAAGGGCACGGCTTTGATGGCGCGCAATTGCCCGCCAAGAACGGCCATACCTGGTTTCGCGGCCTCCGCTTCCGCCTGCGCTTCGGTACCTTTCTGAGCTATCACCATCCCCCCTGGCCGACAGAAGGGCAGGGTATATTCCACCAGGACAGGCAGAGAGGCCACCGCTCTGGCTAACACCACATCGTAGCTTTCCCGGTGGGCAGGGTCCCGTCCCAGCTCCTCGGCCCGCCCTTTGATCGCTCTGGCCCCCTCCACCTGCAAACGTTCGAGCAGGTGTTGCAGGAAAGTCACCTTCTTGCCCGTGCTCTCCAGCAGGGTCAGGCTCAGGCGGGGCCGCACAATTTTAAGGGGCAGACCCGGAAAGCCGGCCCCGGCCCCCACGTCGATGCACGAGAGAGATTCGTCAGGGTCTAAATCCAGGGCCAGCAGGCAGCTAAGCGAATCCAGGAAATGTTTGCGCTGGACCTCTTCGTAGTCCGTGATCGTGGTCAGGTTGAGGCGTGCGTTCCAGGCTATCAATTCCTCGTAGTAGGTCTGAAAGGAGGCTAACTCTCCGCCGGTCAGGGCCAGACCAAAAGCGCGGGAGTGACGATAAAGCAAATCCATTCAGCTTCCCTCTCCTTCTTCAATGATGATGTCCACGTAAGCAGTCATGCCCCATTTCAGACCCACTTCCAGCCCTTTTTCCAGGTCAATGGTAACGGTATAAACGGTGTCGCCGTATTGCACGGTGGACATAGGCGCGATCTTCACCACCCGTCCACCACCTAGCTCTACATCGGGCAGAGCGTCCACCTCGATCTCGACCCGCTGATCGATTTCTACCTGAGCGATGTCCACCTCGCTCAGGTCACCGGTCTCCACGCGCAGGCTACGCAAATCGCCGATGATAACCACCGGCACGACGGCCCCCACCGTAGTCACCACCTCTCCCTCCTCGACCGTCAGGCGGCCAATCGTTCCGGCGAAAGGAGCGGTGAGGATGGTCTTGTCCAGGGCTATCTGTGCTCCTTCCAGGGCCCGTTGGGCCTGATCGACCCTGGCCTGGGAGATAGCCATCTCCTCGACCGAAGGCCCTGCCTCCAGCAGGTTCAGACTGGCCTGGGCCTGCTCGACCTGGCCCTCCGCCACCCTGATAGCAGACCACGCCTTCTGGACGGCAGCCCTGGCAATGTCCAGTTCCTCCTCGGTGGCCCCCCTCAACAGGGCTTCGTATTGGGCTTTGGCGTTTTCGTAATCCAGGGTAGCCTGCTCCAGGGCCACCGACTGGGGAGAGGCTCCCGCAGCCGAGGCCCAGGCGATTTTGTCGTACTCGTCCTGGGCCAGTTTGAGGACGGCCTCGGCCTTTTTCATGACCGCTTTGGCGGCGGCGATCTCTTCCGATTTGGGGCCAGCCTCCAGACGAGCCAGCTCGGCCTGGGCCGCCGCCAGGTCAGCCCGGCTCACTTCCAGATTGGCCTGGGCTGCGGAAACCTTTCCCCTGGCTACGGCGATCTCTTCTTCCCTGGCGCCGGCTCTCAAGCGAGCCAGTTCGGCCAGAGCAATGCGCAACGCGGCCTGGGCTTCGTTGACCCGCTGTTGGGCGTCGGTAGACTCCAGGCGGGCGATGGTCTGGCCGGCCTCCACCGTGTCGCCTTCCTCCACCAGCACTTCTTCCACCCGGCCACTTATCTCAAAGGCTAACTCGGCCTTTTTGACAGGCACCACCACTCCCTCGGCAGAGACCATCCTGCTCCCTGAACGGCTGGCCTGCGGCGAGGGGGCCGGGGTAGAGGCAGGAGCAGAGAAAAGATCAATGGCCTGGCAGCCCGCCAGGCTGAGGCCCAAAAACGCGAGTAAAACGATCCTGGCTGTGGTCTTCCACAATACACGGAGCAAGGCGCCCGCCACGGCCAAAGCGCCAGGCGCCTGAACATACGTGAACAGCCTCATTAATACTCCAATCAGAGGTCTAGCCGGGCCAGTTGTTCCAGGATGGGCCCCGTGTCTCGGCCAGCGGTCAGTTTTATTTCGTTGACCACCCGACCATCTTTGAGAAAGACAATGCGGTCGGCATAGCTGGCCGCTTTGGGATCGTGAGTGACCATGACGATGGTCTGACCATACTCATCACAGGAACGGCGCAATAGTTTAAGGATTTCCTCGCCGGCCCTGGAGTCCAGGTTGCCAGTAGGCTCATCGGCCAGCACAATATCCGGGTCGGTGACAAAAGCCCTGGCAATAGCCACCCGTTGTTGTTCGCCCCCGCTGAGTTGGTCGGGCTTGTGCTTGCGGCGCGCGCTGAGGCCCACCAGGTTCAGCAACTCGTCGATGCGGGCCTGATAGTCCTTCAGACGTTTGCCGTCGATGAGCAGGGGCAGAGCCACGTTTTCCTCGGCGGACAGGGTGGGTAACAGGTTGTAAAACTGGAAGATAAAACCCACCCGTCGGCGACGCAGCAGAGTGACCTCTTTATCGGACAGGGTAGAGAGGTTTTGGTGAGCCAGGTTGATCTCTCCAGAAGAGGGTTTATCCAGCCCTCCCAAAAGATGCAGCAGGGTGCTCTTGCCGCTGCCCGAAGGGCCCATGACGGCCACAAACTCACCTTTCTCCACCTCGAAATCTACCCCGGCCAGGGCCTTGACGGCTACCTCTCCCATCTGATACTTTTTCATAACCTCTTTAGTTTCAAGGATGGACACTGAAACCTCCTGACAGGGGTATGAGCTACTCACTGGAAGAAACCAGGTTTTTTTGGCAAAAACCTGGTTTCTGGATGGTTTGGAAAACGTCCACCACAGCCCGATGGAGAAGACCGTTGCTAGCCAGACAGGGCGGGCGGTACAAATGCCACTCCCCTCCATCTAAATCGCTGATCCTTCCTCCTGCCTCCTGGACGATGAGGGCTCCAGCAGCCATGTCCCAGGCGTTCAGATTGAGGTGGAAATAGGCATCTGACCAGCCGGCGGCCACGTAGCCCAAACTCAACGCCGCCGATCCCAAAGTCCGCAGGGTTAAAACGCCAGGAGCGATAGCCATCGCCAGCCGGGCAGTCTCCTCTCGGAGCGCCTGCCCGTGCGCCCAATCCAGGCCGACGGTGGCCTCGATCAGCCTCTCCGTAGAGCTGACGTGCAGGCGCTCGTCGTTCAGGTAAGCGCCCTCGCCCGCCATAGCCCGGAAGAGATGATGGCGGAGAGGGTCGTATACCACGCCCAGGAGGAGTTCATCCCTATAGGTGAGAGCCACGGAAACCGAGAAGCAGGGGTAACGGTGAGCGTAATTGCTGGTGCCGTCCAGGGGGTCTATGATCCACCGATAGTCAGACCTGAACTGATCGATGGCTTCCTGGCTCCCTTCCTCGGTCAGGATGTCGTGATCGGGAAAGCGGCGGCGGATGGTCTCTATAATGAATTTATTGGCCGAGAGATCGGCGTCGGTGACAATATCCCGCAGCCCCTTGCTCTTCGTCTGACGCGGCAGCCCCATACTATCCACCAACACCTGGCCGGCTCCACGGGCCGCCTCCAGAGCCGTCTTCATCAGCTCCGATTTAATCTCAGGCTTATCTGACTCCGACATATAACCTCCCTAATCCGCGCCTTATCGTCGCGGCTATTATTCAAACAATGGTATCTCAGAATGTTTTTTTGCTTCCTCGACTATTGGGCCTCTCACCGCAAAGCCAACCCCAACGTAACTCCCTCTCACCGAAAGCAAATAATCGCCAGGTTTAACTCCGTATCTCTTTAGCGTTTCTACAGGAACAACAATACTACCATCATTATGTATCTTGACCCAACAATACGTTCTTCCACCAAATTCCATTACTTTTCCTTCAGGAACTTGAAACTCAGCTAACTGTGGACTTTTATCCAATATGACAGCCAGGGATGAACTTTTCAGGATTTCCACCGTAGTTAAGCTAAATCCTCCTGAACGCTTACTACCAGACATTAAAATAGCATTTTCATCTGCCCTCAAATTGTATTCCTCTATTGCCTCGTCAGGGACTACAATCCGCCCTCTATCGCCTGCTTTTGACCAACCATATACGTATTTTCCCCCTTTTGCGATTTGGGGCATTACATTCCTCCTTTTTTCTATCGGACCAGAACCGCCTCCGCTTCCACCACGGCCACATCGAGCGCCTTCCTGGGGCTGCGGCCCAGATCGACCACCTCTGCCACCGCCTCGCGCAGCAGGTCGGATATGGTTTCCCACTCGGCGATAACTGGCTCCCCCTGGCCGTAGGGCAGAAAACCGAAAGCTCTGGCGTAGAGAGGGGCCTGCCCAAAATAGGCTTTCATTTCCTCCGTCTCGGCTGCGGCGCGGCAGACAGGAAAACGGTGGGAGGCCAGCGCCCACCGCGCCGCCCATCGTCCTTCGGTCCACCACCTGGCGAAGGTCCAGGCCGCCTTCTCTCTCTCAGGCGCGGTGGCAAAGATAGCCAGGCTGGGGCCACGGACGAGCACCACCGGCTCAGTGGTGTCGTGAGGAAAAGGGGCGATGGACCATTCAAACCTGGGTTGCCCTATCTGCTCGTCGGTGGTGGCCTCGACGTAGGCCGGTAGATTGTCGGTAGAATCCATGACGAAGGCCACCCTTCCCTCAGCGAAACTGGTCAGAACATCGTCGAAGTCGGCGGCCAGGTAAGCCTGCCCGTTCACCAGCATGTCGTTAACCAGGGTCAGGGAGGCAAGCCCCGCCTCTTCGTCGAAAAGGGCCTTTTTACCGTCCTGGCTGACGAGTTGACCGCCCCGGCTTAAAATCCAGCCGATCAAGAGGGAGGCATCAGGGGCAAAAGTGTAGCCCCTGACCTGACGGTCGGTCACGGCCTCACACATGGCGGTGAACTCCTCCCAGGTTTGAGGCGGTTTTCCTTCTAAACCGGCCTCTTTGAGCAGATCGACATTGTAGAACATCACTTCCAGGCTCCGGTCCAGGGGCAGGCTCATAAGTCGATGTTCTAAAGTTGGATACCGCTCTGAGTCCAGGATGGCCGGGAAGATGTCGGCGGGGCCTGGCCCTGTCCCTTCCACATAGCCATCCAGGGGGACGATGGCGTCAGCGTCGGCATAAACCGCGATCTGGCTCTGAGAATCGATGGTCAGATCGGGCGGGGTATTTAGGGCAATGGCGGCCAATATCTTCTTCCTGAGATAGCCATAGTCGCCCTGGCGCTCAGCCCTGACGGTGATGCGGCCCTGGTTCTCGGCGTTGAACTCTTCGATAAGGGCCGATAGGACTTCCTGCTGCTCCTCTGTAGCAACGTGCCACAAGGTGATGGTCAGGCCCCTGGCTTCCTCGGTCGCGGTGGCCGCGGGAGCAGGCAGGCTCAGCGAGCGGGTGGGCTGTGGGGCAGACCCAACCCCACAGCCGCAGACCAGAGAGACGATCACAGCCAGGAGGGAAAGGGCGGCGACCCTTATAGTTGAATGTTCGCTGCACAACCACAACTTCATAGCGGTGTTATCATTCCAGTCAGGGGCCTGGCAACAGCGAACGTTCGTTGTTAGCGCCAGGCCCCTGTATTCTCAATCATCTGGTGTGAATTCGACGACGGCCAGACCCAGACCGTCCATCGTGACCTGGGCGCTCGTCCCCAACCCCTGGGGGACGATCTGGTAAGTGCCCGGCAGCAGATCGGCGAACCCACAGGCGAACGGGCCGTACTCCGGTTTGGTGCCGGTCAGAGCGGTGGCGTTGAGGCCGCCGGCCCAGATCTCCACAGGCAAGCCCTGCACTCCCAGGACACGGACGATGATCACTGAGGAGCATCCGCTTGCTCCCTGTTGGCTGGTGTTGAGGAGCACTCGCCCCGACCAGCCCCCGGCAGGGAGCGGAGCAGGCGAAGGGCGAGGCGGGGCCAACGGCTGATACACGAATTCGACCAGGGCAAAATCGCCCTGCTCAACGGCGACATCCAGGCTGGCCCCCAGACCGTGCGGGATGACGGTATAGGTCCCTTCCGACAGGCCGCCGAACTCACAGGCAGAGTCGCCGTACTCCTGCTTGGTGCCCGTCAAAGCCACAGTGCTATAGCCATCGATCTTTAGCTCCACCGGCACGTTTTTGGGGCCAGCGATCCGCACCGCAATGGTGGAGGCGCGGATCCCCTTCTCCTTGCCACTGACCTGCTGCACGATCCGCCCGAACCAGGCGAGCGACGGCTCAGGTGTGGGGGCTGGCGGGAGCACCAGCGGCGTGGCCGTAGCCGTCGGCGGGGGGGCGGGGGGCAACGGCCTGGCGGCGGTGGCGGTGGCTTCGGCGGGAGGAGAAGGGGGCACCATAGTAGGGCCTGATTCCTGCTCAGGAGAGGGTGAAGGAGGCAGGGTCAGGATCGGGTACGACGTGAACTCCATCAGGGCGAAGCCTCCCACTCCAAACCTGACCTGCATACTGGTGCCCAGCCCTTGCGGGACGACGGTATAGGTGCCCGGCGAAAGACCGCCAAACTCGCAGGCGAAGTCGCCGTACTCCGGTTTGGTGCCTGTGAAAGCTCTGGCTCCCCATCCGTCCGATTTGATGTCCACCGCCACGTCCTTAAAGCCAGGGATGCTGACGGCCAGAGCAGCGTAAAAAGGCCCTTCTTCCTGGCGCACGATGCGGCCCTGCCAGCCAGGCCGGGATAGAGGCGGAGGAGTGCCGGTCGTGACCACTATGGCTGTAGGCGTGACAGAGGGTGGAGTGGGTATCACTGTCGGGGCCGGTCCGGGCGGCGTGGTGGGCTGCGGCCTGGCGGTGGGAGGGGGCGCCGGCGTCGGAACCGGCTGAGATGTGGCGGTGGGCTGCGGCGTGGCCGTGGGAGTTATCGGCGCAGGGATGGGGTCTGGGGGAGTGGGCGTAGGCTCAACTTCCTCCTCTCGGATAAATTTGACGAAAATGTAGCTCCTGGCATCGGAGTAAAACGTAACGGTCGCTCCCAGCCCCTCCGGCTCTATAGTGTAATAGCCTTTTGAGAGTGGAGCAAACTCGACCACGTACTCCCCATATTCCGGCTTGGTGCCGGTATAGCCGATGGCTTTCCAATCATCCTGACTATAGACCTTGACCGGCAACCCCTTCAGCCCCTCGACCGAAACACGCAAAACCGTGCCCGCCAACTCCATGTTGACCGCTCTGGATGCGATCTGGCCCACCCAGCGCGCCGTGGGGGTGAAAGTCGGAGTAGGCACGGCCTGCTTGACTCCTCCCCCAACGCTTTCCAAGGACGATACGGCCCACACAGGATGAAGAAGAGGGACGAAACTCAGAAAAACCACCACCATAACAGGGCCGATGAAACCAAGACGAGACCAGGCCAGAACCGTTTTCCGTTCATGCGGAATCATCTCTTTATCATCTCCTTACCCAGTAAGGTGCCTGGCCGCAGCGAACGTTCGTTGTTAGTGCCAGGCACCTGTATCATTGGCTGCGGATGCGCATGTACTGCCACACCGCGCCTACGTATTCTCCGGGAGTGAGGCGGAAAGGGAACATACGTCGCTTGATGGCGTAACCTTTCCAGAGCTTGTAGATGAGCCAGAAAAGGCCATTGCGGGGCAGCTTGATAAGCTGCCTGACCAAAGGCACCAGAAAAGGAAACTCCACGGCCAGGGCAAAGAGTTTCTGCAAGTTCTCGATCTGGCGTTTCTCTGCTTCGCTGCCGAACTTGAGCACCGTGTCGTCGCTGACCGACCCCGACAGGTCGTCGAAGGAGCCAGCCATCCAGCCCTGGCGATAGGCCAACTCGCCCAACTCCGTCTTGGGGTAAGGCTGGAAGAGAAAGACGTTGGCGTAGCTGGGACGGCAGGCAATATTCAGCTCCAAAGTCTCAAAGTCGGTCTCCAGCGAGCCAGTGGGCAGGCCCAGCATGTTGTTGGTCATAAACACGATGCCGTGCCGACGCAACATCCGCGCCGCTTCCAAAATCTGGGCGCGGCTCATGCGGCGATTGAGAACGACGTTGCGCAGCCGGTCGTTGCCTGCCTCCAGGCCAAAGCTGACGCTGACACAACCGGCCTCCTTGAACATGGCTATCATCTCATCGGTGACCAAGTCGGCCCGCACCTGGCACCAGAAGGGTAAACCCACTTCTTCCTGGTAGCGGGCGGCAAACTCGCTCAGCCACTCACGGTTCAGGATGAAAGTGTCGTCCATGAAGGTGATGAAAGACAGCGGGTACTTAGCCCCCACCTCTTTTATCTCGCCGATGACGTTCCTCACACTGCGCCGACGCAGCCGCCGGCCCAGACCCTTATAGAGCTTAGAATAAGCCTTGTTGAAACAAAAGGTGCAATCGTAAGGACAGCCCCGCCCGGTGATGAAGGGCCGGATTTTGTTGCGTTTGCTGGGCGGATGGGCCTCGTACAACAGCGCGCGGTCGGCAAAGGGCAGCCCGTCCAACTGGGCATCGGTCAGCAGGGGACGCACCGGGTTGCGCACGATCTCGCCGTTTAGCTTGAAGTGCCAGTTAGCTATCTCGATTATGGGACGACCATCCTGCAAGGCGTTCAGGAGGTCGAGCATGGCGTACTCGCCTTCGCCCACACACACGCCATCCACGCCCTGGTGCTCGATAATCTCCGGAAAGAAGGTGGGATGGGGGCCGCCAAAAACGGAAAAAACGTCGGGCAAGCCGGCCTTGAGGCGGCGGTTGATATCCAGGTAATAGTGCTGGGTGCCGGTGTAGACGGTGTAGCCCACCACGTCGGGCCGCAGGCGCAGGGCTGTCTCCAGCGGGTCCGCTTCGGTAGCCACCACCAGACTGACATCGTGCCCCTCCCGCTTCAAAAGAGCGGAGATGAGCAGAATGCCCTGGGGTTCGTTGTCGATCTCTTTGATGATGAAAAGCAGATGCACGACCTGTCTCCCAAAGCTCGATTCCCGACAAAAAGAGAAGATGCCACCACGAGGGCGACATCTTTAAGTTTACCACAGCTTGAGAAAAAAAGGAAGCGGGGGGCTTTTCACGGTCAATAGGGCCTCCTGGGGTGCGGGATAATGTGGGATAATGTTGGATAAGGTGGGATATTGGCTCAGGATTCAAGTCGCAGTGGCCGAATATAGAACGTATGTTCTAATAATCTCTGCTTGAAAGCGGCCTCCCTCAACTGTGTTGGCACGAAAACCGCTTCATTTTGCGCCGCCGGGGCCACTAAAAACGCCGAGAACAACGAACAGAACAGCGAACGCTCGTTGTTGAAATCTCAGCGGTCTCTGCGTGCCCGGCGGTGAGGGATAAGTGTCAATGCAAAATGAGGTACTAATCTAAGCTGGCCGGGCTGGGATAATCCAGGGGATATCACTGGAGTAAGTTAGAGGGATGTAGTGTGAGGGGGGTGTTCGTTAAATTCTACTGTTCGTTGTTGTGGTCTGTGTTCATCCGCGTCTACTTGAAGATGTAGAAAGTACCCCGTTTCTCCCCGATCTTGAGCAGGAGATTTCTATCCACCAGGTCGGCCAGATCGCGGCGAATGGTTTCGGGGCTGACGCCAGGACATAGCTCCTGGTACTCACGGTTGGTGATCCGTCCTTGCTCGGTCAGGTAGGCCAGAGCTTTTTCCTGGCGCTCGTTGAGGTGCAGGTGCGCCCAGCGTTTGGTGGCGCTGACCAGGCTTTCGCCAGGGCCGTGCAGGATGACCGTGAAGCCGTTGGCCGTTTCTTTGAAAACAGGTTCCGGCAGGCCATAGTCTTTCATGAGAGCTATCATGCGGTCGATGCCGTAGCCCAGGCGCTCGATAAAGCCCATATCGGCCAACACCTGGACGATGGCCTGGTTGCGGGAAAAGCGTTCGTTTACGATGTTAGCCACCGTGACGTGGCCGGGCAGGCGGCCAGGGCTGTAAAATTCGAGGCGGTCGTTGAACATCAGGACGCGGATGCCTTCGCCTCCGATACTGTAATCGCGGTGGGCCACGGCGTTGACGATGGCCTCGCGGACAGCCTTAAGGGGGTATTCGGTCCGCTCCTCGCGTTCCCAGCTTGCCAGACGCACGCCCTTGCTTATGTTGGACACTAAAAAGGCTTCGGCCCGGCGAATCTGGTCGGGCAGAGTGTCCTGAATGTCTTCGCGCAGGAACTCATCGCCCATGTCCTGCCCGGCGTAGCGCACCAGCACGATCTCGCTGCTCTTGAAGAAACGTTCTGGCTCCCGACCGAAGAGAAGCAGTCCGGCGTTGGTGGGTCGATATCCTCCATCGGCCAGGGCCAGGCAACCCCGTTTGTGCAGGGCTTCCTGCGGCGTGGAGACCACCGCTCCCTCCAACGAATTCAGGTAGCGTTCTACCTTGTCCCAGGCCATGTCGTCCAGGGTGGCCCCCGGCGTGATCAGCGCTTCAAAGCCGCTCTGGCCGCGTTCCATGAGAAGCCCTCTTAGTTGGGGGGTGGGGATGGGCTTATTTTCGGTCCCGTCCCGGATCAGGTAGCGGCCTTCCAGGTTGTAGACGTGGGGCAGACCAGGAGGAACAACGATAGCCAGGATGGTTTTGTCCTTGAGGATCGCGGTCTGGGGGAGGGGGATGATGAGGGGCGGATCGCAGAGCAGGGTAGCCTGGAGAAATCGTTCCCGCGCCGCCTCCAGGTCTTTCACCCCCTGGAGTTGGCCCGATCTGGTCTCCGCGCCCACCAGGATGGCGCCGCCTCGGGCGTTAGCCAGGGCCAGCAGCGTTTCGGCCAGTTTGGGGGGAGCGGTGCTCTCCGGGAGAAATTCGACCGTCGGCCCCCGACCCTGTTGACATAAATTTAGGATGTCATTTTCGCTCAGTGCGTTCAAGGCGCTCACTTCCTCCCGGGCAAAGCGGGGTCAACGCAGGTAGTCTCTCAGGGAACGCCGGTGGCTGACGCGGCGCAGTTTGCGCAACGCTTTTTTCTCGATCTGGCGCACCCGTTCGCGGGTGATCCCGAATTTGTGCCCCACCTCTTCCAGAGTGTGGCTGCGGCCATCCTGGAGGCCGAAACGTAATTGCAGGACGCGGCTTTCGCGAGGGGAGAGGGAGTCCAGAGCTTCCTGAACTCGCTGACGTAGCAGATGATTGGTCACGACCTCCACCGGAGAGGGCGAGTTTTCATCTTCGACGAACTCGCCCAGTCGGCTTTCCTGCTCTTCGCTAATGGGTTCTTCCAGGGAAAGAGGGCGTTGGGCCAATTGCAGGAAGCGCTGCACTTTCTTCAGAGTGATACCGGATTCGGCGGCCAGTTCTTCCGGGGTGGCTTCCCGGCCTAGCTCCTGCTCCAGACGGCGAGAGAGGTGCCTTAGCTCTCGCAGGCGTTCATTCAGGTGCACGGGCAGACGGATAGTCCGACCGTAATCGATCACGGCCCGGCTGATGGCCTGCCGGATCCACCAGGTGGCGTAGGTGCTGAATTTGTAGCCCCGACGATAATCAAATTTATCAACGGCCTTCATCAGCCCCAGGTTGCCTTCCTGGATGAGGTCCAGGAAGGGTATCCCCAGGCCCCGATACCGTTTGGCGATGCCGATCACCAGCCGGAAATTGGCTTTGATAAGCCGTTCACGGGCTTTTTTGCCTCTCTCCCATTCTTGCCGCCAGGTCTCCTGCTCTATTCCATCGTGGCCGCCATCGCCGTCGGTTACTTCCAGGTGATGGCGGGCAAAGCGGCCCTGCTCCCATTGTTCAGCCAGTTCTTTCTCTTCCGCGGCGGTCAGGAGAGGATAGCGTCCTATCTCACGCAAGTAGAGAGCGATAGGCTCGACAGGCTCCGGGCCTGGCAGGCTGGTCTCTCGCTGACTGGCCTTGTCGAGAGGAGCGCGGAGGGCAAGGCCCTCTCGTTCCAACAGGAGGCATATTTCTTCAAACTTCTCTGCGTTCTCGGCCGCCTCGGGAAACGTGGTCAGAACTTCATCTAGAGTAAGGCTTGTCTTTTTCTCGATCTCCAACCATTGCTGAAGTTGCCCTGCGATCTTTTTATTTAGCTCTTGCGATATATTTCCTTCCCTCATTTCCTATCCTACAGCACTCCAGGCGGACCGTTAACCCTGGCGTCGTGTGTTACCTGTCCTCAATCGTTTTGCGCCAGGCCATGTTCCTCAGGTTAGCTCGGAAATTACTTGCTGCGTATTGCTGGACTTCTGATGGTGTAGGTATATACAAAGATCTGCGGTAGCTTCTCATCTTCGGTGGAAGTTTTGGGGGATTGTCGTCTCCTTTTCCTGGGTCTGTTCTTATTTGATGTTTTGTTAGCTTGTTTGTTCTCAGGCACTGGTATCCTCCTCTAAAATGGACGATTAAGACGATCAAGAGGCTGGGCTTGGGCGTCGTTTTTTGTAGCGATAGATAATGCGGCCACGTGTCAGATCATAAGGTGATAACTCCAGACGGACTCTATCCCCCAGGAGCACACGGATGTAATATTTACGCATCTTGCCTGACAGATAGGCCAACACTTCATGGCCGCTATCCAGTTCGACCCGAAACATAGTGTTGGGCAAGGTCTCGATCACGGTCCCTTCTACCTCAATCGCTTTTTCTTTTTTTTTGCCCGTTTTCTTGGCCACAAAATTCTCCTTTCCTCCAGAAATGTGCTGAAACTATGAGAGGTAGTCTTTCAACTGCCGACTGCGACGAGGGTGACGTAAACGACGCAGGGCCTTTTTTTCGATCTGTCGGATGCGCTCGCGAGTGACGCCGAATTTGCGCCCTATCTCCTCCAGGGTGTAATTGTGCCCGTCCTGGAGGCCAAAGCGCAGACGCAACACCCGCGCTTCACGTGGAGAGAGGGTGCTCAGGACATCTTCCAGCTTTTCACGCAACAGACTGTGATTGGCGGCTTCAGGGGGGATGGGCGTTTCGTCATCCTCGATGAAGCTGCCCAGTTCGCTATCTTCTTCCTCCCCCACCGGTTTCTCCAGGGAGACAGTGTGCTGCGACACTCGCAACATGCGGCGCACTTTGCGGGGGTTGATGTCCATCTCCTCGGCGATCTCTTCGGGGGTGGGAGGTCGGCCCCGGTCCTGTTCCAGACGGCGCGCCGTCCGATACAGTTTACGGATGCGATCGCTCATGTGGACAGGTAGACGGATGGTGCGGCCCTGGTCTGCCAGAGCACGGCTGATGGCCTGCCGAATCCACCAGGTGGCGTAGGTGCTGAACTTATAACCTCGCCGATAGTCGAATTTATCAACGGCCTTCATCAGACCCAGGTTGCCTTCCTGAATAAGGTCTAAAAAAGGGATGCCCTGTCGGACGTATTTTTTAGCCACGCTGATCACCAGCCGGGTGTTAGCCCGAATGAGATGATCGCGCGCCTCTTTACCGGCCTCGATTTGCTGCCATAATTGGGCCTTCTCGATAACGTCGCCGCCGTTGCGGGCCAGACATTGCTGCGCCTCTCGTCCTCTTTCCAGCCGTTTAGCCAATTCCACTTCTTCATCGGGGGTCAGTAAGGGAACACGGGCCATCTCCCGAAAGTAGAGACTGACCGTATCATCGACAGGTATCCCTCTCAGATCGAGGGTTTCTTTCTCCAGGGGCATTTCGGTTGCTTCGGCCTGCTCTTTCTGGGCCACCACTTCGTTAATCTTCTCTGCATCATCGTAGATGTAGATGTCGTGATCGTGGAGATAGATGAAAAGATTTTCCAATTGAGTCAGGTTCTCTTCGGCCTCGGGAAAGGCTTTTATCACCTCGTCGGTAGTCAGATAGCCCCGCTCGAAGGCCTTGTCCAGCAACTCTCGCATCAGCCCTGATTTCCGTTCCAGTTCAGACACTTTTCATCCGTTCCTTTTCTCTTAATCCGTCGTTCTGGCCTAAGCCGGGAGGACAGCGACAGATGTTCAGGCATGATGGCCCCTTGTCTGTTGGGGAGCCGAGAACAAGTAGGTAATAAAAGCGTTTTCCCCAAAAACCCGCTCCTGTCGGCCTAAAAGGTACTCAGAACTTTCTATGACCTGGCTCAGTATCTTCTTGCTCTCCTGTTTTGCCGCCTTTGTTTACGTTTAGCTCGCCGAATGGCTTTTTTCTTTTTCATACGTCGCAACTCGCTTTTGGAAATGAACCACCGTTTCCTGCGGACATCTCCTAAGATGCCGCTTTCTGTTACCCGTTTACGAAAGCGTTTAAGTAATTCTTCCTGAGATTCACCTTCTCTAAGAGCAACTGTCATTTACACCCTCTCCTTTTGTATATTATTTTTCCACATTAAAGATAAAGAAACTCGGTTGCCTGGTCTCATCGAGCATCCCTGAATGACAACCGAGCTACCGAGCGCTTTGATACGCGTCGCGCAAGTCAGCCAGTGCTACGCGGCCTATCACGGCAGAGGTCGGTATCGAACCGAAAGCTTCCCTGATTTCAGCGTTCGCTCACCACCTACCGGCGGGCTGAAAAAGGCTCACCTCCGCTGGCTTCGTCACCCTGTAACCCGCTTCACACCGACATACCGAGCGAACTTATCTTCATTACCTCCGTCGCGCCCTCTTGGTGAGGGGAGATATGTCTTGCTGCCACATCGGTTTTCGGATGGCCGAGCACTTAACTGATATCGATAGCTTGAGACACGCTGATTCGGCCCTTCACTTTCGATCGCTCGATGAGGCGCTCGATTTCAACGCTACCGGGAGTCTGGAAGAGGGATTGATTCGATGAGATGCAACCAGCAACTTGGCGCTGTCTTCGCTCTTACCTCCGAGCTGAAGCGAAAGCCGTTGCGGTGTTTCTCTGCACTCATACACTACATTTTTCATTATACACGATTTTCTTGAAATAGTCAATGGAAAATCGTCCAGGATAGACTGAATAGTGTATCTTTATTTAGGAAAGTCCCGGAGCAGAGGCTGCCGGGGGTCTGGCGCTTCTTAAATTATATATCAATTCTTGTCCGAGATCAAATGTCTTCCTCCAACAACTCGGCTGGCTGCACCCATCGTTCTTCGGCGATGGACTTCTCCACTGCTTCCAGCACGGCCTGGCACTGCACCCCATCCTCGAAGTTGGGCGTCGGCATCTGGTCATTAGCCAGAGCTTTGAACAACTCGTAAGCCTGGTTGACGAACAGAGAACCATAATGGATGAAATGACCGTTGGGCCACCAGTTTTTCACGTAGGGATGGGCCGGGTCGCCAACGTAGATGGTTTTGAACCCTTGTTCTCTGGGCGGCTCCTCCCAGGAGAAGAAATGCAACTCGTTGAAATAGTTATAGTTGAAACGCAGGCTGCCCTTCTCTCCGTTGATCTCGAACCCCACCCGCTCCTTGTCTCCCCCGGCATAGCGCGTGGCCTCGAAAGAGCCGAGCGCTCCGTTCTCGAAACGGGCCAGGAAGAGGGTGGCATCATCGACCGTCACCTGCCCGCTCCTGGTCGGATCGCCCACCAACGGGCGCTCGGCCCTGAAGGTCTCCCACGCCCCCACCACCGACTCGATATCGCCCACCAGGAAACGAGCCAGATCGACGATGTGCGAACCGATGTCGCCCAGCGCCCCTGAGCCGGCCTTGTCTTTCTGCAAGCGCCAGACCAGGGGGAAGTCGGCGGGCATGATCCAATCGGAAAGCCAGGTGGCCCGC
Organism: Anaerolineae bacterium; assembly: GCA_034417895.1. Taxonomy (GTDB): domain Bacteria; phylum Chloroflexota; class Anaerolineae; order CAZYHC01; family CAZYHC01; genus DAOULT01. The sequence continues at coordinate 33,839 of DAOULT010000048.1, read as the reverse complement.
CACTGGCAGATGCGGCCCAGCTTGCCCTCCGCGATTAACTCTTTGGCCAGGGCCACCGCCGGGATGCGCCGGAAATTGAAGGCGATCATGTGTTTGACTCCGGCCTTTTGCACAGCAGCCAACATCTCCCTGGCTTCGGCCAGGTTATTGGCCAGGGGTTTCTCGCAGAGGACATCTTTGCCTGCCTGGGCGGCGGCAATAGACATCTCGGCGTGGAGGTAGCCAGGGCTGCTCACGTCGATGAGGTCAATGTCTTCCCGCTCGATCACTGTGCGCCAATCGGTTTCGTACTCCTCCCACCCAAACTGTTCGGCGGCGGCTTTGACCGCTTCCTCGTTCCGGCCACAGATGACCTTCATCCCCGGCTGATATTCCGGCCCGAAGAAGAGGGGCAAATTTTTGTAGCCGTAGGAATGGGTCTTGCCCATGAATTTGTAGCCGATCAGCCCAACGTTTATCTTTTTCACTTTAGCTTTCCCTCCCAAAATTATGATTTTTCTCGGAAACTTCCTGGCCGCCAAGTCACGTCACGAGGCGGGCTCGATAAAAGTGAAGGCCCGATCCAGCATCGTGATCTGGAAAAGGCGCCTGACCTGGGGACTGACACCAGAGTCGCCACTGTTTTTATTTTATGGCCGGGTCCGGTTGAAGGTCGTGTCATGGGCCTGAATCAACAAAGGTGAATATCCGATCCAGCATCGTGAGTTGGAAGACGCGCCTGACCTGGGGCCCGACGCCAGACAGGATCAGTTCCCCATTGTGCTGACGTATGGCCTTCTGGCCTGAAACCAGCGCCATCAGGCCGTGGCTGTCTATAAACGGCACCTGGCTCACGTCCAGCACGATGCGCTTGCCGGGGGCTTCGGTTGCCAGGGTCTTGAGCAGTTCACGCAACTCGTTAGCGCCCAGGAAATCCAGTTCGCCCTGTACCTGTATGGTGGTCACCTCGTCCCCATCGTGGGAGTCTATTTGAATTGCCATTTGTTCCTCCTTGTCAGGGCTTGATGCCTGCCCAAAGCGTGGTTGCCAGATATTGACGTGGGGATTTGTTCTTAAATTATATCTTAACTCTTGTCCGAAATCAAGTGGCACAGTCCCAACAGGAAGCTAACTCTTCCTGTAACGAAGGCTCCGCCTGATTCGCTAACCTCTGGCTTTTATTGTAACATAGGCGTCCACAGAAATCAAGCTCCCGCCGAGGCCGTTAGCTTGAGGGCCAGGCAAAACTCCCGAGACAGGCCCTCGGGCCTCGGTCTCGGTGATAATTGGAAGGTTTTTGGAAGGTTAGAAGGGCATTTTGTAAGGCCCTGGGAAGGCAGAAGTGGTATACTACAGGTAATAGGGTCGTCCAGCACGTAGCAGGCACATAGAGTAGATGAGAAGGAGAGGGGGAGATGCTCTTGTGTTCTTGTCTATTTCTTCCCTTTCTGGTATACTTAAGTTAAGATGGCAGGGGGGATGAAGCCGGTTGAGAGTGGCCCTGGTGCACGATTGGCTGAACCAGATAGGGGGCGCGGAGGAAGTGCTGGAAGCGCTCAAGACCATGTACCCGCAGGCCCCGATCTACACTTCTATCTACTGGCCGAAGGTTATGCCTGCGTCCTACCGTTCCTGGGACATCCGCACCTCCTTCATGGACAAACTGCCCTTCGTCAAGGGCCATCATCAGCCCTTCTTGCCCCTGTACCCTCTGGCCTTTGAAAGTTTCGATCTCAGTCAGTACGACCTGGTCATCAGCAACAAGAGCGGGTTCTGTCACGGGGTGATCACTCCGCCGGAGACCCTGCACATTTGCTACTGCCTGACCACCACTCGCTATTTATGGCACTACCCGGCCTACGTCGAGCGCGAGGAGATAGGGTCTCTGGCCCGCCTGATCCTGCCGCCTTTTCTGTACAACTTGCGGCTCTGGGATCGGGTGGCGGCCGATCGGGTTGACCATTTTGTGGCTATTTCCCAGGCGGTCAGGCGGCGCATTGCTAAATACTATCGTCGGGAGTCGGTGGTTATTTATCCTCCGGTCGATATCGAGAGATATAAACATCCGGCGGTTTCTGAGCACGACGATTATTTCCTGGTCGTTTCGCGCCTGGTACCCTATAAACGCATCGATCTGGTGGTGCGGGCTTTCAACGAATTGGGTCTGCCCCTGATCATCATCGGCGACGGGCGGGATCGGGCCAGCCTGGAAGCCATAGCCCGGCCCAACGTCAAATTTCTAGGTCGTCTCCCTGACGAGGAGGTCAAAGGGTATCTGGGTAGATGTCGGGCCTTCATCTTTCCGGGCCTGGACGATTTTGGCCTGGCTCCCGTCGAGGCCCAGGCGGCCGGGCGACCGGTCATCGCCTATGCCGCAGGCGGGGCGCTGGACACCGTGGTGGAGGGCGTAACGGGCACCTTTTTTCACGCTCAAACCCCGGAAGCTCTGGCTGAGGTGGTGCGCGCCTTCGACGAAGCCCGCTATGATCCGGCCCTCATCCGCCAGAACGCCGAACGGTTCGACGCCAGCGTCTTCAAGGAGCAATTGGGGCGCTTCATCGAGGAAAAATACGCCGCCCATCAACGATGATCCGGCCAGGTGCCGTGCACCAAAGGGCGCGGCCCCTGCGAGGAGTTATCTACTGACATGGAACTTCGCCAATACTGGCACGTTGTCTGGAAAAGGGTGTGGATCGTCGTCGTCATTGTCCTGGTGGTGTTCGGAGCCAGCCTGCTTTTACGCGCCACCCCGCCGCCTGTCTACCAGGCCACGATACGCTTTCTGGTCGGGATATCGCCGGAGGAGCGCCAGGGAGAGTATTACACTTACGACCGCTACTATACCTGGCTGGCCTCCGAGTATCTGGCCGATGACTTTTCGGAGGTGGTGAAATATTCGACCTTTGCCCAGGACGTGAGCGCCCGTCTGGCGCAAGGGGATTCGTCTCTTGTGCTGCCGCCTGGGGTTATCCAGGGAGCGACCGTAGCCGAGAAGCAACATCGCATCCTGACCCTGTACCTCACCTGGGGCGACCCCGACCAACTGGCGGCCATCGCTGAAGCGGCTGCTCAGGTGCTTCAGGAGGAGGGGCCTGGCTACTTCGCCCAGGTAGGGGTAGGCGGCGCTCAGGTTGCCGTGATCGATGCTCCAGTGGTGATGCTTGTGCCTGGCAGTCTGCGAGAGCGGCTGGATTTGCCCATCCGGCTCTTCCTGGCGCTCCTGGCTGGTCTGGCTCTGACCTTTCTCCTGGATTACCTGGACGATACCGTGCGCGATCGCCGTGAACTGGAAACTATGGGCCTGACCGTCCTGGCCGAGATTCCGCCCTCTCCCGGCGCAGGATGGCTGCCCTGGCGCCGTCCCAAATTGCCCTGAATTTTTGCTTAAACGGTGGAGATGTGGTAGAATAGATGATTGCCCTATACAAAAAAGTCGGCGGACGCAAGTGGTGAAGCGGCCACTATTATTCGCTACATCCGTTTCATGCGCTGGTTCGTCTCGGCTGTAAGCTCCTATAATATAGAGAGGATGACCTGACTTGGAATTAAAACGCTATTTGAATATATTCTTGAAAAGAGGTTGGATCATCGCCCTGCTGGTGGTTATCACGGCCAGCAGCGCCTACGGCTTCAGTAAGGTGCAAACCCGTATTTATAGAGCCAGTATCCAGATCAGCATTAATCCCGCCCGTCCCGATTGGGGGCTGGCTCAGGTGGCTAAGATCATGTTGCGCAATTATACCATTAATATGACCACCCATACCTGGGCGCAGAGAGTGATCGATACCTTGCAGTTGGACGTCTCGACCGGGGAGCTGTTGAGCTACATCACGGCCAGCTCCGACGATGCCAACCTGACCATCCAGCTCGACGTCAGACACCAGTTGCCTGAGGTGGCCCAGGAGATTGCCTATACCTGGGCCAACTTCTTCGTGGAATGGCGCGCTAAAGAGAACCTGGAGCTGAACAAGGAAGATCGGGTGGGGGCCTCCATCCTGGATGCCCCCAGCGTCACCATCTTCCGGCCCAAAACCAAAATCAACGTGGCGGCCGGCGGCCTCCTGGGTTTGCTGTTGGGGGGATTGATCGTCCTGTTTCTGGAATGGCTGGAATCGGATATCATCCGCACCGCCGAGGACGTGGAACGCTACGTAGGAGTGGTGGTCTTAGGCTCTATCCCAACCATCGCCGCTGATGAGAACGTCCCCGGCAAAAATAGGGGTTGGTTCGGTCTGAAACGATAAATAGCATGTAGTAGCAGGAGGTTTTCATATTCAATGGCAAACAATCGACGGGAGAGCCTGATCACGGTGGCTAATCCCCGTTCCCCTGTCAGCGAAGCTTATCGCACGCTCAGGACTAATCTGGAGTTCTCCAGCCTGGACAGGCCGCTGAGAACCATGGTCGTCACTTCTGCCGCCCCGGAGGAAGGCAAATCGACCACCCTGGCTAATCTGGCGGTAGCCATAGCCCAGGGCGGGAAAAAGGTTATCCTGGTCGATTGCGATCTGAGACGACCCTCCCAGCATCGGATTTTCGGGGTACTGAATGGGAAGGGGCTGACCACCATGGTCGTCGATGACGAGGCGGTGAATGCGCCACCCTTTCAGGAGAGCGGCATCGAGGGCCTCCGTCTTCTGCCCAGTGGGCCTTTGCCGCCCAATCCGGCGGAGCTATTGGCTTCACGACGTATGGAGGAGATCATCGGTCTGCTGGTGGAACAGGCCGATATCGTGCTCTTCGATGCTCCGCCCATCATTGCCGTGACCGATGCGGCAGTATTGTCGTCCAAAGTAGATGGAGTGCTGCTGGTCGTCAATGCCGGGGGCACCAAGCGAGATCACGCTCAAAGCGCCAAAACTCTGCTGGAGAAGGTCAACGCCCGTCTGGTGGGCGTCGTGCTCAACAACGTTCGCTTTGATACCAGCTTACATCGTTACTATGCCGAGCAAGATCAAGTGGGGTAGGAGTATGTCTTTTCGGTGATCGACATCCACAGCCACGTTCTGGCCGGTCTGGACGATGGGGCGCGAGATATGGCCGAGTCTATCGCCATGGCCGAGATAGCCGTGGGCGATGGCATCCGGCGGATGGTAGCCACTCCGCATAACGTGTGGGGCGCAGAGCAGGACGAGCGCTTTACCTCCCTGGTCTCCATCGTGAGAGACAAGGTGAGGGCATTGCAGGCCGAACTGGACGCCCGCCAGGTTAAGCTCCAGGTTTTGCCCGGCGTTGAGGTTTACCTTGCGCCTGAGGTGCTCAAACAACTGGATACGGGACAGGCTTTCACTCTGGCTGGAACACGCTATCTGCTTTTGGAATTGCCTCTTTCGGCCTATCCTTTTTACACGGAAAATGTCATTTTCGAGTTGCAGGTTAAAGGTATCGTCCCTATCCTGGCTCATCCAGAACGTAATACCGTCGTCCAGGAAGACCCCAACATCTTACACCCCCTGGTGGAGCGTGGGGTTTTGATCCAGTTGACGGCGGCCAGTTTGACGGGCCTGTTTGGGCCTTTGGTGGAGAAGACGGCCCACAGGCTGCTGGAGCACAACATGGCCCACGTCATTGCCTCTGATGCCCATACCCTCACCAAACGCTCGCCTGTCCTCTCGGCCGGGGTGGAGAAAGCGGCCAGGGTGATAGGGGAGCAGCGGGCCGTAGCTATGGTCGAGGATGTGCCCGCTGCCATCCTGGGCGACGAAGAGATCACCATCGAACCGCCTGGCAGATATAAACCCAAACGCCAGTGGTTCTGGCAAAGGTAGGTATCTATCCATACATAGAAAGGTGAGAGGGGAGAGAAGAAAGAGAAGGATATGAAAGCTCTCGTTCTCAGCGGCGGCAAGGGGACGCGTCTCTACCCCCTGACCTATACCAGCGCCAAACAGCTCATCCCGGTGGCTAACAAGCCCGTGCTTTTCCGGGTTATTGAGGCCATCATCGAGGCTGGCATCATCGATATCGGGATTGTGGTGGGCGACACGGCAGAGGAAGTCAAGAGCGCCGTGGGCGATGGCTCCCACTGGGGAGCGCAGATCGCTTACATCCCGCAGGAGTCTCCCCTGGGGCTGGCCCACGCCGTTAAGATCGCTCAAGATTACCTGGGAGAAGAACGTTTTGTTATGTTCCTGGGCGATAACGTCATCGAGGGGGGCATCTCTACCCTGATCTCGCAATTCGAGACCAGCGAATACAATTGCCAGATCGTTTTGACCAAAGTGGCAGAGCCTCAGCAATATGGGGTGGCCGAGCTACAGGATGATCGTATTGTGCGTCTGGTGGAAAAGCCCCGCCAGCCCAAGAGCGACCTGGCTCTGGTAGGGGTCTACATGTTCGACCATCACATCTTTGAGGCCGTCCACACCATCCGTCCCTCCTGGCGCGGCGAACTGGAGATCACCGACGCCATTCAATATCTGGTCGATAGGGGCTACCAGGTGCATCCTTATATCCACCGGGGCTGGTGGATCGATACCGGGGCCCCAGGCGACATCCTGGAGGCCAATAACCTGGTGCTGGATGAACTGGAGCCACGCCTGGAGGGCTACGTGGATCGTGACTCCAGTATTAGCGGCAAGGTGATCGTCGAGCGAGGGGCAGAGATCATTAACAGCGTGGTGCGCGGCCCGGCTATCATCGGCCAGGACACCCGTATCGTGAACTCCTACGTCGGCCCTTTCACTTCCATATATCACCACGTCTTTATCCAGGACAGCGAGATCGAGCATAGCATCGTTCTGGAGCACAGCAAGATCGTGAACATCGATCAGCGCATCGAGGACAGCCTTATTGGCCGCCACGTGGAGATCAGCCGCTCTCCTCTGAAGCCCAAAGCCTATAAGATGACCCTGGGAGACCACAGCAAGGTGGGAATCATTTGCAGCGGCTAAATAGAGAAAACCAGCAGCAAGCCCTCGGCGAACTTCGCGTGCTCTGCGGTGAGAAGCCAGTCAACATCAATAAGAAAGATTACTCTAAAGAAAGGAGGTATTGTTTGTGCCTAATGTAAAAAAATGGCGTAAGAGGAAAATAACCAAGCACAAGCATCGAAAGATGCTGAAAAAGACTCGCTGGAAAAGAAAGCAGAAGAAATGAACGATTGGTCTACATATACTCCAGCCAAAACTATAAAGGGATTATAAGATGCCGACCTTGCGGGTGAATTTGCCGCCTGAGCTTTCGCAGGATATAGCCAGGTTGGTAGAATCGGGTCGCTATGAAAGTATAGACGAGGTCGTGTTCGTTGCTGTGCAGCAGTTGGCGGCTGTCGAAGAAGGCAAGGCTCTCCTTGAGCCAGCCGTTCCGGTGCGCCTTACGGCTAACGTGGAGTGGTCGGATGACCAATGCTGTGTTTACTGCCCGGAACTGGACCTGGTCACCGCGATGGATACCGAGGACGAAGCTCTTACCGATCTGGCCGAGATGGCCGTGGAATACGCTGAAGATTACCTCGATGATTTTGCCTTTTACGCCGGGAGCCCGGATCGGGGCCGGCATCTTCCCTATGTCCTGGCCGTAGCCAGGCGCACCACTGACGCTTATGACGATGAAGGGGTAAGACAGGTAAGAGAGTTATTTGACATAAGGCACGAGGCAAACGCCTGATGACTGTTTCCTACAATGACTTTCGAAAAGTGCTCAGGCGTCTGGGGTTTGAGATGAAACGATCGCGAAAGCATGAGACCTGGGAGAAACGTCTGGTCGATGGCCGTTCTCGACGTGTTTACATTAGCCACCAGCACGGCAAGGATATTCCAACCGGGCTTTTTCGAAAGATGCTGAAGCAAGCGGGCATCGAGAGTGAAGAAGAGTTCGTTGAGATTTTGCGAGGTAAAAGTTGAAGGTCACTTTGATCTACGCCGGCATCAGCGGCAAAGGTTTCAATAGCACAGGGCAGGGCATGGATTCGGGCTGGATCAGCCACGGGCTGGCTATCCTGGCAGCGGTAGTCAGGGAAAAGGGTTTCCAGGTGGACCTCATCGACCTGCGGACGCTGAAAGGTTGGGACCACTTCCGTGCGGAGTTGGCGGCCCGTCGGCCGGCGGTTTGCGGCCTGACCATGATGAGCGTCGATTATAACCCGGTCATGCGTGGCGTGGATATCATTAAGGAAGTTGAGCCGGGCATAGTGACGGTGGTGGGGGGGCCTCACCCCACTCTGGCTACCGACGAGGTGTTGGCTAACGACAACATCGACTTTTGCGTCACTCACGAGGGAGAGATCGCCTTTCCACGTCTTTTGTCCGCCATCCAGGAGGGACGGCCTCCAGGCAAGCGCGTCATCCAGGGGGAGCCGCCCGACCTGGATGCCCTGCCCTTCTCCGACCACGATCTCTTCTTACAGGAGTGGCGCAAGTGGGGCTACGACCTGGATTCGCCGGAGGTGCCTTTTGTGCCCGAACTGCCGGGTCCTTTCGTGACCCTCATCGCCGGACGAGGGTGCCGCTACAACTGTAGTTTTTGTCAGCCCGCGGAGCGCATCCTTTTTGGCCGCCAGGTGCGGAGGCGCAGCGTGTCCAACGTCATAGCCGAGCTGGAGCACCTGCGTGACCGCTACCGTTTCGGCAGCTTCATGTTCCACGACGACACCCTGATCGAAGATCGGGACTGGGTGCTGAACTTCTGTGGGGCCTACCAGGCGGCCGGTTTCGAGCAGCCCTTTTTCTGCCAGGGGCGGGCCGACATCATGGTGCGCCACCAAGACATGGTGCAAACGATGGTCGAGGCCGGGCTGCGCGGCTTTTTCATCGGCTTTGAGAGCGGCAGCGACCGGGTGCTCAGGTTTCTGCGCAAGGGCACCACCCGAAAGCAAAACCTGGAAGCGGCCCGCATTTGCAAGAAGTACGGCATCACCATCTGGGCTAACTACATGCTCGGTTTGCCCACCGAGACCGAAGAGGAGATCATGGAGACCATCTCCATGCTCAAGGAGATCGACCCCGATTATTATAGCCCGGCTTTCTACACTCCTCATCCGGGCAGCGATCTCTACGACTATTGCCTGGAGCATGATCTTTCCCTGATCAAGGACCACGATAGCTATCGACGCAACCCTGATGAGGTCAAGATCAAAGGGCACGATTACCAGTTTCTCAAATGGGCCCTGCAAGAATCGCAACGTCGCAGGGCTGTTAACCACTTCGAACGAACGGTCCGCCGCTATTGGAGACGCTATGCTTCCCCAAGAAAGATAGTTCGCAAGTTGAAAGAACGTCTGATGGTTTCCAGTGCGTAGTCCGACGTTTTTCGACTGATTGAGGCAAGCAGCCATGAACGAGAGAGCATTCAGAATTCTGCTGGTGGAAAATGATTCCTACCAGTGTGAATCGATGGTCAAGACGTTGGAGGAATATGAACCCGCCTGTCAGATAGAGATAGCTTCGGCCTGGAGCGAAACGCTGCGCAAGCTGATGGAAAATGAGTACGATCTGATCCTCTTGGACTACGACCTGCCCCAACGAGAAGGGCTGGGAATGCTCCTCAGAATCCAGCAGAAAGGGTACCCCACGCCGATAGTGATTATTATAGGGTCAGGTCAGGAAGAGGCCGCCGTCCACGCCATGCAGGATGGCGTTTTTGATTGCCTGGTCAGAACGGAAGGCTATCTGACCCTCCTGCCTCTGGTGGTGAGCAGAGCTTTGGAGAGGCGACGCTTGCTCGATGAATGTCGGGGTAAAGAGACGGCTCTCCGGGAACGTGACCGTCAACTGAGCGCTTTAAGCATCATCTCTGAGAACGCCGGTCAGGTGCTGGAGCTGGGCCAGATTTTGGACAGCGCCTTGAGCAAGGTGCTGGAGATTACGGGCGCCAGGGCAGGGGGCGTCTACATCCTGGACGAGTTGACCGAAGATCTGTTTCCCTTCGTGCAACGTGGTCTGGCCTATTCCTTCGCCCAGATGACAGCCGGTCTGAAGCGGAGCGAGAACCTGGCTCGCCAGGTAGTCCGCCTGGGCACCTCCCACATGGTGGAAAACGTTTCCGGCACGTTAGAAAAGACGGAAGATACGCTCTTTTCTCTGGCTTGCGTGTTGTTGAAGTCCAAGGGCAAGGCCCTGGGGGTAATGAACCTTTTCATGCCCCTTGAGCGCGCCCCTGGGCCCCGAGACATGGAGCTTTTGATCACCATAGCCAACCAGATGGGGCTGGCTATCGAGAACGCCCGCTTGTATGAAAGAGGCAGGGACTACCTGCGAAAGCTGGGAAAAAGCAACGAGATATTACAAGAGCTTAACATCCTTTTGGAAGAAAATCAGGCTCAGTTGGAGGAACAACTGATCGCTCAGCGCCAGGCCGCAGCGGAGGCGTCCCGCCCCATTTTGCTCCCCGTTGATCGGAGAATCCTGGCTTTGAACGTGAGCTATTCTCTGGAACTGGCTCAGGTGCTGGACGGGACTCTGGAACGAGCTTTAGAAGCCACCACGGCGGACGCGGCCGGCGTTTTTCTGCTGAACGAGGAGAAGCAGGAATTGACCCTGGTGGCTGAACGCGATTTACCCCAAAACTTTGTGCAGACCCAGGCCAGGATAAGCGCCGACGCAAACACCGAACGTTCGCTGTCTCAGACGATCCTGGTGGAAAATATCGCTGAAGATGCCGCGATCCGGAGGATCTGGGCCGAAGCGGAAAGAAAAGGGCTGCGTTCTCTGCTTAGCGCCCCTTTGCGAGTCGGAGATGAGACGGTAGGGCTGATAAGTGTTCTGGCTCGTGGTCAGGGCCATTTTACCTCTGAGGGGATTGAGCTACTGGGCGTCCTCGGCCAGCAAGCCGGTCTGGCTATCAGGAACGCCCAACTGTACCAGGAAACCAGGCTCCGGGTGGAAAAGCTTAAGGCCGGCAACGAAATGCTCCAGGCAGCGAACATCCGTCTGCAAGGCAGCCAGGAGGAGTTGGAAAGCCTGCTGGGAGCCATGATGGAAGCCGAAACGGAGATTCAGCAGTATTATAAAGAGCTTTGGACCCTGAACTCCATCGCGGCCACAATCAGTGGTTCCCTCAAACTGGACGAGATTCTGCACAGCGCGGTGAGCAAGATGACCGACATTATGGAAGTAGAGGCTGGCTGGGTCTATCTTGTGGATGAGCACGACGAGGAGCTGAAGTTGAGCGCCTATCATGGCTTGCCGGGCGAGGTGGCGCAGGGTTTGGCGGCGGCCAGGTTAGGGGAGGATCTCAACGAGCTGGTGGCCCTTTCCGGGGAATCGCTTTTAATCGAAGACATCACCGCCGATCCCAGATTTGCCAGAGTCACGTCCATGACCGAAGCATTTCGCTCTCTGGCGGCCGTGCCCTTGAAAGCCAAGGACCTGATGTTGGGAGTAATGGGCGTGACCAGTTCCAACCAGCGTCAGTTTTCCCCTCGTGAGGTTCAGCTTTTAACCTCTATCGGCTATCAGGTGGCGGTGGCTATCGAAAATGCCCGCCTGTATGACAGGGCCAGACAATCGGCCGAAGAGTTGGAGCGGGGTAACGAGGTGCTGCAAGAGGTCAACGTGCTGCTGGAAGAAAGCCAGGCCGAACTGGAAGAGCAAATCACGGCCTTTAAGAAAGCGGAGGCCGAGATTCAACAGCGTAACAGCGAGCTTTCGGCTCTCAATGCCATCGCTCAAGCCCTGAACCAATCGCTGGATGTGGAAAGGGTGTCCGGCGACGCCCTGGATACCATGCTCCAAACCATACAATTGACTTACGGCGAGTTCTTTCTGTTCGATGAGACCATCGACGAAGTCAGCCTGCTGGTGCACCGAGGAACGCCCCCCGCTTTTGCCTTCGAGATCAGAAGCTTTGGGCTGGGGGAAGGAGTGCCTGGCATCGTGGCTCAGACCAGGCAACCGCTGGTGATCGAGGACTTACGGCAAGACATACGTTTCATCCGCGGTCTGAGAGAGGGCGGAGAAGTGAAGAGCCGTCCCTATACCGTGGTCGGCGTGCCCCTGCTGGCCCAGGATCGTCTGGTGGGGGCCATGGATTTCTTCAGCACCGAGGAACGTCGCTTCACCCCCCAGGATTTGTCTTTGCTGACCACTATCAGCCATCAGATCGGGGTGGCGGTGGAAAATGCCCGTCTGTTTGAAGAGATCAAGGAAGCGGCCGCCCGGCTGGAACGGGCTAACGAAGAATTGCAGGAACTCAACCGCCTCAAATCCGATTTCATTGCCACCGTCTCCCACGAGCTTCGTACTCCACTGGCTTCCATCATGGGGTATGTCGATCTGATGCGCGACCAGGAGACGGGCCTCTTGAACGAGGAGCAGACCAAGTACATCGAGATCATCGAAAGAAACACTGACCGCCTCAGCCGCCTGATCAACGATATTCTGGATATTTCCCGTATTGAGGCTGGACGGATAGATCTGGTCATGACTGCCATGAATCTGGGGGACGTCGTGCAGGATGTGGTCCTCACCGTGCAGCCCCAGGCCCAGGCCAAAGGGTTAGGGTTGAATGTCTCGGTGGCCGATGAGCTGCCGGTCACCCAGGGCGATCACGACCGTCTCAAGCAGGTGGTGGTCAACTTGCTCTCTAACGCCATCAAGTTCACCCCTCAGGGCGGGCGGGTGGACGTTTGTTGCTATGCCATCAGGGTGGAGGAAGGCCACGTCGAACCCCTGACGACCGGCCCTGCTCCGCCCACTCGCAGCCTGGCCCTGGACGAAGGGGATTGGCTTTTGACCCAGGTGACCGACACCGGCATGGGTATGCCTAAAGAGGCTCTGGTCAGGGTTTTTGAGAAATTCTACCAGGTGAAGGACGATACCTTCCGCAAGATAGAGGGCAGTGGGCTGGGTCTGTCCATCGCCGAAGGGATCGTCAAGGCTCATGGAGGAGAGATGTGGGCCGAGAGTCCCGGCCAGGGACGAGGCTCAACCTTCACCTTTGCCGTGCCCATCGTCGGACTGGAGCCTAAACCCGCCTACCAGGAACCCCTGCCCCCGGCGGTCGGGTTGGGCACCCTGCTGGTGGTGGACGATGACCCTGACATCGTCAATCTGGTGCGTCTCTACCTGGAGAGCGAGGGGTACTCGGTGGTCACCGCCTATGGGGGAGAGGACGCCTTACAGACGGCCGAGGAGTTGAAACCGACGGCCATTGTGCTCGATCTGTTGATGCCTGACCTGGATGGCTTTGCCGTTCTGGAAAGGCTGAAGTCCAACCCGGCTACCCGGGATACGCCGGTCATCATCATCTCCATCCTGTCCGATAAGGAAAGGGGTTTCAGTCTGGGGGCGGTGGACTATCTGACCAAACCCATCGACCGCCAACGTCTGATCGCCAGCGTCCAAAAGCTGATTCTGCCCGTCAGCCAGGGAGATCAACTGGCTCCTGTCCTGGTGGTGGACGATGATCGGGAGATCGCCGGCCTGATAGAAGCCTACCTCCAGGGAGAGGGTTTTGCCGTTACCTGCGCCTACGATGGCCTGGAGGCTCTGGACCGCATCAGGGAGGAAATTCCTAGCCTGATTATACTGGACATTCTGATGCCCGGCATGGATGGGTTTCAGGTCATTCAGGCTCTCAAGGCCAACTCCGTAACCCGTCTGATCCCGGTCGTCATCCTCACGGCCAAGGACCTGACCGAGGAGGAGCGGACCTCGCTTCAACTGGGAGCCACCAAGTATCTGACCAAGTCGTTGTTCTCTAAAGAGAGATTGCTGATCGAGGTCAGGGACCTGCTGGGCAAATTGTATCACGAATGAACGAATAGGCGAAAGCAAGGCCTGGAGTGGACGCATAGACGAATCCAGGTGAACGATACCGGCGTGGGGCTTGTCCCGCAGGTGATAGATGTGATTGGGAGGTGACCAATGGCGGTGGCCACGATTCTGGTAGTCGATGATGAGTTAGACCTGGTGGAGATGTTGAGGATCAAGCTGGGGCGGGCCGGTTATCACGTCCTGACCGCCATCAATGGCTCCGAGGCTTTGGCTGCTCTGGTCACAGAGACTCCTGACCTGATCATCCTGGATGCCATGATCCCTCCGCCCGATGGTTACAAGGTGTGCCGCATCGTTAAATCCAACCGGCGTTACCAGAACGTGCCGGTGCTTATGCTCTCGGCCAAGGGCATGAAGGAGGACGTGGTCAAAGGCTACGAGGCCGGGGCCGATTATTATATCACCAAACCGATCAAACCCACTGACCTGGTGAGGAAAATACGAGAGATCTTGAGTAAACGAAAGTAGGCCGATGGTAGGAATCGAAGTATCCCTGCCTGGAAAGCACTCAACCTGCGGGGCTTGTCCCGCGGGGGTAAGGGGGTTGAAACGTGGATGTTGACGACATGACTTTCACTGACAAACTGATCCGCTGTGAGGGCTGTGGGACGGAGTTCGTCTTTACCGTGACCGAGCAGCGGGATATGGCTGTCGGTGGCCGTCCGCTGGTTGACCCTGAGCTATGTCCGGCCTGTCGCAAACTGGCTGGTATGGGCGGCAAACGGCGTGGTCAGGTGAAACGCTTTCTGAGCGGGAAAGGCTATGGTTTTATCGCCGAGGAGGGTGGGGGGGACATTTTCTTTCACCTCTCTGACGTCGAAAGTCAGGGCTTGCCCGCAGAGGGACAGGAAGTGGAGTTCAAGCTCAAAGAGACCGACAGGGGGCCTCGGGCCGTTAACGTGAGGTTTCTGTCAGAAGGGGACGCGGATTGGGGAGAGGGATAGGGCCTCACCCGACCAGCAGGGGCCCGACTTCCGAAAGGGCGCTGACGATTCGATAGCCCCTGGCCGCGTAGCGATGGGCTTCCCTTCCGTGCCGGTCGAGCAGGATGGGAAAGGCCACCAGGTCGAGGACGGGCACGTCGGTATAGCCATCCCCGACGGCTGCCGCTGTGCCTGGGTCGATGCCCTCTTTGGTCAGCATTTCAATCTTATCCTCCGGGCCGGGGACCTCTATAATAATATCCGCCACCCGCCCCCGACGGAAGACCAGACGGTTGGACCTGATAGCCTGGAAGCTGTCCCGCAGTTCGGCCCCCTCCAGGACAGAGGCAATGATGTCGCGGGTGCCACAACTGATGATCACGTTGCGCAGCCCGGCCCGATGGAGATGGCGGATGGCCTCCCGCCCGGCCTGGGGGATGTGGACGGCGTGGGGGCGGGTCAGGCGGGTCAGTTCGGTCCTGGTCATACCCCGCAGACACCACAGGTATACAGCCTTGAACGAGCGAGGCCCAAACCACCCCTTCTGGTCGCCAAGGATGATCAGCCAGAAGAGGGGGCGTTTCAGGCGGCTCAACCCCTTGCTCCGGGAAGCCAGATCGCGCAGCAGGGCCTGCTCGGTGTCGAAGGGTAACAATGTGCCGTCAAAGTCCCAGATGACGGTGGATAGAGAGAGCGTCATATTATTCCTTTACGGTGATACGCCTTACCTGGCTTTCCAGCCTGTTGCCAGCCGCATCGTAGCCTGTGGCCCGGAAAGTGTGCTCTCCCGGCTCCAGCGGCCACATCAGGCGGTAGGGTGGGCGCTGGACCGTGCCCAGAGGCGTATCGTCGGCGTAAAGGGTGATTTGAGCGACGGTCACTCCATCCGCCGGGCGGGCGGCCACGGGAATCTGTTGGTCGCTTCGCGGGATGGCCGCGCTGATGAGGAAGACGCTGCCTTCGTCGGGGCTGGTCATAACCAGCGGCCCGCAGTCAGAATCAGAGGATGAGGCGCTCTTGGAAACCAGGTTTTCGCTAAGAAACCTGGTTTCTTCTAATTGGGTGTCACTACGATGCAAGAAGCAGTATTCTCTGGGCGGTTCGGGGAGGCCCAGCTTTCTACCCCATTCCAGGGCTTCGGCGGGCAGGAAAGTATAGACCCGCTCCTCGACCCGCTCTGGCGGACAGTTGTCGGTAGCCAGCAGGCCAGTGTCAACGTCAATGGGCAAAGCCTGATGCATGGTGCATTGTGTGCGGGGTTCAGTGCCCTCGATAAACAACTCCTGGCGGCGCTTGTGACAGTGGGGGCCGGGCAGCAGGCCCGATTCGGCGCAGACCTCGACCCGCACCATGCCCGGCGGCTCCACGAAGTCCTGGACGGGGCGGGCCTTGAGCACCTCTTCCATGAAATCGTGCCAGATGGGAGCCGCGCCGCTGATGCCCGAAACGTGACGCATGGGGGTATTGTCGGCGTTACCAGCCCAGACGCCTGTTACCAGGTCGGGGGTATAGCCTATCGTCCAGTTGTCCCGCCAATCGGAGGTGGTGCCTGTTTTGGCCGCCGCTGGCCGGGAAAGCTTCAACACGCTGTCCTCCCCAAAGCCAGGGATGCGGGCCAGGTCGTCGGACAGGATGTCGGTGATGAGATAGGCTACCTGGGGGCTGAGCACCTGTTCTCCTACTCTCGGCTGCCACTCTCTGATGAGCCTGCCCTGGCTGTCCTCGACGCGGGTGATGAGCACAGGTTCCACCCGGCGTCCGCCGCTGGCAAAGGCGGCGTAAGTGGCTACCAGTTCGAGAAGGCGCACTTCCCCGCCGCCCAGGGTCAGGGCCAGGCCAAAACGCTCGCTGTCGTCGAAGGTGGTGATCCCCAGGCGACGGGCCAGGTCGGTCATATTCTTCAGCCCCACGTGGTCCAGGACTTTGACCGCTATCAGGTTCAGGGACGAGGCCAAAGCCGTGCGCAACAGGACGGGGCCGTGAAACCTGCGGTCGTAGTTCTGGGGAATGTAGGGGTCGCCTTCCCTGGTGAGGAAGGAGGTGCGGACATCGACCAGCATGGTGGCGGCCGTATAGTCCCGCTCGAAGGCCGCCGCATAGGTGATGGGCTTGATGGAGGAGCCTGGTTGACGGGTAGCCAGGGCCACGTTCACCGCCCCGTCGATGCGGGGATCGAAATAGTCGGGGCTGCCCAGCATGACCAGCACTTCGCCCGTCCGCGGGTCGATGGCTACCAGAGCGGCGTTGTGCACGTTGCGGTCGGGCAGGTCGCCGGAAGGACAGGGAGAGCGGCCCCCACACTGAGTCAGGCTGGTCAGGTGACGACGGGCAATGGCCTGGGCTGTCTCTTGCATATCCACGTCCAGGGTGGTGTAGACCTGTAACCCTCCCTGGTGTAGAGTAGCCAGACCAAATTCGTCTTCCAGCAGGCGACGCACGTGCATCACGAAATGAGGGGCGCGGATGGGGAAGGGGGCAGCAGCGAAGCGCAGTTTTTCTTTTTTAGCCAGCTCGGCCTGCTGGTGGTCAATGTAGCCGTGTTTGACCATCAGATCGAGCACCACGGCCTGCCGCTCTCTGGCCGCGCTGGGATCGGTCAGAGGATTGTAACGGCTCGGAGACTGGGGCAGGCCAGCCAAAAGGGCGCATTCCGCCAGGTCCAGGTCGGTCACCGATTTGCCGAAATAAGCCTGGGCCGCGGCCTCCACCCCATAAGCCATGTTGCCATAATAAGTCTCGTTCAAGTAGAGGGCCAGAATCTCGTCCTTGCTGTAGGTGCGGGTCAGACGATAGGCCAGGATGGTCTCCCGCAGCTTGCGGGTCAGGGTGCGCTGGCCTCGCTCCGTGGGAGAAAGCAGGACGTTGCGGGTCAGTTGTTGGGTGATGGTGCTGCCCCCGGAGATCACTTCGCCGCCCTGGAGGTTGATGATGAGGGCGCGCAGGATGGCCTTGAGATCGAGGCCGGGGTTGGTGTAGAAACTGGCGTCTTCGGTGGCGATGGTGGCCTGGCGCAGATAGAGAGGGATATCTTCCAGGCGAAGAGGAGTGTGTTTGCCCAGATGAGGGTCGATGATCTCGTAGAGCAGACGGCCCTTACGGTCGTATATTTTGCTGCTAGGCGCGGCGGTATGGCTGTGGAGGCCATAGGGCGAGGGCAGATCGACGATGAGCCAGGCGTGTAGCCCCCAACCTGCCGCACATAGAACCAGACCAGATATCGCTATCAAAATCAGGAAACGCTGCCTAAAACTCATTTTCTCCCTTCTATGGCTCGCTCGATAGGCCCCCAACAGGCTGAGAGGTCTGAGCCAGCCTGGCTCTGTCCCTCGTGGCGGGTACCACGTAGATCAAATAGCCATAATAGCTGAGGATATCGACGGACAGAGGAGCCATAGATTCAGCGATCTCCCAGGCATCATCATGGGGTGTCGATACCCTGACGGCAATAGAACCATCGTCTTTCTCCCAGGGCTCCTCTATCACCACGTCAGGGAATCGCTTCTTTACTTCCTGCTCAAGTTGTTTCATCAGCTCTTCTTGCTTGAAATTCATGCTCGTTTCCTTGCCGCCTCAATATTGTACCCCAAAGGGCGGTAAAAGTAAAACCATTGACAAAATCCAGTCCATCATGTACAATCATTTTCAGGAAGGAATTAACCGAGACCTGACCGACAACGCCGAGCCGCGGATGAGCAAATCAACCAAATTGCGTTATTCAGGGAGGACTGTTAAATGCTCAGGCGTGCATCTGTAATATTGTCACTGTTGATCGTTTGTCTTCTGCTCATGGCCTGTGTTTCCTTGCCTGTGGGTGTGGGTGTATCCCCTGCTGTATCTCCTACCAGGCCGCCTCTGTCTGAAGCGGAAGTCGAGGAAGCACGTGCGCGATACATGAAAGGTTATGCCTTATACCAGACCCATAGATTTACGGAAGCTCTGCCCGAACTCCGGAGATTCGTTGAGCTTTACTCGGACAGCGAGTGGGCCGACGACGCTCAATTTTTTCTGGGATTTTGTTATTGGCACATGAGCGCTTACCCGCAGGCCATCGATGAGTGGCGCATTGTGACAGAGCGTTACCCGGATGGCGAGCGGGCCGACGATGCCTGGTTTTCTATCGCCAGGGTCTACGATTTCAGACGAGAGTATGATAAGGCTCTGGCCGAGTATCAAAGGTTGATAGATAACTATCCCGACAGCGAGTGGACGCCCCAGGCCAGGGAACGCATCGAGCAACTGCAAAATAGCATGTGGAGGCCGGTCTGGTTTTGTTGAGAGTGGTGGAAGGGCGAATTACAAGGGGGCATGACTGAGTGGTCGAGATGCTGGATCGATTTCAGGGCTGCCTGGTGGGGCTGGCCGTGGGCGATGCTCTGGGCGGCCCGCTGGAGTTCATGTCGCCGGCCGAGATCGTGGAAACCTACGGCGGTCCGGTGCGGGAGATGGTGGGCGGCGGCTGGCTGAATTTGCGACCGGGCGAGTACACCGACGATACTCAGATGATGCTCTGCATGGCAGAGAGCGTCGTGGCTCAGGAAGCTTTTGACATGGAGGATGTGGCCCGTCGCTTTCTGGCCTGGTACAAGGGAGGCCCCAAGGATATCGGTAAGACCACCCGCCTGGCCCTGGAACAACTGGCCAGAGGAGTTGCCTGGCGAGAAGCAGGCATGATCGCCAACCAGCATCTACATGGCCGCACGGCGGGCAACGGTAGCCTTATGCGTTGCGCTCCCCTTGGTCTCTACCGCTACCGGGACTATCATCGTCTGATCCGGGACTCGATGGATAGCTCCTGCATCACCCACTGGGATGCGCGGGCTGGTTATAGCGCCGTGGCTCTCAACCTGGCTATTGCCGAGCTGACGCAGGGGCGGGGCGATGACTTGGTGGACAGGACGCTCTTTTACATCGAGAAAGCCAACCGCCAGGTGCACAAGATGTTGAAAAAAGTGGAGCACAAGCAGATGAAGGCCCTCAGGTCCAGCAGCTACGTCATCGACACCCTGGAGGCTGCCCTGTGGTGTTTTCTAAACACGGAGAACTTTGAAGAGGCTCTGGTCTCGGCCGTGAATCTGGGCGGTGAGGCCGATACGGTGGGCGCGGTATGTGGAGCTTTGGCCGGGGCGTGCTACGGCCTGGAAGGCATACCCCGCCGCTGGATAAGAAGCCTGGAAGACTGGGGGCGCATCTCCAACCTGGCGGCCAGGATATACGCCCTGGCTAACGGATAGCCATCTTAAATTGGAAGAAACCAGGTTTTTCAGCAAAAACCTGGTTTCCAGGGGCGCCTGGTTTTTGGGTTTCATAACAGGAGAGGACGCGGAGAAATGAACGTCCTGGTAACTGGTGGAGCCGGTTACATCGGCAGCATCGTGGCCGAAGAACTGATCAAAGAGGGCGAGAGGGTCATCGTCTACGACAGCCTGGAACGTGGACATCGGGCGGCGGTGCCCTGTGAGGCGGCCTTTGTGCAGGGCGATATCGCCGACCGTTCCCGCTTGGACCGGGTTTTCAAGGAGCACCAGGTCGAGGCCGTGATGCACTTCGCGGCCTACATCCTGGCCGGAGAGTCGATGCAAGACCCTGGGCTGTATTTCCGTAAAAACGTGGCTAACAGCGCCCACCTGCTGGAAACTACGGCGGCTAACGGGGTCAGGCGCTTCGTTTTCTCCTCTACGGCGGCCGTATACGGAGAAGCCCAACGCCGCCCCATCGTGGAGACCGATGCCCTGTCGCCCGTCAACCCCTACGGCGAATCGAAGCTGATGATCGAGAAGATGCTGCTCTGGTTCAATCAGGTTCATGGTCTGCGCTACGCCGCCCTGCGCTACTTCAACGCCGCAGGCGCGTCGCCGACTCGTGGCGAGGCTCACCACCCGGAAGGCCATCTCATCCCCCTGGTGTTACAGGTGGCCCTCGGTCAGCGTGAGCACGTTGATATTTACGGCGCCGATTATCCCACCCCCGATGGCACCTGCATCCGTGACTATATCCACATCCTCGATCTGGCTTCTGCACACCTGCTGGCCCTGCGCGCCCTGGGGGAAAAAGAACGCCTGGTCTACAACCTGGGCAACGGCAACGGCTACTCGGTGCGAGAAGTCATCGAGGTCGCCCGTGAGGTAAGCGGTCATCCTCTCCCGGCCCTGGAAAAGCCCCGGCGGCCCGGCGATCCGGCCATTCTGGTAGCCAGCGCCGAGAAAATAAAACGAGAACTGGGCTGGCAGCCCCGCTATCCCGACTTGAAGTCCATCGTAGAGAGCGCCTGGCGCTGGCATCGTGACCATCCCCACGGCTATGCCTAGAAGCAGGCCGAGACCATGAAAACTGACACTCCTGATTATTACCGTTTGTTAGGTCTGACACCCAAGGCCACGGCCCAGGACATCAAACGAGCCTACCGTCGCCTGGCCCGACGCTGTCACCCGGACGCCAATCCGCCAGAACGCAAAGAGTGGGCCGAGGCGCGCATGCGTGTGCTCAACGAGGCTTACGAGGTTTTGGGCCGCCCCCAAAGCCGGACCGCTTACGATCAGGGCCGGCGCCCCTGGTGGGAGGGGGCCCCCTCGCCGCCTCGACCGCGCCGCCCAACCTGGACCTACACCCCACCACCTCGCAGCAGTAACGACCCCTGGGTCGAAGAGTTTTTCGCCCGCAGCGAAGCCTGGGCCCAGGAATCCTTCAGGAGTCGGGCCAAAGATTTTTTCACCTGGGATTACATCGTCAGGACAGAACGGGGCCTCCCTCCCTGGGCCACTAAAGCGCTTATTGTGGTCTTGCCTGCCCTGGTCGGCTCGGTGTTTGCCGTATTTGTCTCCGCCCTGATGACCAATCCCGATAGCTTCCCTGTCCTGGGATGGTACTTTCGGATATTCTTTTCCTCTCCTTCCGATGTGGTGCTCGACTTTATCGTGGTAACGATAGCGGTCTTTATTGGCTATGTGTTCTTTAAGCTCTGGTACGGTTATTATCGATAGAGAATGGACAGGTAACAGTCGTGCGTATCGGCCTCAACGCCCTTTTCCTGGACAGGCAGACTACGGGTAGCGGACAGTACGTCCGGCATCTGGTGCATGAGTTGGTCAAAATAGGGGAGGGAAGCCATTACTTTCTGGGCCTCACTCCTGGCCGCGATGAAAACGACGAGTTCAGGCCGCCGACTTCCGGGTTTCGGATCGTTCGAACTCCTTTGCCTGGGTGGAGCCGGAATCTGACCAAAGTGTGGTTTGAGCAGGTGACTTTCCCACGCTTGTGTCTTCGGGAGGGCGTGGACCTGGCTCACGTGCCCTATTTCGCCTCGCCTCTGGTGCCCACCACGCCGATGGTGGTTACGATCCACGACCTGATCCCGCTGCTGTTGCCTGCCTATCGAGGCTCTGCGCTGGTGCGTCTCTACACCCGCCTGGTAGCCCTCGCCGCCCGCCGGGCCGACCTGGTTCTCACCGATTCGCACTCCTCGAAGAAAGACATTGTGCGCCATCTGCGCCTCCCGCCCGACCGGGTGCAGGCCATCTATCTGGCCGCCGACGACATCTTTCGGCCTGCGGAAGACGAAGGCCATCTGGAGAAAATACAGGATAAATACGGCCTGCCTCCTGATTATATTCTCTACCTGGGCGGCTTCGACCAGCGCAAAAACGTCCCCACTTTGCTGGAGGCTTTCAGCTTGGTGGCTTCGGACGGCCTTTACCTGGTCGTGGCCGGACGGCTGCCGGAGGTGGACACTGCTTTCTTCCCCGACCCGCGTCGTGGGGCGCAAAAGCTGAGCCTGGCAGACAGAGTGATTTTTACCGGCTGGGTGGCGGAGGAGGATAAGCCGGCCCTCTATAGCGGGGCGCTCCTCTTCGTCTTTCCCTCTCTATACGAGGGCTTTGGGCTGCCGCCCCTGGAGGCGTTGGCCTGCGGCACGCCGGTGGTGGCCTCCTGCACCGGGTCTCTGCCGGAGATCGTGGGCCAGGGGGGCATCCTGGTCGATCCCGAAGACGTGGAGGGTTTGGCCGCAGCCATGCGTAAGATTCTCTCCGACGATGACCTGCGGGCCGAGTTGAGGGAGAAGGGGCTGGCTCACGCCGCGGCGTTCAACTGGGAGAAGACGGCGCGGGAGACGCTGGATGCTTACCGGCGGGTTGTTTCTAATACAGGAGGACGACAATGATAAAGCGCATTTCAACCACGAAGCACACAAAGAGCACGAGGTGTAAAGTCCTGGTGTCCTTCGTGCTCTTTGTGGTTATAGAAGGAATGAGAAGCAAGTGCGTGTCCTGATGATCTCTAAGGCCTGCGTGGTAGGGGCCTATCAGAAGAAGCTGGAGGAGTTAGCCCGTTTCGACGACATGGAGCTGACGGTCGTCGTGCCCCCTTATTGGCGCGACGAGCGCGGGGTGCTGCCCCTGGAACGGGCGCATACTCAAGGCTACGAGCTGATCGTGGAGCGCATGGCCCTTAACGGCCATTATCATCTGCACTTTTACCCCGGCCTGGGCCGCCACCTGCGCCGCCTGCGCCCCGATATCGTGCACATCGACGAGGAGCCGCACGACGTCGTCACCTTCCAGGCCATGTGGCTGAGCGGTCGGGTGGGAGCCAGGGCTATTTTTTTCACCTGGCAGAACATCTCCCGTCGTTATCCGCCGCCCTTCAGTTGGCTACAGGGCTACAACTTTCGCCATGCGGCCTGCGCCATCGCCGGAAACCACGAAGCGGTAGGAGTCTTGCAGGGCAAAGGCTACCGGGGCGCAGTAAAGGTCATTCCCCAGTTCGGCGTCGATCCCGATATCTTCCGCCCCCTGGAGAAGCCTGAGACGGGCAAGGAAGAGCTGGTCATCGGCTACGTGGGCCGTCTGGTGGAACAAAAAGGGGTGGAAACCCTGCTGCGGGCGGCGACTGGCCTGGAGGGGCGGTGGCGGCTGAGCATCCTGGGGAGCGGCCCGCAGCGACCTCGCCTGGAGCATCTGGTGCGGGAGCTGGACCTTGCCGCCAGAGTGACTTTTGAAGGGCCAATGCCTTCTACCCGGGTGCCCCATTACCTGGCCGGGCTGGACGTTCTGGTGCTGCCTTCCCGCACGCGTCCTGGCTGGAAGGAGCAATTTGGGCGGGCGCTCATCGAGGCCATGGCCTGCGGCGTGCCCGTGATCGGCTCCGATTCGGGCGCAATCCCCCACGTCGTCGGTGAGGCCGGGCTGCTTTTTGCCGAGGATCAGGTGCACGACCTGCAAGCGCAGATGCAAAAATTGCTGGACGATCCGGCCTTGCGCGCCAGGCTATCGGCTCGTGGTCGGGAGCGGGTGCTGGCCCACTACACTCAGGCTCAGGTGGCCGCCGAAACGCATCAGGTCTATCGAGCCTTGTTAGATGGGTGAAAATGTGGTAGAATATTAAAAAGGCTTCGAGGAAGGGAGTTGTTCAGGGGAATTCCCGGCGGGGCTTTTTAAGACAACGACTCTGTAAGAAGGAGATGCCAATGTCAAGAAGAATTAATCTGATAGTGATTGCAGTCCTTATTATCGCCTTGCTTTTATCTGCCTGCGCTCCCAAAGGCCCCGCCGAGCCGCAGACAAAAGTAGGAGGGGATTACAAAGAAGCCTTCACTGGCGATGCCGTCAGCTTCCACCCATACACGACCACCGATGCAGACTCACACAGCTACCAGGCTATGGTCTACACCGGCGCGTTGTTGAAGTACGACGAGAACACGCTGGAGATGGTCCCCAACATGGCCGAAAGTTACGAAATCTCTGAAGATGGCCTGACCTTCACCTTCAAGTTGCGCGAGGGTATAAAGTGGACCGACGGCCAACCCTTGACTGCCTACGACTATGCCTGGACCTTCAAGCAGATAATGAATCCAGAGAACGAATTCCCCTACATCGCCCAGTACGATAACATTGTTTCTTACAAGGCCCTGGACGAGAGAACCATCGAGGTCAAAGTGGAGGAAATCTTTGCCCCGGCCCTGGAACAGGCCGCCCTGGCGGTGGATCCTCTGCCCAGGCACGTCTGGGAGAAGCTGGACTGGAAGGATCCGGAGAAAAACCCGGAGATCATGCATCCTTCCGTCGTTTCCGGCCCCTTCACGCTGAAGGAGTGGGAAAAGGACGAATATGTAAATTTTGAAGCTAACGACGATTATTGGGAGGGGCGGCCCAAGCTGGACAGCTACACCATTCTCATCGTGCCCGATCAGGAGATCGCTTACACCAAGCTGAAGAACGGTGAAGTCGATAGGGGGAGTGTGACCCCGGAGAACTACGAAGAAGCCAAAAACAACCCTGTCCTCAGCATGTACGAATGGTGGCCGGCGGCGGCCCGCTGGTTTTACATCGGGTTCAATTTGCGTCGTCCCTTCTTCCAGGATGTTAACGTGCGTCACGCCCTGGCCTATGCCATGAACAAAGAGGAATTGACCGATAAGGTCATGCTGGGCCTGGCCGAGCGCATCTATTCCGTCTTCCCCGAGACCAGTTGGTGCTACAACCCTGACGTGCCTCACTACGATTACGATCCCGACAAGGCTAAAGAACTACTGGCCGAAGCAGGCTATACCCTGAATGAAGAGGGCGTCATGACCGATGCTGATGGGAAACCGATCAAGCTTAAGCTGCTTTATACCCATCCCAGCACGGTCGGGGAACAGATCGCCGTCATCACCCAGGCTTACCTCAAAGATATCGGCGTCGATCTCGAAGTGCGGGGTTTGGAGTGGGGCGCTTTCCTGGAGGCGACCTCAAGCGAGCCTTTCGACTGGGACCTGTTCCTGGGGGGCTGGCGCTCCACCATCGAGCCTCAATGGATGGAGACCATCTGGTTGGAAGAGTCCATCCCCGACCTCAACGCCACGAGCTACATCAACAAGGAAGTGGAAGAGCTGTTCAAAAAGGCCGGGGCCACCTACGACCGCGAAGAACGCAAAAAGCACTTTGGCGAGATACAACGCCTCATAGCTGAAGATTCGCCCTACATTTTCCTGTTCTACCAGAAGTCTTACACGGCCATCAACAAGCGGGTCAAGGGCATCAAGCCTACGACCCTGGGCATCGGTTATAACCTGGAACAGTGGTACATCGAGGAGGAGTCCGAATAGCGAGGTTGCCTATGGGACGTTACGTTATCCGACGTTCTATCCAATCCATTTTCATACTGTGGATGGTCAGCATTATCAGCTTTGCCCTGATGTACATGGCCCCTGGCGGTCCCGTCCAATTCTTTGAAGACCCAAAAGCCAGGGTGGAGGATATTGCCCGCATCAAGAGCCTTTACGGTCTGGATCAGCCTTTGCCTGTGCAATACCTCAGGTGGTTGTGGGGTGTTGTTCGTCTGGATTTTGGCAAATCTTACGTTTCCCACCGCCCGGTGATCAAAATGATTGTCGAACGGATACCGGCCACGGTGGAGTTGGCGGCTGCGGGTATGATCCTGGGCCTTGTGGGTGGCATTCCGCTGGGCATCTATACCGCCTTCAGGCGAGGCACCTGGTTCGACAGTGTGGTCCGCGTTCTGACGGTCATCGGTAATGCTGTACCCCATTGGTGGCTGGGCCTGATCCTGATCATCGTCTTCTCCTCGACGATCAGGCTATTTCCCTCCGGCGGGAGGTATACCATCGGCCAGGGAGATATCCTGGACCGTCTACGGCATCTGGTTTTGCCGGCCATCATCTCCGCGTTGGGAGGGTGGATCACCTACTCTCGCTTTATGCGCTACGAAGTGCTGGAGGTCGTCCGCCAGGATTACGTGCGCACCGCTCGCGCTAAGGGCCTCCCGTCGCGTATCGTCATGTCGCGCCATATCCTGCGCAACGCTCTCTTGCCGATAGTGACCATGATGGGCGGCATCCTGACCATCGTGGTTTCGGGCGCGGTGTTGTTCGAGAACGTCTTCTCCTGGCCCGGCATGGGACGATTATCCATCCAGGCTTTCTATAAACGGGATTATCCGCTGTTGATGGCCCTGATCATGATTTCGTCTTTTCTGGTGATTGTGGGCAATCTGTTGGCTGATATCGCCTATGGTTTCGTCGATCCCAGGGTGAAATACGAGTAGAGCACTGTTATAGGAAAGTAGCGGGTGACGGAACATGGCCGAGGAAGCGTTGTCTGTTTCTAAAAGAGAGGCTGGAAGGAAAATTGAAGAGGTCAAGGAACAGACCTATTGGCAGGCCGTATGGTTCCGCCTAAGCCGGGACAGGATAACCATCCTGGCTATCATCATTCTGCTGCTCATCTGTCTGCTGGCCGTGGCTGCTCCCTGGATCGGGACTCGCCTTCTGGGCTACGATCCAAACGACATCAACCTGGACGAAAAATTTGTGCGGCCCACCTGGCTGGACATCGGCTTTCGGGAGTGTCTGGCCAGCCGGGGGGCCTGCCATTGGCTGGGCACCGACGATGTGGGCCGTGACGTGCTGACCCGAGCTATCTACGCCGGCCGCGTTTCTTTGAGCATGGGGCTGGCGGTGGCCCTCGTGTCCATGACCATCGGCGTCAGCCTGGGGCTTATCAGCGGTTTCCACGGCGGACGGCTCATCGACGACATCATCAATGCCATCATCCAGACTTTACGGAACATACCCACCCTCTTCCTCCTGATCCTCCTGTCATTGTTGTATAGCCCCTCACCGGCTCTGCTGGCTGTTTTCATTGGCGTCACCGGCTGGATGGGCACCGCCCGGCTGATACGCGGCCAGGTCTTTTCCATTCGGGAGCGGGAGTACGTCGTCGCCGCCTGGGCCATAGGGGCCAGCAACCGCCGTATCATCATGCGGCACATCCTGCCTAACGTCTCCTCAATGGTCATCGTCATTGCCACCTTCGACGTGGCGGGGGCTATCCTGGTGGAATCGGGCCTCAGCTATCTGGGAGTGGGCATTCAGCCCCCCACCGCCAGTTGGGGCAACATGCTACAAGGCTCGATCAGCTACATCAACAAAGCCCCCTGGCTGGTGGCCGCGCCAGGCATCTTCATATTTCTGACCACCCTCTCCATCTTCCTGCTGGGCGATGGCCTGCGCGATGCTTTAGACCCCTGGTTGAAGGAATAAAAGGTGAATTTGCGCTACGGAGTTAGATTGGCTCTCAATATCGCTGTACTGTTTTTTGATGTTTACCGTTGCCATCTCGTTATCTCCTTTTTAGCCCACTGCTCTGTCTGTCGAACAATGAGATATCAGGCATCCTTCAAAGAAAATTTCAGCATCGACTTAATTATATCATCTTTGGGCACATCTGTAAAGCCTTCTGGCCGGGGTTCAGAGAGCTTATGAAACAAGACTACACTATTCTTGAAATCTCAAGCTCACATAACGCCTGATTGTCAATCCGGCTGATCTGTGGTAAAATAAATAAGTAAACAAGGTTAGCATTGGTCATCTAGATTACCACCTGGAGCGTTTGCAGATAGTCTGAAGATGATGTATAGTCTGGATGATACTATCGCCGCTATCTCTACCCCTGTCGGGGAGGGGGGCATCGGCATTGTCCGCCTGAGCGGGCCGCAAGCTCTGGACATTCTGGCCGCCATATTCGTGAGAGGAGGGGCGAGGGGAAAGAAAGGCGACCTGCCTCTGGCTTCCCACCGCCTGTACTACGGCCACGTCGTAGATGCCGAAGATGGAGAGGTTGTGGATGAAGTGCTGGCGTCCTACATGCGCTCTCCCCGCACCTACACGCGCCAGGACGTGGCAGAGATCAACTGCCACGGGGGCATCGTGCCTTTGCGGCGCGTCCTGGAGCTGACCCTGCGGGGGGGCGCGCGGCTGGCTCAGCCGGGGGAAATGACCCTGCGCGCCTTCCTGAACGGACGCCTTGATCTGGCCCAGGCCGAAGCCGTGCTGGACATCGTGCAGGCCAAGACCGAGGCCGGTCTGCGCGTGGCGGTCGAGCAACTGGAAGGGCGGCTCTCCGACCAGATCAGAGCCGTGCGGGCCAGCCTGCTGGAAGTGCTGGCCTACCTGGAGGCCACCATCGACTTCACTGAGGATGACATCCCTTTCCAGGACATTGCGCCGCCCCTGGCCGAAGCCAGAGACACACTGGAGAAATTGCTGGCCGGAGCCGATCAGGGTCTCGTTTACCGCCAGGGAGTGCGCACCGCCATCGTGGGTAAGCCCAACGTGGGCAAATCCAGCCTGCTCAACGCCCTGTTGCGTACCAGCCGGGCCATTGTCACCCCTATCCCCGGCACCACGCGCGACACCCTGGAGGAGACCATCAACCTGCAAGGCATCCCGTTGGTGCTGGTAGATACGGCGGGCATCACCGCCACCGAGGACGTGATCGAGCAGTTGGGCATCGAGCGCAGCCGCCAGGCTCTGGCCCAGGCCGACCTGGTGCTGATGGTCGTCGATGGCAGCCAGGCATTGGACCAGGCCGATCACGACATAGCGGCCCTGCTCGGCCAGAGGGCCACCATCCTGATCGTCAACAAGATCGATCTCCCCCCCCTGGCGGATATCACTCCTCTCCTCCCCCAGGTCGCTTGTAGTAACGACTCAAGTCGTCACTACGTTGTTGAAATCTCGGCCCTGAGCGGCCAGGGTCTCGAAGAATTGGAAGAAGCCATCGTGGAGAGAGTCTTTGCCGGGCAGGTATGGGTTTCCGACCTTCCTCTGGTCAGCAGCCCCCGCCACAAAGACGTTTTGGGCCGCGCCCTGGACTACGTTCTGGCCGCGGAACAATCGCACCGGCAGGATATGCCCGCCGATTTTGTGACCATCGATCTGACCGCCGCCGTGAACGCTTTGGGAGAAATCACCGGCGAGACGGCTACCGAGAACCTGCTGGAAACCATCTTTGCCCGCTTCTGCATCGGCAAATAGACGGAGCCCGGATGACAAGTATCCTTCGTGTGCTCATCAGAGGTCTGAGTCTGGTCAACATAATAGTCTACATCACGGTCATCTGGGTGGCCTGGGGGCTTCCTCCGTTGGATCTGGCCCTGGAATCGGCTCCAGAAAGCGTGCCCACCCTGGCGGCGGCTGAACCGACGCCCACACCCACCAGGGCAGAAGCCCGAAAACCCAACCCCTCGCTCTCACCTACTGTCCGGATCTTCCCTGCCCGACCGACGGCGACGCCTATCCCCCTGCGCCCCACTCCGTCTCCCACCATTCCTTCTCCCACAGCCACGCCCACCCCTTCACCCACAAGGCCCACGCCGACCGCCACTTTTGCGCCGCTGATAGCGCCCACTCCAGCCGCCCCTCGTTCTGCTCAGCCCTACGGCCCCCCGCCCGTACCTGCTGTGGAACTACCCCCAGAGGTGGTGAACATCGTTCTATTGGGCAGCGACAGACGGGGAGATGAAGGCGACTGGCGCACCGATAGCATCATCCTGGTCACAGTCAACGCCTCGGCCAAGACGGTGGGGCTGCTTTCCATCCCTCGTGACCTGTGGGTGTACATTCCCACCTGCGGCTATGAACGCATCAACACCGCCGACTTCCTGGGCCAGCACTCCGGTTACGACGATGGTGATGACGCCGCTTTGCTCAAGAGCACCATCCAGTACAACCTGGGGATTCCGGTCCATTACTACGTGCGGGTCCACTTCCTGGGCTTCGTGAAGATCATCGATACTCTGGGGGGCGTGACCGTCTACGTAGATTGTCCCATAGACGATCTTTTCCCCGATCCTGATTCGCCCACCGGCCTCTACCATCTATCTCTGACGCCTGGCGTCCACCATCTGGACGGTAAGGCCGCTTTTTTCTTCTCCCGCTCCCGCCTCAGCACCAGCGACTTCGACCGCGCCCGGCGACAACAAAAGGTGCTCACCGGCTTGTGGGAGCAGTCATTGCAGCCCAAAATACTGCCCCAAATCCCCCGCCTGTGGGAAGTCCTGAAAGATACGGTGGCAACCGACCTGGAACTGGAGCACATTCTGGCCCTGGCCTATCTAGGCACCCAACTGGGCCCCACGCGCATCAAGAGCCGCGTCCTGGACTCCACTACGGTCACGGATTGGGTCACGCCCCAGGGGGCCTGGGTTCTGGTGCCCGACCCGACGAAAATCAGCCAGGCCGTGGCCGAGCTTTTCACTCCCCCGCAAGAAACTGTAAGCTGGCTGGTCAGAGAGGGAGCCAGGCTTGAGGTCTGGAACGGAACGGGCCGCGACGGCCTGGCCGAACTGGCTGCCGCCCGTCTGCGCTGGCAGGGCTTTCAGGTAGTAAGAGTCGGCCCGGCTGCCAGGGTGAGCCACACCACCGTCATCGACTACACGGGCAAAGGTTATACCCTGAGCCATCTGTGCAAAACCCTGGATATCCCTCCCGCCTACATCCAGCAGCAATTCGACCCCGGAAGCGGCGTAGATATCCGCCTCATCATCGGGCCAGACTTCCAGCCCTGCAAACGCTAACACGAAGGGGGCGCATAATAAGAAACCAGGTTTTGCTGAAAAACCTGGTTTCTATGGGGGGGCTACTTCCAGAGGCGTATCCAGGACGATCTGCCCTTCAGGCTGAACCGTTCCCGCCACATCCCTGACCTCTAACCGTTCCATAGTATCCAGGGCATACATCCCAACCGCCAGACGATAGCTCCCGATCGGCATTTCCATAAATAATTGGTGCCGGTCTTCGACTACCTGGCCGGCCAGCCAGGACGAGGTGGGATACATGCCATCCAGGGGAAGGCTATCCCGCTGCGCGCGCAACCTCCCCGCCTCGTCCAGGACGTGGACGAAGACGGTATAACTTTCCTCGAACTCCTCTTGAGCCTGCCAGTATAGGGTCAGGTCGGCATCCTGATTCAGCTCATAGCCCAGAAGCTCAATGCGTCCTCCCAGGCTGAAACGTTCCTCTCTATGGGGCAGGCTCTCGGGGTCCAGCGGCTCAGCTCGCAGTACGTGAACGGTTTGCAAGGAGATGGCGTCCTCTCCGCCTGAGACGGCCAACCGCTGCCCGCTTTGCTCGTTGTAGAGGCCCACGCGGATGGTGTACTCTATGGGCGGAGCATCGGGTGGGATTTCGATCAGGTGCTCGTCGCGGGTGTAGAGGTCTGGCGGCCAGCGGGAGATGGGAATGCCGCCCGGGTTCAGGTGATCCGAGAGAGCCAGAGTAGTGTAATGGGGCGGGGCGTCCAGGTGGGCGAAGGAGCGATAATCGACCGCCAGGGGTTCAGCGGCCTTCCAGTAAAGGCGCAGGTGGAGGGGCTGGCCCTGGCGCGCCACGTCTTTGTCCAGATCGTAGCCCAAAAAACGCACTCCGGCGGCCAATTCGATTCTGGCCGGATGCTCGACGCTCAGCACTCCGTCGGGCGGGGAGCGTTTTCTGAACCAGGAAGTGTGAGGATCGACGAAGGCTTCTTTGACCACCAGGAGCAGCAGGAGCGTTCCCCCCAGCCATAGCGCCTGCGGCCCTGACCAGCGATGGATAGCGGCCGGCCGGCCAGCGCGTAGCCTCAACCACAGAGCCAGCACGACCACCAGGGACAGGAGAGAGATAACGTTGGCCCCTGTCCTGAGCGGCGTGTCCTGGAAACGCAAAGACAGGCGATGCTCTCCAGCGGGCACGGCCACCTCGATGAGACCCAGCAGGGAAGAAACCTCAATGGGCAGCGGTTGACCATCCAGGTAAGCTCGCCAGCCGGGGAAGTAGAGGGTGTTGAGGCGGGCAGTGAAGGGCTGCGGACTGGTAAAGCGATATTCGTCAGTGGTGGCCGTATAGGTCAGATGCTCGGCCTGAACGAAGGAGGGCACCTGATCAAGCTTGACCACAGGCCGCCCGGCCAGGTAGTCTTCGGCCATAGGCGAGGTGGAGGGGTGTTCCTTCACCCAGATGGGCAGGAACTCCCCGGCCCCGGTGGTGCAGATGGTCTGGGTGCGCAGTTCGTAAGCGGTGACGTCGGCCAGGGTGCTGCCCCTCATATCGACGAAAGGCTGGCGGGGATAAAGGTACACAAAGGCGCTCACCAGGACGAAAGCCAGGGAGATAATCGAAGCCAGGAGCCGGCCCTTACCGCCCCACAGCTCGCCCCATAGACGCAGACTGGCTCCGGCCAGAAAGGCGCTGCTCAAGGCCGTCAGCCCCAGGATGCGCCAGGGGAACTCGGTCAAAGCCAGGAGGGGCACGTTTTCCCACAACACGGTCGAGGCCGGCAACATCATAAACACCCCCAGCCCCAGAACCAGGGCGAAAAAGACCACCTGAGACCCTTCGGGTTTTGAAAACCCGAAGGGTCTACCGTAGCGGGCCAGAGCGACCAGCGCCAGGGCGGAGAGAACAACTTGAGCCAGGCCCAGGCCCAACGGTAGATAAGGGTTCAGGGCCGCAGAGTCCAGGACGAGCGGGGGGGCGAAGATATCGGCCACACTCAAGAAGTTGAGGCGGAAGTCGAAATGCCCGCCGGTGATCTTCTCGAACCAGATGAAACGCCGTTCAAAAAAGGCCGGCCCCCAGAAGAAGGCCGCCAGACCCAGAGCCAGCAATGTGGCCGGGATGACCCAACGCAGAACGCTCCAACGCCTTTTGACCATGAGCAGCAAGAGCACGTAGGCCGCCAGCAGAGGGGAAAAGAGCATGGCGCTGATGTTGTGGCTGAGGAGCAGGGCGGCGTAAGAAAAGGCGCAGGCCACCACGTAACGGGGCGACTCCGTGTCGATGAGCCTGTAGAAGGCCCACAGAATGAACGGGAAAGTAGCCAGAGCCAGAAATTGGGCATAGTTGCCCTGAATGTAAGCTTCCCGCAGACGGTAGGGAGTGTAAAGATAAGCAGCGGCGGCCAGAAGACCGGCCTCCGGCCCCAAAATCTCTGCGGCAAAGAGATACATACCCAGGGCGTAGAGGAAAAGAAACAGGATCACCACAATCTTCAGGGCCACAGCCAGGTGCAGCCCCAGGAGATGAAAAGCCTGGATCAGATAATAGAGCAAAGGAGGAGCAAAGTTGAAGAGAGGACAACCATAGCCAAAAACCAGGTCGGGGGCCCAGCGGGGATAATAGACGCCATCCCGCCAGCAGCGATCCAGGTCAACGGCCCGATAAAAATGCACCGGCCCATCGGCCGTGTGGGGCAGGCCGGGAGCTAATAGAGGCCAGATGGCAAACAGAGACAACAGACCGACCAACAGCCAGCCGAGGTTTATGCGCTGGTATTTAACCATTTGCCCCTTCCTTTCCATTCCATACGCACGATAGTATACCACAGATTCCCCGTTTACGCATGGCAGGAGATTACACTATCGTGGAACAGGGGCCTGGCGCTTTGGAAGCAGATATGACCCGCCG
>DAOULT010000047.1:0-11167 GCA_034417895.1 Anaerolineae bacterium | reverse complement strand
AACATCGTGGGCATGAAGGACTCCAGCGGCGACCTGTCGCTGACCGCCGAATACATCGACGCCACCCCGGACGATTTCGCCGTGCTGATGGGGCGCGATACGCTGATCCTGGGCGGACTCCTCTACGGTTGCGCCGGGGCCATCGCCGCCACCGCTAACGTCGCGCCCCGCCTGGTAGCAGACATCTACGAGTCGTTCCAGGCCGGAGACATCCAGGGGGCGCGGCAGGCCCAGGAACGGTTGGCGCCTTTGCGTCGGGCCTTTGGATGGGGCACCTTCCCGGTGGTAATCAAGGAGGCCCTGGACTTGATGGGGCTGGGGGCTGGCCCGGCTCGAAGGCCGGTTGGCCCCATATCCCCGGAGACGAGAGAGCGACTGAGCGAAGTGTTGAAAGACCTGGGAGTTCTGTAAGCCCCCGCTGACACGGATTGGGGTCGCGGGTTCCATAAAGAATCCGTGACATCCGTGAAAGAAATCCGTGTCTGCTGACTTGAAAGAAAGGCCAATTTGGGGTATACTTTAGCCGACAGGAGCAACCTGATTTTAGAAAAAAAGGGGAATCTCTTAATGCAAGATAGTCAACCGGGCGAAAAACCGACTACCGAACTCCTACGAGATGCGGTCGCCGACGTATTTTCTGTCCAGGACGTGACCGTGAACCGCATCCCGAAAAAAGATGAATATAGCGTGCGCTTGCGGGGTCAACTGCTCGTGGAGGCCGAGCGGGCCTACCGCAGCATCGGGCCGCGCTGCCGCGAATTGGGGTACACCGCCTTCCTCAAGCGAGAGGACGACATGGACGTCATCATGGCCATGCCAGGCGTCATCGAGGTCAAGCCTTCAAAGGTGTGGATCAACGTCGTGCTGTTCATCGCCACCGTTTTATCCACCCTGCTGATCGGGGCCATGTGGGCCGGGGAAGACCCGCTGACCAATCCGCTGGCGGGCGCGCCTTTCGCCGCCAGTCTGATGGGCATCCTGCTGACTCACGAACTGGGCCACTATCTGGCCGCCCGCTACTATGGAGTGGCGGCCACTCTGCCTTACTTCATCCCCATGCCCATCCCGATCAATCCTCTGGGCACCTTTGGAGCCTTTATCAGCATGAAAGAGCCGGTCACCAACCGCCGTGCTCTGCTGGCTATTGGGGCGGCCGGCCCTCTGGCTGGTTTCGTGTTGGCTATCCCCATCCTGATTCTGGGTTTGTCGCTCTCCACGGTTGAGCCGCTGCCCACCACGTTACCCCCCGGCCAGCAAATAGTTATGGAAGGTAATTCGATCCTTTACCTGGGCCTCAAGTACCTGATGTTCGGACGTATTTTGCCCGCCAATGGCATTGACGTTACCCTGCACCCTGTAGCTTTCGCGGGCTGGGCCGGGCTGCTGGTGACGGCCCTGAACCTGCTGCCCGCCGGGCAGTTGGATGGGGGGCACATCGTCTACGCTTTGCTCGGAGAGCGAGCCAGACAGTTGACCTGGGTGATCATCCTGGCCCTGGCCGGCCTGGGCCTGTTCTGGAATGGCTGGCTGCTGTGGGCGGCTCTGGTCTTTTTCCTGGGGCGGCGACATGCGGTGCTGCTGGATGACGTCACCGCCCTGGATGGCCCACGAAAGATCATCGCCATCGCCGTGGTGATCCTTTTACTCCTAATCTTAACTCCCATGCCGCTGACCAACCTCGACATACCGCCCGCGGGTTGATAGATAGGCAGGGGCCTGGCCCTAGTATGAAAGCAGTTGGTTTCATCGGGGCGTGTGACCGCCGACCCTTTTGGTTTTTGAAACCCGAAGGGTCGGCGGTCATATCTGCTTCCAAAGTGCCAGGCACCTAAGACACGAAGGTAATGACCGCCCGATGTATCCCCACCGGGGCGGAGAGTACACAATAAGCCTCCTCCCCAACCCGCTCTATGGTGTAAGACGTTTCCTGGCCGTCGATCTCGGCCCGCTCCACTTCGCTCCCTGCGGGCAGCAGCGCCTTGACCGTCAGCGGGCCGGGGTGGTTCGTCCCATAGTCCAGCACAACCCGCTCGCCCAGATAGGCGTAGTTGTAAGCGGCGTAGCGGTCGGTAGCCGGCTGATAAACTCGCACGTAGCCGGGATGCTTCCCCAGGCGCGGCCCTAAAACCACACCCCGGCGCTCCAGGTCGAGGCCGTAAAACCCTCTGATGATAGCCTCACCAATTCTCCCCGCCGCCCCTGCGTAATTGGCTGGCCCATGTCCAAATCCGCTCGTCGGCTCCTGCCACTCGTAGATCTCGGTCGGATGGGCGGCCCAATCCTCGGCCACCTGTTGCAGATGGAAGAGAGCCTGGCCCGCCTGGCCGTTCTCGAACTCGGCGGCTATCTGCGCCCCGCCCCACCAATCCCACAGCCCGCCGTTTTGATAGCGTCCCTCGCCCATCTGCACCTGGGCAAAAGTGCCCTCCGGGTAAGGGGGATAGAGCGCCAGGCCGGGCTTTTTGGCTCCGGCCTTCCGTCGGGCCGCCTCCAGGTGTCCGAAGATGCTCCTGATCTGAAGCCCATCGGCCAAGCCACAGCGCACGGCCACGGCGTTGCCGATGCTGATTATGGCGTCTTCGTCAAAGGGATGCCTCAGCGGGGTGAGATGCAGGTGAATGCGGTAGAAGCCGCGCTGTGGCTGCCAGAGGTGAGCGTTGACCCACTGGCGGAGGTCGGCGGCCCTGGCCCGCAGCGATTCCGCCCGCTCCACATAATCCAGGGCCTGGTTCATCTCCGCCAGTTCCAGCAGGGCGCGATAGGTGAGCGCCTGATCGTAAATGGAGCACGTCCAGTGATCTGTGGCCGGGTCGAAATCGGTGGGGTTGCCGTCGGTTTGCTCCATTTTCACGTCGCCCCAGTCGGTGGTATGCGCCCGCCTGATCAGGCCATAGTTCTCATCGTAACGATGGGCATATAGCCACTCCAACGCGGCGTTGAGGCGGTCGATGACCGGCTGGCCGTTTATCTCCTGCCTGAGCCACTCCTCTCCGCCCACCGCCCGCCAGTAGACGTAAGCGGCGTGGATGAGGCTGGTTTCCTCGTCGGAGACGGCGGTGGCCTTGTCTACGTGGTGGTCGGGGGCCACCACGGCGCTCACTGCTCCTTCCCCAGCGGCGTATCCGTCCTCGTCGCTCGTCGTTTCTGGCCCATACTGGCGGCGCAGAAATTCCTCGATGGGGGTGCGCAGCCGCTCGTCGGGGTAAAAATAAAGCAGGGTAGGCATCATGGTGGCGGCGTCCCTGACGAAGATCATCGGGTACTCTGCGCCAGGCATGAAGCCCCACACTTCCTGACCATCGCGACCCACAAATTCCAGCTCGCAAAGCTGAAAGGTGTGAACGATGTTACCCCGCATGGCCTCGATCTGAGGGTCGTCGGGGAAGCGCCAGGTGGTCTTTTGAGCGTATTCCAACTCTTCGGGCTGGAAAGGGGGCGGGTTCGTAGAGGACGTTACAGAAGGCGTCCCGGTGGGAGTCTCGCTTGAAAGCTGGCTGGCGGTGACGAATCGACCGGCGACCAGAAAAACCAGGATCAGGAGCACAGCGCCGACGACCGGCCAGCGTTCGCTTTTATTTGGATGCTTCATGGCTTATCCGAACCTCTCGCACTTCAACCTCCATAAGATTCTGCTGGACGCACACTCAGCGGGGCGACCAGACAGG
Source organism: Anaerolineae bacterium (assembly GCA_034417895.1). GTDB lineage: Bacteria > Chloroflexota > Anaerolineae > CAZYHC01 > CAZYHC01 > DAOULT01. Next base: position 7,502 of record DAOULT010000047.1, on the reverse strand, counting down.
AGCCTTATCATCAGCCGGGTTGTAGGTCAATCGGGTCTGGCCCGTGCCGTCGGCGTTCATGACGTAGATTTCCTGGTTGCCATCCCGATCAGAGTCGAAAACGATATACTGCCCGTCGGGTGACCAGGCAGGAGCCCCATCATTGGCCGGATTACTGGTCAAGTTGGTCTGACCTGTGCCATCGGCGTTCATGACGTAGATTTCATAGTTGCCATCACGATAGGAGTCGAAGGTGATGCGCTGACCATCGGGCGACCAGGCGGGAGATCCGTCATCAGCCGGGTTGTCGGTCAACCTGGTCAGACCTGTGCCGTCGGCGTTCGTGACGTAGATTTCATAGTTGCCATCACGCTTGGAGTGGAAAGCGATGCGCCGCCCGTTGGGAGACCAGGCGGGTCCATAATCACCAGCCAGGTCGCTGGTTAGTCTGGTCTGGTCTGTTCCATCAGCATTCATGACGTAGATTTCAAGGTTGCCATCACGGTCGGAGATGAAAGCGATAAGCTGCCCGTCGGGAGACCAGGCGGGGTCTCCATCGTTGGCCGAGTTTTTGGTCAGATTGGTCAAGCCTGTGTCGTCAGCATTTACGATGTAAATTTCCTGGTTGCCATCATGTTCGGAGAAGAAAGCGACGCGCTTCCCATCGGGCGACCAGGTAGAATATCCGTCAAAAGCCGGATCATTGGTCAGCCTGGTCGGGTCTGTGCCGTCGGCATTCATAGTGTAGATTTCTCCGTTGCCGTCACGGTAGGAGTGAAAAGCGATACGCCCTGCCGCAGCAGGGGGTATGGGCGTGTCAGTCGGCGTCGGCGTATTGGTCGTCAACACCTCAACAACTCTGATAAGGATCTCAGTCTTACCTACGCCTCCACGTCCGTCGCTGACGGTTACTGTTACGAAGTCATCTCCCGTTATACCGGGTGCAGTGTAGCTCACCGAAGATTCCATTCTCGGCCCTTCTGGGATTGTTCCCTTCTGAGCCGTCCAGGTATAGGTCAGGGCATCGTGCTCAGGGTCCGTGGCAATAGCGGTCAGTCTGATCGTCTGGCCCGGCGTGACCACTTTTCGTGAAGCCACGATCTCTTCTACAACCGGCGGTCTGTTTGTGGGCGTGTCAGTCGGTGTCGGTGTGCTTGTTAGTATATCGGCCGGCGGCGGTGTGTTTGCCGGCGTGTCGGTCGGCGACGGTGTATTTGTCGGCGTGTCCGTCGGGGCAATCGCTGTCATCGCAGCGGTGGGCGCAACGGTCGGCGTTGGCTCACCTTCGAACACCTGGCGCAAAAAGAGCAAGCCACCGATCAACGCCACGACAATCGCTGCAACGCCCAGGAGCGCCGGCCAGAGGAGAATCATTTGTGGCTGTTCAGGGACTTGCTCTGATATTGCCACCACCCCCCGCTGTTCCATCTCTACCTGGATAGTACGGAGTTCGGTCTCGATCCGAGCTATGGCCTCCTTCTCCTCGTCGATCTGATTCAGCAACGAAATCGGCGCTTCCAAATCGGTATATCTGGCGCGTTTTTCCTCCAACCGCGATAAGTTACGACGGTGAATGGTCAATTGTTTCTTCAAGCTGGCGATGCGTTCTTTGTCCATCAAGTTTCCTCACTCCATAGACAAACTCTTTCCCCCAATGGCACGGACACTAATCCAGGCCGGCCCCCATCCGAATCACGAATGGACGAATGTGGCGAATCCCGCGAAAACATTCGTGCCCTTTCGCCCCATTCGTTTATTCGCGATTCAAAGTGCGTATCATATTATACCACAAATCCGCGAAATCCGCGACCAAAATCCGCGTCAGCAAAGATGCGCAAAAAGCCAAAATGTGTTATACTCTCGAAAGCATCTTTCAATCGTTGGAGGAATATAATGCAGAAAAGACTCGTTATCTGGGGAGCGGGAAAGATCGGGCGGGGTTTTCTGGCCCGTCTATTTGGTTCGGCTGGCTGGCGAATTGTGTTTGTGGAGCAGGACAGGGAACTGGTGGAGCAGTTGGGTGCCGCCGGCAGTTACCCCCTGCGTCTGGTGGAGGCCGGGGAGGAAGAGCGGGAGGTGCGCATCAGCGATTTTCAGGTTTTGCACGTCGGGGAGGAGGAAGCGCTGGCCCGGTTGGTGGCCGATTCTTCTCTGATTGCGGTGGCGGTGCATCCGGCTGCTTTCCCGGAGGTGGCTGCCGGACTTATCCCCGGCCTTTTGCGGCGGGCGCGGCAGGCTCCTGACGAACCGCTGGACATCATCCTGTGCGCCAACGTCCTGCACCCTGCCCCGCGCTTCCGCGCCCTGCTGGAGGAAGCGATGCCGCCCGAAGGACAAGACTATCTGGCCGAGAAGGTGGGCGTGGTCGAGTCGCTGGTCATCTGCATGGCCCCTGAGCCGCCGCCGGAGCTGCGCGCCCAGGAGCCCCTGCTGGTCATGACCGATGACTACCCGGAACTCCTGCTGGATCGCCACGCCTTTCGGGGGCCTTTCCCTTCGCTGCCCGGTCTCCGCCCGGTGGAAGATATTCGCGCCGAGGAGATGCGCAAACTATACACCTACAATACGGCCCACGCCATGCTGGCCTACCTGGGCAACCTGCACGGCCACCAGTGGGTGGTGGACTGTCTGCGCGACCCCTACGTCTGGGGGCACGTGGCCGGGGCGCTGGAAGAGTCGGGGGAGGCTTTGTGCCGCGAATTTGGCTTCGACCGGGAAGAGATGGCCGCCTGGAACGAGACGGCCTTGCGCCGCATGAACAATCCAGCCCTGGGCGACCGGGTGGACCGCATTGGGGCCGACCCGGAGCGCAAGCTGCGCCGCGAAGACCGCCTGGTAGGGGCCGCGCTCCTGGCCCGCAAACATGGCCTCACCCCTCGCCACATCGCCCAGGGGATTGCCGCCGCCCTCTTCGGGGACTCGGAGCAGATACAGAAAACAATCGCCGAAGAGGGGCCAAAGGCTGCCCTGCAACGCTTTTGCGGTCTGGGGGAGGAGGAGGCAGACCTGATAGAGCTTATCCTGGCAGCCTGCGAGAAGTTCCGCAAAGCGCAGGAAGCCTATCGACTGGGCTTCGATTACGAGGTACGCTATCGCGGCTGCGGCCAGTGCGCCCTGGCGGCCATCCTCGATGTCCTGGGTCGGCGGGAAGATACCCTGTTCGAGGCGGCGACCTCTTTTTGCGGCGGAATCGGGCTGCTCGGAGATGGGGTGTGCGGCGGGTACAGCAGCGGGGTGATGGCTATGGGCCTCTACAGGCGGCGGCGGCGAGACCATTTCGACGGCGACCGGGAAGAAAAATATCGCTCTTTCGACATGGCCCAACGCCTGCACGACCGTTTTATGGCCGCCTACGGGAGCGTGACCTGCCGGGACATCCACCAGAAGATTTTTGGCCGCACCTTCGACCTGCGCGACCCCGCCGACCGGGAACGCTTCGATGCTGCCGGAGCGCACCAGGACAAATGCCCCGAGGTGGTGGGCAGAGCGGCCCAATGGACGATAGAGATACTCTGCGAAGAGCTGGAAAAGGGAGATTTGTAGTAACGACTTTAGATATGCTATAATCACTTTGGAAATGTGTCTGCAAGACAAAGCAGTTCTCGGAGGTAAGGCCGATGAGCAACTCACCTGATACAATCCAACATCCTGGAGAGGATGTAGCTGTTGATATGGTATCCATCCCCGTCTCTCTGCTCCAGAGAATGTCGGAGGTGGTGCAAGCATTCGAGGAATTTCAGGACGAACTGGAGGACTACTTACTCTCTCAGGACAGCGATTGCCTGGCACGGATGCGGCAGGCTCGTACCCACCACCTCGAGGGCGAAACTCGATCGCTGGACGACCTGAAGCATGAGTTATGTATCAAATAGAAACCACCCCTGAGTTCGACGAGGATCTTGGCAACCTTGACCGTGCTGTTGCCCAACGTATCATCCGGAAGGTAGAATGGTTGGCCGGCCACCCGGAAGCTCTTCGCTTTCCGCTCCGTCATCTACCCGATGATCTGAAAGGACTACACAAATACAAGGTGGGAGATTATCGGGTGCTGTTGTGGGTCGATCATGAAGCTGAGGTATTGACTCTGTACGGCGTCCGGCATCGCCGCGAGGTGTATGATCAACTGCGCTGAGCGAGTTATCATCAAGGTGATGGGGGAGTGAGCCAGGCCCTCACTCCCCCGCCATAAGCACGCCCATAGCCAGCGACAAAAACCGGGTATCGGCGCTCTCGGCCCGCGAGGTGATTATCACCGGCACCGTGGCCCCTACTGCCAGGCTGGCAATACGAGCTTTGGCGAAGTACAGAATGCCCTTGCCGGCGATGTTGCCCGCCTCCAGGTTGGGGGCAATGAGGATATCGGCCCGACCGGCCACAGGAGAGTCGATGCCCTTCAATCTGGCCGCCTCGATGGAAAGGGCGGTATCCAAAGCCAGGGGGCCATCAACCACCGCCCCCTCGATCAATCCTTGCCTGGCCATCTCGGCCACGGTCAGAGCCTCGGAGGTAGAGGGAATTTTGGGGCTGACCGTTTCGCTGGCGGCCAGGATAGCCACTTTCGGCCTGGTCAGCCCCAGCTTGTGAGCCACGTCGACTGCTCCCTGGATGATATCCAGCTTCTGCTGCACCGTGGGATACATCACCACCCCGGAGTCACTCCAATAAATGAACCGCTCTATGCCAGGTATCTGGTAGACCGACACGTGGGTGAGGAGCTTGTGGGTCCGCAAACCTCCCCCTCGCTTCAGAACCGCTTTCAGGAGCGTGGAGGTGGGGAGTTGTCCCTTGACCACGACGTCGGCCTGCCCCTCGCGAGCCAGGGCCACCACCCGACGGGCTGCCTGACCATCATCTGGCTCGTGGATAATGGTCATTTCTGTCAGGTCCAGATTTTGCTGGTACATCAGAGCCTCGATGGCCGACCAGTCGCCGACCAGGTGGGCGGTGGCGATGCCTGACTCCTGAGCGGCGGAGACAGCCACCAACATCTCCCGGTCGTGGGCAGCGGCTACCGCTATATGCTTTGGCCCGACCTCTTTAGCTTTCTCTACCAGTTCCTCAAAATTGGTGATAGCCATAATTTACAGCTACAAATACAAAGAGCGCAAAGGACACGAAAGACACAAAGGTTTTTGCCTTATGTGCTCTTTGTGTGCTTTGTGGTTAAATTTCTCGTTTGTCCACCACCCGCTTGCTTTTGCCCATGCTGCGCTCAATGCTCTTGGGGCCCATGAGCTTGACGGCCACCGAGATGCCCAGGGCCATTTTCATCTCGTGGCGGATGGTTGACTCCAGTTCGTCCAGACGACGGGTATCGATGGGCTTAAACAGGCTTTCCGACACCTCCACCCACACTTCCACCTGGTCCAACTGATCTTTGGGGCGGTCAACGACGATCTGGTAGTATGGTTCTACCTTCGGAATCTCCAGCAAAACGCGCTCGATCTGGGAGGGGAAGACGTTCACCCCGCGGATGATGAGCATGTCGTCGGTGCGCCCTAACACTTTTTCCATGCGCACCGAGGTCCGTCCGCAGGGGCAGGGTTCGGCGTGCAGAATGGTGCGGTCACGGGTGCGGTAGCGGATGACGGGCAGCGCCTCTTTGGTCAGGGTGGTAAAGACCAGCTCTCCTTCCTGGCCGTAATCCAGGCGTTCTCCCGTTTCGGGGTCGATGATTTCGGGCAGGAAATGATCGTCGAAGATGTGCAGCCCGTTGTGTTCGGGGCATTCGTTGGAGACGCCGGGGCCGATGATCTCGGTCAGACCGTAGATGTCGTAGGCTTCCAGGCCCAGTTTGGCCTCGATCTCCTCCCGCATCTTCTCCGACCAAGGCTCGGCTCCGAAGACGCCGCTTCGTACCTTCATGCGCTCTTTGAATTCAAAGCCCAGTTCTCTGGCCTCCTCGGCCATGAGCAGGGCGTAGGACGGAGTGCAGGTCAAAACAGTGCTGCCGAAATCTTCCATGACCATCAGTTGTCTTTTGGTCATCCCGCCGGACATGGGGATGACGGTGGCTCCGATCCTTTCTCCGCCGATCTGCACCCCTAACCCGCCGGTAAACAGCCCGTAGCCGTAAGCATTGTGGATAACGTCCTCTACCGTCACTCCAGCCAGGGTCAGGGTGCGGGCCATCACTTCGCCCCACAGCTCCAGGTCGGCTTTGGTGTAGCCGCCCACCACCATTTTGCCCGTAGTGCCGCTGGAAGCGTGCACCCGCACCACGTCTTTCATGGGCACGGCGAACAGGCCAAAAGGATAGTTCTTCCGAAAGTCTTCCTTGGTGGTAAAGGGCAGTTTAGCCAGGTCGTCGATAGTCTTGATGTCGTTGGCGGTAACTCCGGCCTCGGCGAATGCCTCTCGGTAGAAGGGCACCGTTTTGGAAACCCTGTCCACCAGTTCCCTCAGACGCTTCACCTGGAGCTTCTCCCTCTGCTCGCGGGGCATGGTCTCCATCTCTTCGTTCCAGATCATCTTCCAGACCTCCTTAAAATAATTTCTCAATTCACAATTATAAACACAAAGAGCACAAAGGACACGAAGGACACAAGGGATTTTTCTTTGTGCTCTTTGTGTACTTTGTGGTTAAAATTACATTTTTATACGATCTTTCCCATTCTCTGCGCGGCCTCCACCAGACGCTCCTCCGGCAAAACCAGGGCCAGGCGGATAAAGCCCTCTCCTTCCGGGCCGAAGGCGGTGCCCGGCATAACCGCCACGTGCGCCTTCTCCAGCAACAACTCGGCGAATTCCTCCGAGGACAGGCCATTTCTCACCGGCTCCCACATGTAGAAGGTGGCTTTTCTCTTGATGGCCGGCCAGCCCTGGGCGGTCAGGGTCTCGGCAAAGGCGTCGCGCCGCCGCTGATACAACCGGGCCATCTCTCGCCGCCACTCTTCCTCCTGGGGAGAGAGCAGAGCTTTGGCGGCGCCTTCCTGCACCGCGGCCGGAGTGCGGGTATCGACGTAGGACAGCACTTCTCTCATCCCGGCAACGATCTCGGCCCGCGCCAGGGCGTAACCAACCCGCCAGCCGGCCATGTTGTAGGTCTTGGATAGAGAATTGAACTCTACGGCCACCTCTTTGGCCCCTTCCACTTGCAGGATGCTGGGGGCCACGTAGCCGTCAAAGACGACCTCGCTGTAAGGATTATCGTAGCAGACGATGATATCGTGGCGGCGGGCGAACTCGACCACCTGGCGCAGATAATCCAGGTCGGCCACCGCCCCGGTGGGGTTATTGGGGTAGTTCAAGAGGAAGGCCCTGGCCTGGCGGGCCACGTCGGGCGGGATGGCCTCCAGGTCGGGCAGGAAATCGTTTTCGGCCCTGAGCGGCAAAGAATAGACCTGGCCTCCGGCAAAGGACACGGCGGCGTTGTAATAGGGAAAAGTGGGATCGGGCACCAGCACCAGATCGCCCGGATTGATGAAGGCCAGGGTGAAGAGACTCGGCCCCTCAGCCGAACCGACCAGGGGCAGGATTTCTGTATCGGGGTCCAGGTCGGTGCCGAACCGTTTGGCGTTCCA
>DAOULT010000046.1:0-12712 GCA_034417895.1 Anaerolineae bacterium | reverse complement strand
TGGGCCTTGGGCCAGTGGCGTCCGTGACGATGCGCATTTTAGCCCTTTCCAGCCTTTATCCTCCTCACTACGTTGGCGGCTACGAGCTTTGCTGCCGCGACGTGATGGAACGGCTGGCAGAGAGAGGACACCCGGTCAGCATCCTGACCAGCACTTACGGCCTGAAGCATCCAAAGGTCGAGGGGAACGTTTATCGGCTCCTGAGCTATCGGGACATCGTCTATTCTCAACAGGAGCACATCTTGCCCCGCGCCTGGCGGGAGTTAAAGGATAACCGCCTGCTCAAAGATTTGCTGCTCGATCTCAGGCCCGATATCGTCGCCGTGTGGGATACGTGGGGGCTGCTCAAGACGCTCCTGGTCACGTTGCAAAGTATGGAGCAGCCCTTGCTCTACGTCATCGGCTCTCCGTGGCCCATCGAATACCACCAGGTGCCGGATCGCTGGTTTGCTTTTTGGGCGGGAGTCCCTTCCCCACCGCTCCGCCGGTGGGCAAAGGCGGCGCTCCTCGGTCTGGTCGGGCCGCTGCTTGAGGGCCGTGTGCCTCTGCGCTTCAGGGCGCTGAATCTCAACTCAGCCTGTTTTATCAGCCAGGCCCTCAAGGCCCAACACCTGGCCGCCGGCCTGGACTGTGAAGAGGCGCCGGTAGTACATTGGGGCATCCCGCTGGAGCAGTTCCGGCCCCGCGTGGCCCCTGCGCCGGGATTAAAGCTAAAGCTGCTCTACGCCGGGCGGGTGGTCAGGGAGAAAGGCGTACACACCGCCATCGAAGCCCTGGCGCTGCTGGCCGAAGATTACCCGCATATCTGCCTGGATGTGGTTGGCAGCCAACTGGATGAAGAATACCTGGCCTCTCTCCAGAAAGCCGTGGCGGAGGGCGGCCTGAGCGCCAGGGTCAACTTTGTCGGCCTGCTGCCTCGCCAGGCCATGCCCGAAGTGTACGCCGCCCACGACCTTCTGCTTTGCCCTTCCCTCTGGGAAGAGCCTTGGGGCCTGACCATCCTGGAGGCGATGGCCTGTGGAGTGCCTGTGGTGGGCACCGGCCGCGGGGGGAGCGGCGAGATTATGGTGGACGGGGAAAATAGCCTGCTCTTTCCCCCCGGCGATAGCCTGGCCCTGGCCGACCGGGTTCGGCAGTTGGTGGAAGACGGCCACCTGTACCACAGAATCGCCGAGAGCGCCAGCCAGACCGTCCACGAGCGGTTCGACGTCGAGCGCATGGTGGACCGGCTGGAAATGTTGATGGGCGCACAAGAGCCGCCGATGCACACGGATTAAAGAACAAATCACCCCCCCTGGAGGTAAGCTGTAATGGACACTCAAAACATCACCTTTCCGCTGGCGATAGCCGCCGGGTTTCTGTCTTTCGTTTCACCCTGCGTTTTGCCTCTGCTGCCGGTTTACCTGGGCTATCTGACCGGCTCGACCATCGGCGGGGAGGAGACCCCCCAACGTAGCGTGATCTTTACCCACGCCCTGGCTTTTGTCCTGGGCTTCACTTTCATCTTCGTGGTCGTTTTTGGGCTGCCGGTTGGTCTTCTGGGACAGCTCACCTTCCAGTTGAAACCTTATCTGGTCAAGATAGGGGGCCTGCTGCTCATCGTCTTTGGGCTGCATACTGCGGGCCTGATCAAAATCCCTTTTCTCTACGTGGAAAAACGGTTGCAGATCGGCCAGGATCGGAAACCCGGCTATCTGAGGTCGCTTATCACCGGCATGGCTTTCGCCGCCGGGTGGACGCCCTGCATTGGCCCCATTCTGGGGGCCGTGGTGGGGTTGGCCTACGACGCCGAGCAGCCTCTACGGGCTGTTTTCCTGCTGCTGGCCTACTCTGTGGGTCTGGGCATACCTTTCTTGATAGTAGCCCTGCTGTGGACCACGCTTACCGACCCTCTCCGAAAGCTGAACCGTCATTTGAACATTGTCCAGGTGGTCAGCGGCATTTTCTTAATCGTCATCGGCCTGCTGCTCCTGACCGATTCTTTCCAGGTGCTCAACGTCCTCTTCCTGAGATTGACGCCGGAGTGGTTGATCGAACGGCTTTAAGCAGGGGGCCAGGCGCGCTAATTTTTGACAGAAGATGAAAAATGTGATAATATATGGCGGTGTGTCTATGACTCAAAAACATCAAGACAAGGAGGTTTATAAATTCAATGGCGCACAAAATCACCGACGAATGCATCGCCTGTGGAGCCTGCGCAGATGAGTGCCCTGAGGAGGCCATCAGCGAAGGAGAAGAGATTTACGTCATCGACCCTGACCTGTGCACCGATTGTGGGACCTGCGAGGACGTGTGTCCTGTGGATGCTTGCGTGCCCGTCTAGAAAGGGATAACCCTGAGGCAGATGCAATGGGCTTCGAGCCGTTGCATCTGCCTGATTAATCTGGATCGTTAAGAGCCATAAGCGGTCTACCAGACTTTCAGGTTAGATAGAGAGCCAAGCAGAAAGGGAGTATAGAGGTATGTCAGAAAAGAAGAAGAAGAATAGAAGCATTGACCCGGCAGCTATAGAGATTCTGGAGCGAGCCGACGCTATGGAGGCGCCCACCGCCTTTAGTCGGGCGGAGGCCATGAAACCCTGCCCTATTGGGGGCGATGGTCGCTGCTGCAAAAACTGCGCCATGGGTCCCTGTCGCCTGACCAAGCCAGGACAGGTGGGGATCTGTGGGGCCACTTTAGGAACGGTGACGGCTCGCAACCTGGCGCGCTCCATCGCCGCCGGAGCCTCAGCCCACTCCGATCATGGCCGTGGCGTGGCCTTCACCTTGTTGGCGGCAGCCGAAGGACACGCCCCCGATTACCAGATCCGCGATGTGGGTAAACTGCGCCGCGTAGCCAGGCACCTGGGTGTGCCCACCGACGGAAAAGAGGTGAACGAGCTGGCTAAAGAGGTGGCCGAAAAAGCCCTGGCCCAGTTCGGCCAGCAGCGGGGAGAACTCGCTTATCTCAGGCGCGCCCCTGAGAAGCGTCAGGAGATCTGGCGCGAGCAGGGCCTGGCCCCGCGCGGGGTGGACATGGAGGTGGTGGAGACGTTACACCGCACCCACGTGGGCAACGACCAGGACCCGGAACACATCCTGGATCAGGCTATGCGCTGCGCCCTGTCCGATGGCTGGGGCGGCTCGATGCTGGCTACCGACCTGACCGATATCCTCTTTGGCACGCCCAGCCCGGCCCAATCGCGGGCCAGCCTGGGGGTGCTGGCTGAGGACGAGGTCAACATCGTCGTCCACGGCCACGAACCAACCCTCTCAGAGATGATCCTGACCGCCGTGAACGACCCGCAGATGATCGAGTACGCCCGCTCCAAAGGGGCTAACGGCATCAACCTGAGCGGCATCTGCTGCACGGCCAACGAAATCCTGATGCGCCAGGGCGTTCCTCTGGCGGGCAACTTCCTTAACCAGGAGTTAGCCATCCTCACCGGGGCAGTAGAATCCATGATCGTCGATATCCAGTGCATCATGGAGGCCCTGGCCCCGTTGTCGCAACGGTTCCACACCAGGCTGATCACCACCTCGCCCAAGGTCAAGATCGAGGGGGCGACGCACATCCCCTTTGAAGAGGAACGCGCTCTGGAGATCGCCAAAGAGATCGTGCGTCTGTCCATCGACAACTACGCCAACCGCGATGGAGTCAGCATCCCCCAGTTCTCGGAGGGACTGGTGGGCGGTTTCTCCCACGAGTACATCCGCTACATGTTGGGGGGGACATTCCGCGGTTCTTTTCGGGCGCTGAACGACGCGGTGATGGCCGGTCGATTGCGAGGGGCGGTAGGCATCGTCGGGTGCTGCAACCCGCGCGTCACCCACGACGAGGTCAACGACTACATCGTCCGCGAGATGCTCAAGAACGACGTGCTGGTGGTGCAGACCGGCTGTGGCGCAATCGGCAGCGCCAAATACGGGCTGCTGGCCCCGGAGGCCCTCAAGTACGCCGGACATGGCCTGCGCGAGACCTGCGAGGCGGTGGGCATTCCGCCCGTGCTGCACCTGGGCAGTTGTGTGGACAATTCCCGCATCCTGACCGTCCTGACCGAATGTGTGCGCGAGGGCGGTCTGGGCGATGACATCTCCGATTTGCCGGTGGCTGGCATTGCTCCAGAATGGATGAGCGAAAAGGCCCTCTCCATTGGCACCTACTTCGTGGCTTCGGGAGTTTACACCCTCTTCGGCGTCAAGTCGCCGGTGGGCGGCAGCGAAGAGGTCACCCGCCTGATCAGCGAGGGCTGGGAAGCCAAAGTGGGCGGCAAGCTGGAGTTCGAGCCTGATCCGCAGCACATCGTGGACAAGGCGCTGGCCCACATCGATAAGAAACGCGCCGCTCTGGGCATCGAAGAGTATGACCCTCAGCGTTTCGCCAAACCGACCGTCACCTGGGACGAAGCCATGGGCTACGCCGAGAAGGTAGAGGCCGTTCCTTCCTGAAAAAATTGGGCCTCCCCCCTTAGAGGCTAGCGAGAACAGGACGTGTCAGGGTAAAAAACCAGGGAAAAAGGCTCCCCTGGTTTTTTCTTGTACTTTCCTGCCATCCATGTTCTCGACACGCCTCTATTAGCACATATGCTGAAAATGTGGTATAATTATATATGCCGAGTAGATACATTACAGGACTGAATCTGAGGATTTATGCCGGAAAGAACCGAGAACTACAACGAACATCCCGATGTTACAGGGAGGGAACAAGGGAAAGAAAATATGTCTGAGCAACAGCCTGATCGCCTGCTGGCTATCGATGTGGGTGCCGGGACGCAGGACGTTTTATTGTACGAAGGCGACAAACCGCTGGAGAAGTGCGTCAAGATGGTGCTCCCCTCTCAAACGTTCATCGTAGCCGACAGGATCAAGCGGGCCAGGCTGTCAGGACGTGACGTCTTTCTGACAGGCAACCTCATGGGGGGCGGCCCCTGCGTGGGATCGATGAAGAGACACCTGAGGGCCGGCCTTAAAGTTTACGCCACCCCACTGGCGGCCAGAACCATCCGCGATAATCCTCTTGAAGTAGAAGAGATGGGCATTCAGATCGTGGAGGAAGCTCCGGTCGAAGCGCTGCCCATCCATACCCGGGACGTTGACCTGGAGGCTTTGCGCCAGGCGTTGGCCCTCTTCGACGTGGAACTGCCTGGCCGCTGCGCTATTGCCGTACAGGATCACGGCGAGAGTCTGACGGGCAGCCAGCGTCGCTTTCGTTTTCAACAATGGGAACGCTTTGTGAAAGGGGGAGGGCCATTGCTGGCCCTGGCCTATACGGAGGTGCCGGCCCATCTCACCCGGATGAAGGCTGTGCAAAAAGACATTCCTGGAGCGCTTTTAATGGATACTGGCCCGGCGGCTATCTGGGGGGCGCTGTGTGACGAGCAGGTAGCCTCCCATCAAGAAGAAGGGTTGATCGTCGTCAACGTCGGCAATCAGCATACCATCGGGGTGCTGGTGCAAGATGAACGCGTGTGGGGTCTTTTTGAACACCACACCGTGCTGATGAATAGAGACAAACTGGCTCGCTGTGTGGCCTCATTGCGACAGGGCACCCTCAGCAACGAGGAAATTTTCGCCGACCATGGTCATGGAGCAGTTATACACCCTGATTATCCCCATCAGTTGGAATCGGTAGGGAGCCGTTTCCGATTCGTAGCTGTCACAGGGCCTAATCGAGGGATGGCGGAGGGATTAGAATATTACATGGCTATTCCCCACGGCGATATGATGTTGTCTGGAGCTTTTGGTCTGGTAGCAGCCGCTCGTCGATTAGGGCTTGTCAATTAACGGCTTAGCAGCTTTCTGGCGGATGGGGAGAAGGTTATGGATAAAGATAAATTCATCGTCAGGTTTAGAGGGGTACGAGGTAGCTATCCAGTGCCCGGTCCAACAACCACCGGGGTTGGTGGTAATACCTCCTGCGTGGAGATATGGGCCGGCGGGCACCTGATCATTATAGATGCCGGCACGGGCATCATCGGCCTGGGCAAGGATCTGGTCAAAAAACACCTCCAGAATGGCAAACCGATCATTGCCACCATGCTTCTCAGCCACACTCACCACGATCACACTCAGGGGTTTCCCTTTTTCGATCCGGCCTATCTGGGCACCAGTGTTCTTTACATGTTTGGGCCTAAGACCTTTTACGAGGACGTGGAAGAAGCGCTGGCTAGAGCTATGCTGGCCCCCTCCTTTCCGGTGGCTCTGGATGAGTTGAAATCCTTGAAGGTGATCAGCAATCTGGATGAGTGGGAAGTGGTGATCCTGGACGGGGACTCGGATATCCTGGTGCGAAACATCTATCGTGACGAACGGGTAGTGCCCCCTACGGCCGTGCAGATCAGCCTGTTAAAGAGTTATGCTCACCCCAAGGGGGGCGTGAGCGTCTACAAGATAAAGTGGTCGGGCAAAAGTATAGTCTACGCCAGCGATACGGAGAGCTACGTGGGAGGTGATATACGCCTGATTAACTTCGCCAAAGACGTCGATCTGCTGATCCACGATGCCCAGTACACGCGCGAGGAGTACGTCGGCGAACCGTTGCCCAAGCAGGGCTGGGGACACAGCACCCCCGAGATGGCTACCGCCGTGGCCAAAGCGGCTCGGGTCAAGCAGTTAGTCCTTTTCCACCACGATCCCACGCACGACGATGACACCCTGGCCCACATCGAGAAAGAGGCGCAAAAAGCATTCCCCAACACCATCCTGGCCTACGAAGGGTTGACCGTCGAGCTGTGAGGAGGACAACCAGAGATGACCAGGCTGCAAGCAGGCACCCAGGTGCCTGGCATAACAGCGAGCGACAACGACCGTTCGCTGTCGCCAGGCGCCTGATTTTATGTTGCCAAAGAGGACGAGATGAGGTAGAATATGGGTGAAACGCCGCCGGGGGTTGGTCTGAGGTGGAGGGAGCATGAGCAAGTATAGCGACGCCACTTTGATGCAGTTCGCCAGGGATAACATGCTGGCTAGAATCGTGGCTCAGCCCGACGCCTGCCGGTATTGCCAGGACTTGCACGGCCACATATATCGTCCCTCCGAGGCCCCGGAAATCCCCATCAGGGGATGCACCAACCTGACCTGCCGCTGCCGGTACGAACCCATCGAGGCCGATACCCCCCCAGAAAAGCTTCTTCTATATCAGGGCGTAGACGCTGCTAAACTGGACCGCAAAGAAGAGGCCCGTAAGCTGCTCACCCAGGCGATAGAACTGAACGAGGCCAACGAACAGGCCTGGTTGTGGCTCAGTGGATGCGTGGACGAGTTAGCAGAACAGGTCCGTTGTCTGGAGAAAGTGCTGGCCCTCAATCCAGATAACGAATTGGCCCTCAAAGGTCTGGAACGTCTGTGGAAACTGGTGGAAGAGGCTAAACCTCCACCCTCTGAAGCGGCGGAAGAAGAACTGGAGAGCCAGGCCCCTACCGAATCCGAAGAAGAGTTACCGCCCCAGGAGGAAGAGAAAGGCGTAGAGCGCATAGAAGAAGAGACCCCCACCGAACCTGAAGAAGAGCTGCCACCTGAGGAGGAAGAGGAACAAGAACTCTTCCCCCCTGAACCCCGCGTTGAGAGCCGCCTGCTTTCTCGTCTGAGGTCTATACCGCTAACCCCTGCCGCGCTCGAAAGAACACGGCCCGAAAACCTGGTTATGCCCCAGGTCGAGCTTTCAGCGCCCCTGGCCCCTGAAAGGGAAGAGGAAGAACCCCAACCAGTTACGGAGGAAGAGGCCGAGCCGTCCCCCATACATCGGGACGAGACCATAGAGATGCCCGCCCTGGAGAGGCCCGAAGCAGAGAGGCGGGAACCATCTGAAGAGGAAATCGAGGAGGGAGTCGACCAGAAAGCCGAGCCGCCCCCCATACATGGGGACGAGACCATAGAGATGTCCACCCTGGAGATACCTGAAGCACAGACGTTGATGATGCCATCTGAAGACGCAAGCGAGAGGGAGGAGGCCGACGAAGCAGAGGCTCCGCCACTTAGGGCGGTTATCGAGGAAGAAGGCCCGCCGGTCGAGCCAGAAGAAGAATACCCGCCCCTGCCCTCCGCCGAGGTGGAAACCTTACTGTTGCCTCGTCTGGAAGGGCCAGAGGCGCCAGCCATTCCTGAGCCTGAGGTAGAGGAAGCGCCTGTGGCGAAGTCTCCTCCAGGCATTCCCAAGGTGATAGCCTGCCCTCAATGCGGGGCCACCAATCTCATCACCCGCCGACATTGCACGGAATGCGGCCTGGACCTGCTGCCGGGCATAAGCGTCGTGGAGCGGGTCGTCCAGGTCGGCTGTGGGTGTTTCTTCTGTTTTCTGGCCTATCTGATAGCCATTTTCACCCAGACGGGAGCGCTCACCTCGCTGGAGGTCAACCTGGAAGCCTGCGCCGTCTCGGTCTTTGTGTTTGTGGTGGCCGCTTTTATCGCTGCTTCTAAGATGGAAGGACACCCACCCTGGCAGGAGATGCCCGCAGCCGACAGACATCGGCGGCGGGCGGAGAGAGACAGCGACACCAACCCGGCCCAGGCCATCGCCGACTACAGCCAGGCTTTGCACTTGGCTCCCGAAGACGGTACTCTGTACAGAGCGCGGGCTGAATTGTACGAAAAGATAGGGTACAGACAGGAGGCCCTGGAGGATTACAAGATTTACCTCTCCTGGGCAGCTTCAGGGGGCAAGGGAAAAGAGGCAGACTTCGCTGCCGCCCAGATCGCACGGCTCAGGGAGGAGATGGGGCACCGCGCTTGACGGGGGATGAGTAAGGATGAGCGCCAGGCCATCGTGACCGACTACCATGGCGTGCTCGATGTCGGGCGAACGGCTCGTTGCCTCGTTCAAAACATCGATCAGCACCTCTCCCGTCCTTAGATTTTCTGTCAAACTGATTACTCCACCTTGATTTTGGTCGCCTTCTTCTTGGGCTGTTTCTCCAGATGTTCAATGGCGGCATCGATCAGACTGCGCATAGCCAGGAGCATTTCCTTCCGAGAAGAGCGAACGTGATGGTGGAACTCTTCGGGCAGGAAGCTCTTGCCACAGGCGGTCCTGAAGCCCTTGATCCCCTCGGACAGCCAATCCTCGAAGATGAATTCTTTTCCTTCTTCCTTCACTGCCATCTTTGTCACCACCTTTCCGGGCGTTTAGCCTTTCTCCGCGATGCAAATGAGCGACGTTCCGACGGGCAAATTCAGCCAGCGCAAGAGGCTGGCCTCGACCCGGCCCACCGCCGTTAAGACGGCGTTCATAAGGGGCGGGGCGGGCTCCATCTCGACCTGGTAAGCGTCCTGGTCAGTATCGGGCGCGGCCAGGTCAGGCTCGTGTCCCCGCCGGGCCAGAATGAGCGCCGCCGCCAGAGGAAAGATGAAGAAATTGTTGTAAGTCATACGCCGGGGCCGGAATCCGACCTGGCTTAGTTTATCTTGCAGTTCGCTGGCCGTGTAGCGCCGATAGTGCTTGTTGATCTCGTCGTTGTGGCTCCACAGCCATTGAAAAGCGGGCACGGTGGTCACCAGGCGCCCACCCGAGGCACAAACGCGGTAACATTCCCTCAGAACGGCCATGTCGTCAGGACAGTGCTCGACCACGTCCAGAGCAGCCACCAGCCCAAAGAGGCCATCCTCAAAGGGCATTTCCTCGGCGTTCCCCAGACGGGCATCATAGCCCCGCTCACGGGCCACCTGGAGAGGGGTGGGGTTGTTGTCGAGGCCGATCACCCGACCGTAGCGGCCCAGATGATGGATCATATTACCCGCCCCACAACCTATGTCCAGAACCTCCAGATCGCGGCGGCGCACACAGCCATCCAGCATGTTCAGCAAAGCCCGTGTGCGGCTGGCAAACCACCAGTGTTTATCCTCCTCTAATTGCTGCGGGGTCAGGGTGGTGGCTGTTTCTGTCATATCTCTCCTCTACCACCTATTTTACACCAAGTGGGATAAAAAGTAAAACCTGGGACGAATTTCTGGCGTATCAGGCCCCTGGCCGCCCCCACTTGAGGAGGGCTTTTCAACATTTTCTTAAACAAAACTTGACAATATGAGAGTAAAAGTTTATAATTCCAGTACATCCCCAAATTTGGTCGGTGGCCTTGATTAAATCCCCACAGAGCACAAAGAATGGAGGCCCTCCCAGACAGGATGACGGAGCTTAGTTAGAAATGAAGAATCTCAACAATCTGCCCAGGTGGACATTGTCGGTTGCAGGCGTAATGACTATACTCCTCTGGTTTTGCTTTTTTTCTCTGAAATTACCTTTCAATTGGGGTGATATTATTTTTGAAGGCATGTATCTAATGATCATTGTGATCTCCTACCTTTTTATTATAAGATTGAAGATCAATGTGCTAGAGATTGGATGGAGTATTTTTATCTACGGACTTCTGATAGATTTTTTGGATGAATTTACTAAGGAACCAGCTCTATTGAATACGTATATAGAAGGGCTGCTCACCTCACTCGGTTTGGGTCTCGTTGCAGTGGGGCTATATTTTTCACAAAAGAAACTACAGAATGAATTTGCTAAATCCGGGCGGGCAGAGGAGGCGCTGGCCCACGAGCGCGATCTGTTGCACGCTCTCATGGACAACGTTCCAGACACCATCTACTTTAAGGATGCCGCCTCTCGTTTCATGCGAATCAACACCGCGCAAGCTCAGGTACTGGGACTCAACGACCCCCAGAAAGCCATCGGCAAGATGGATTTAGACTTTTTTACGACGGAACATGCCCGAGACGCCTATCTCGACGAACAAAAGATTGTGCAATCAGGGCAGCCTTTGATCGCCAAGGTCGAAAAAATCAGGAGAGCAGACGGAGAATTTCGCTGGGTTTCAGCCACCAAGGTGCCCATCAGAGACAAAGAGGGAGAAGTTAGCGGTATAGTGGGCATCTCCAGAGATATCACCGAGCAAAAGCGGGCGGAGGAGGATAAAGAAAAGTTACAGGCCCAACTCCTTCAGTCGCAGAAAATGGAAGCGATTGGCAGGCTGGCGGGCGGGGTGGCTCACGACTTCAACAACCTGCTGACAGCCATCCTGGGCTACGGTGAGCTTCTGCTGCATGGCCTGGACGACCATGACCCGCTGCACCAGGACGTCGAACAGATCATGAAGGCCGGGCAACGGGCCGCCTCGCTGACCCGCCAACTCCTGGCCTTCAGTCGTCTGCAAGCCCTTCAGCCGCAGGTGCTGGACCTCAATGCCACGGTCGCCGACATGGGGAAGATGCTGCGGCGTCTTATCGGCGAGGACATCGACTTGGTCACCGTCCTCGGACCCGGCCTGGAACGGGTGAAAGTCGACCCGGGCCGGATCGAGCAGGTCATCATGAACCTGGCCGTCAACGCCCGCGACGCCATGCCCCAGGGCGGCAGGCTCACCATCAAGACCGAAAACGTGATCCTGGACAAAGCCTACTGCCAGGTTCTCCCCGATGCGCGGCCCGGCAAATTTGTTTGTCTGTCGGTGGAGGACACGGGAGTAGGCATAGATGAAGAGATCACTCAGCACATCTTCGAACCTTTTTTCAGCACCAAGGGGGAGGAGGGGACCGGCCTGGGTCTGGCCGTGGTGTATGGCATTGTCCGACAGCACGAAGGGTGGATAAACGTTTACAGCGAGCCAGGGCAAGGCTCGACCTTCAAGGTCTACCTGCCCGCTTTTTCCGTAGAATCGGAAGAAGACGGAGCTGAGGAGATGATCTCGTTACAGGAGCTTCAGGGCCGTGGCGAGCGGCTCCTGGTGGTGGAGGATGACCCAGGAGTCCGTGAACTGGCTCGGAGGACGCTGGGTGAAAACGGCTACGTCGTATTTGAGGCCACCAGCGCGGCACAGGCGTTGGATATCTTTGAACGAGAAAAGGGCGATTTCCACCTGGTCTTCAGCGACATGGTGCTGCCTGATGGAGATGGCCTGCAATTAATTGACCAACTACTGGCTCGCAATGCGGCATTGAAGGTTGTGCTGAGCAGCGGCTACACGGCTCGGAAATCGAAATGGCCCCTCGTATGCGAAAGAGGATTTCAATTTCTGGAAAAACCTTACGCCTCAGCCACCCTGCTTCGAGTCGTTAGAGAAACTATAGAACCACGAGAGTAAGAAGGATGATCGTTCTTTCGCCCCTGACCCCCATCCTTATCCTGCTCCTGGGGGCCGTTATAATTTCGATTCTAAGCCGGGTGTTGCCTCCCGTGGGTAGTGAGGTGCTGGCCTTTCTGACCCTGGTTATCGCGGCGGCGGCCCTCCTGCTGTTGAGGGGCGCTGAAGCGGCTCTCTCACCTGCGGCTGGCTCTTTCGGTCTGGCCTATCGGGTTGATACCCCGGCCTGGCTTTTGGCTCTGCTCTTCCCTCTCCTGGGGATAGCCTGGTTGGGGCGCTTGGAGTCCAATGCTCTTCACCGCGCCGCTCAACTTGGTCTCCTGGCAGCCGGTCTCAGCTTTGTCTTTTCCGCCGATCTGCTGACCCTCTACCTGAGTTGGGGGCTCCTCGATCTGACCCTTTTTTTCCTCCTTATCACCGCTGAAGGCGACCGCTCCCTCGCTGGCCGGGTTCTGGCGGTAAACTACCTGGCCGGTTTGGCCCTGCTCGGAGCGGCTGTATTTGCGGGCCATGACCTTTCCTGGCCGTTCAAATTCCTATCAGGTACGGCCCTGGTGCTGGCCCTGGCGGTCAGGGCTGGCCTTTATCCCTTACATCTGGGGTTGCCCCTCCGCCAGCGGTCTGGCTATGTTATCCCTGCTACGGCCGGCCTGTACCTGC
>DAOULT010000045.1:0-15473 GCA_034417895.1 Anaerolineae bacterium | reverse complement strand
GGGCCTCGACGGCCTCTGAAAAGAGCAGGGGGGGCGCTCCTCCACGAGGATCGGGCCGAGATTCAACTGGAGTTGGAGAAACTGGGCAAGATAGAGACCAAAGACCAGAAATGGCGTGCGCCGGGGGAAGCTCTGGCGGAAAGGTTTACCGAGATCGGTCTGACCGCAGAGACCATCCGCCAGGCCGGCCTGCGTCTGGGGAGCGGGCGGGCCGGCCAGGAGCCGGAACAGGCGCAGTTATACCTGGTGGCTGGCCCCAAAGCCGGCCCTCTGGCCGAGGTTTACGCCTACCAGTTGACCTATCCTCTGCGCGGCCGCGAGGCTTTGACCACCATCCTGGAGCCCAACCTCACCGTGCGTCCGTCCACCCTCATCGTGTCGACGATGGAGCTCAAAAATCTGCGCCAGGCCAACATGGTCTATGGCCCCACCCAGGCAGCGGTGGCCAGGGCCATCGTGGACAATCTGGCAGCGGGCCTCATTCCTCGGTCGGCGGTGGACGACCAGGTCATGATCGTCCAGGCCAGCGTCCATCCCAGAGCTTTAGACCGTCACGCTCTTTACAAGAGCGTCTATCAGGCCATGAACCAGGCTTTGCAGCAGGCTTTTGGCCCTGCCGATTAATGGTGGATAGGATAGGAGAAACACAGGCGCAGGATGTCGGCGTAGACGGCCCGCTTCCGCCCCAGGAAGAGCCAGCGGGGAAAAATGAGGGCCACGACCATGGCCCTTAAGATAGCGCGCTTCAGAAACCCGGCGTGTTTGTTGTAATAGTGAAAGCGGCTTCTGTGGCGCACGATGTCTGCCAGTTGGTGGCGGTCTCCCCGCCCGCGTCCCACGTCGTGAACGATGCGGAAGTGGGGAAAATACACTATCTTCCACTCCTGACGACGCATCCTCAGACACCAATCAGCATCTTCGTAGTACATAAAAAACTGCTCGTCCAGCAGGCCGACCTGGTCGATGGTCTCCCTGCGGACGAGCAGACAGGCCCCCGTGCCCCAGTCGATCTCTCTCAGGCGGTCGCTGTCCCAGTACACCCGCAAATACTCGCTGATGGAGCGCCCCAAAAATCGCCCCATCCTGGCCCCCAACGTCCTCCTGAATTCCACGTTGGAGATCAAACTTGATGCTCGGCTCAGGCGCAGGAACTCGGTGAACAGGTTAGGGAAGGCGTTATTGGAGGTCTGGATAGTCCCATCGCGGTACATCACTTTGGGGGCCAAAGCTCCGCAGTGGGGATTGTCGTCCAGGTAGCGGATCATTGCGGAAGCGGTCTCGTCCAGCAAGAGAGTATCGCAGTTGAGGAGCAGGACGTACCTTCCCTGGCTGACCGGTATGGCCTGGTTGTTGGCTCTGGCAAAACCCAGGTTGCGATCGTTCCGGATCAGTTTGGCCCAGGAAAAGGAGTGCTTTACCATCTCGGCGCTGCCGTCGGTCGAGGCGTTGTCCACCACGAACACCTCGTAGTCAAGGGCCTGCGCCTTTTCGCGGATCGACTCCAGGCAAGCTCTTAGCCTGTCTTTATCGTTTAAGTTTACAATTATTATGGAGAGATCCACCTTCAGCGTTCCCTGGCTATCGAGCCAGAAACCAGGTTTGTCCGCCAAAACCTGGTTTCTTCCAATTGGGTTTCATCGGGGCAACGGAAGGCGCTTCGGAACAGATCAGGGGGGCAGGACGGTGAACACCACGCCCAGATCGATAGTTTCATCGGCCTTCACCGTTACGAACAGGGTGTTGCGGGTGAGATCGCTTATCAGATAGGAGCTGGTCGGCGTCCAGACCACCAGAGCGTAGGTTTCAGGAGGCACGTCGGCGAAGTAAAAGTGACCATAGGGGTCGATGGTGGCTACCGGGGCCTCCTCCGTTTTCAGGACAGGGATCAGGACGTCTGGATTTTCATTTAAGGGCACGCCTTTAGCCATGAAGAGCGCGCCGGGCCAGCGCTGGTATTTCCCGTCGGGGCCGGCCAGACGGCCATATACTGCTCCCAGACCTTCCTGGGGGGTGGGGATGGGTTCAGCGGTAGGGGTGGGCGGCGGGGTAGGAGATGGGGAGTAAAAGGTGGTGGGATTCAGCGGCGAGGAGAAAAAAGGCGTTGGCGTAACCTTTTGGCACGATGGCAACATGATGATAAGTAAGATCAGGACAAGCGCATAAAGTGACTTTTTCAAAGTATTATCCCTTCCTACGCAAACAAAAATAGACAAGAGAGCCACCATAGACAGTGGCTCTCTTGAATTTTTTATCAAAGCGCGCTCCGCACTCTCACTAGTAGTTGATGCCACCAGTTTGGGTGTAGGAGTCGCCGTAGTACGTCCCGTAGCGAGCATCGATATCGTCGCGGATGGACATGTTCTGAATGCCGACTACGTTCCCGCTGCATACGACCTTGGCCGAACCGTTGTAGTCCACAGCCGTGCCCATCTTGTCAGGCACAAAGTCGAAGGTGGACCCACCTGCGGACAGAGTGAACGACCTGCCCGTGGGGGTCACTCCACCAAACGTGGAGTAAGTGACCGTGCAACTGTTGCTATCCACCAGGGATTGCACCTGCCAGCCGCCGCTGAAGGCGTAGTACTTGCCCGTAACCTGCGGGAAGACCACGTTGTGGGTGGCATCGGCCGTGCTGAAGGCATTGTAGGTCGTGCCACGGCCAGCCGGGCTTACCCGGTTATCCTCGTTGATGGTGGCGATGACCATAGCTCCGGTGGCCTGAACCGTGACGACGGCCGACCCGCTCCCACTCACCCCGGCCAGAGGAGGCACCGCGGCCTCATTGCCCAGGTAGGGCTGCCAGGCCTGGTACTGACCCAGGGATGGCGAAGTCTGGGTGTATTTGGTGCCGCCAAAATCGTACTCCACCTGTACCGTGGTGGCCGTGGAGGAGACGTTCATGATCGCCATTCCACTCTGGTAGTTGTAGTAATCCTTGACCAGACGCGGGATGTAGACCATGTTCGCTCCAGCCCCCACGCCGTTGTAGCTGAGAAGCTGGGAGTTGGCGTAGTCAGCCCCGGAAGCGAGCATGTTGCAGACCACGGCGACGTTCTGGCCGCCACCATCCACGTAGGCCGAGTAAGCGGCACTACCCGGCAGGTTGGTGTTGGTCGCCTGGTCGAAGATGTAGCTGGCGTAGGCCGCGATGCTGGCTGTCTGAGCGGCGGCAGTCACTTCGGCGCCGGTCGAGTCGTAGAAACGGACGGACACACTGGCCGTGCTTGAGCCGGCGTTCTGCACCGCTACGTAGGAGTTCCAGCCGTAGTAATCCCTCATCACCTGAGGCACGTAGGCGCTGGTGGTCGGGCTGCCAACCCCGCCGGCCTGACCGATACGCTTGGGGTCAGTCGTGGTTGAGCCGGAGGCGCTCGGCGTCTGGGTGTTCAGGGTGGCCGCGATCTGGCGATCGGCGCTCACCACGGCTGAACCAACGGTGAAGGTACCCGGTATTTCAGTCCTATCGGGAACGTACCAGGTGGCGGTGCCTCCCCCGCTGACAGTCTCATTGATGGTGCCGACCGGGGTGCCGTTGGTGTCGTAGAAGGTCCCTGTTACGGCCGCGCTATTGGTGGCATCCAGGTTCACCACCTGAACACCGGAGACGTATTGGTAAGTAGGCGCCTGGGAGGGGCCTACGCCCTCTGCCGGCACTTCCACCACTTCAGGCTCGGCAGGAACGGCTTCCAGAACCGGGGTCGGCTCGGCATCGACCTCGACCGGAGCCTCGACGGGGGCATCAGGCGGATCGGCTGGCGCCACAGGGGCCACCTCTTCGGGCGGCAACTCGGCCTCCCCGGGCTCTTCGGGCGGCTCCTCGGGCAGAGCCTCGGACGGAGCCTCAGCAGAGCAGCCATTCGCATCCACCACCGCGCCCAAAGGCGTATCAGGGCAGGCATCGACGCCATCGGCTACACCATCACCGTCCGCATCAACCAGCACGGGCGGCGGAGCGGGCGCCGGCCCGTCCACACCATCCTCATCCTGGGCCACTACCGCGCCGCTCAGGGTAAAGGTTAATAGCATGACGATCATCAGAACGGACAACAGTTTAAAAACTTTCACCTCGAAAACCTCCTTCTTGAAAGAAATTTGAGTTAGTTACAGGCACACTTCCGGACAACTGGTAATCCTATCCTAACACAAAAGGGGGGGAAAGTCAATAATACCTTAGTTCTATTCGCCCTTCTACAGCCTCAGAGCGACGACAAACCCGATCACTTCGCCCACCACCAGCACCAGCCGGGTCAGAATAGCAGTCAGGGCGGCGATAGAGGGGGGCAGCGCCGTGCTGAGCAGAAAGGTCATGGCGCTTTCCCGCACCCCGATGCCGGTGGGCACGAAGATGATCAGCAGACTGAAAACGAAGGAGGCCGCCAGGGTGAAAATGAAGGTCGGCACCTGGGCGCTCCTGACAGGATAGAGGGCGGCAACCAGGGAGCAAAAGCCCACCCCCCACAAAAGCCAGGTTAAAAACATGGCTACCAGGGCCAGGGATACCAGCCCCCATCTGATCTTCCAATCCTCATCTCTATAGAGGACGTTGATGCCGGCCTGCAAACCCAGGGGCAGGCCCAGGAATACCACTCCACCCATCAGGGCAGCCAGGCCATACACCGCCCACCTTTCCTCCAGGCTCATGGTCATCAGGCCGCTCCCGGGCAGAGTCACCAGGGCCGCCAGCAGTCCGGTCGAGATTATGGAGACGAACTCAAAACCGATAGCCACGGTGGTGTGGCGACGAGGGACGTGGGCCTGGTGGCAAAGATATGCTTTGCCCACAATCTGCCACACAAACCCCGGCACGTACTTGGCAACGTTGGCTATCAAATGGATGCGTAAGCCCTGCCTGACGCCCACCTCGTGCCCCAGGGCGGTCAGCAATAACTGCCACTCCCAACCCCCAAGGAACACGCACACCGTGGTAATGCCAATGGAGCAAAGCAGCATGGCGTAACTGACGTTGGCCTGAGCCTGAAGAAGCGCCTCCGCATTGCTGATAATGGTGTGGGCTATGTAATAGAATGATATAGCTACTGTCGCCGCTATTAAAAGAGCTTTTAGTATGTTTTTAGTCTTCACGTTGTTTTGAATCTTTTTTACCACAGATAAAGGCGAAAGAATACGAAATATTGAAGGGTATGAATAAGGATAGCAGCAAGGTAAGGAACCTTTTCCGGTGTCGGAAGTACCATTTGATATCCTCCAGGCCATGGGGCAGACAGGCGTTGTACTTAAACACGCTGTGGACGACCAGTCCATTGGCCTCCAGAAGTTGCTGCCAGCCGTACCTGGTGTCGAAGCGTTCCAGCGGCTGAGTGTGGCTCGGCCCCCGGCCAGTCAGCAGAACGTCGAACACGATGTCCAGGATAAAGTAGCTGTTGGGGAGCAGGATACAGGCCCGCCCCTCGTCTTTCAGGACTCTGGCTGTCTCTTTCACGCCCTGGGCAGGGTGCAGGTAATGCTCCAGGCTGCCCAGGTTGGTTACGTAGTCGAACGACCTGGCCGCGTAGGGGAGGGTCTGAGCGTTTCCGAGCACCATCCTGGAACGGCCAGCGTTTTTACGGGCCAGGCTCACCGCCTCACGCGAGATATCTATCCCGTGGGAGACAAGCCCTTTCTCTTCAGCGAAGCTGTTCAACAAGCCCACCCCGCAGGACACGTCAAGCAGCCTCTTCCCGCCTTCCACTCTCAGCAAGCGCAGAATCCACCTGTAAAAAGAGCGCGATTCCCGTAGCTCTTTTTCCCGGTATCTTTTGTCATAAAAACTTACCAGCTCTTTTTGCGAAGACATAACCCCTCTATCAGGCGCCTGGCATTTCCAAAGCGCCAGGCCCCTGTTATGAGCCTGCAACCTCCTCATAAAGTTCTAAAGTCCGCCTGGCGTTTTTCTCCAGGGAGAAGAGCCTGATCCGTTCCCGCCCTCTCTCTCGCAACTCTTCCCTCAAAGCCGCGTCCAGCCACAGACGGCGCATCGTTTCGGCCAGCTCTTGCTCGTCGGCAGGATCGTCGAGCAGGAGGCCAGCATCCCCGACGACTTCGGGCAGGGCGCCGGCGTTGGAAGCCACCACGGGCACGCCGCAGGCCATGGCTTCCAGGGCCACGATGCCAAACCCCTCGTGCAAAGAGGGAAAAACACACCAGGCAGAGGCCGAGTACAGGGGCACCAGGTCCTGGTCAGGCACCGGCCCGGTGAAGACCACCGCCTCTTCCAGGCCCAGGGCGCTGATGGAGCGGTATAATTCTTCGTCCCGCCCTTTGCCGTATATCCTTCCCACCAGGACAAGCTGGCCGGGGAAACCGGTCGCCTGGCGAAATTGGGCGAAAGCCTTCACTAAAATAGTCAGGTTTTTCTTGCGCGAGATGCTGCCCACGTGGATGATGGTTTGCTCCGCAAGGCCGTACCTGGCCCGTACTCTGGCTATCTCCGCTTCTCCCGCCGGGCGGAAAATGGGACTGAAGCAGGGATAGATGACGGCCATGCGTTCCGGCGGCAGATGGTAAAAACGTTCCAGGTCGGCGGCGGTGTGCTGCGAGATGGCGATCACCCGCTCGGCCTGGCGCAGGGTGCGGGGTTCGACGGCTCGCCAGTACCAGACGTCGATGGCGGGGTAGATATCCGGGTGACGCAGAATGGTCAGATCGAAGACCGTGACCACCGTTTTTGAGGGCACCAGAGCCAGCCCCAGGCTTTTGACGAAATGGGTCAGATCGACCCTTTCCCGGCGCAGAACGACAGGCAGCACCAGTTGAGCCGCCAGCCGGGCCAGCAGACGATGTTTGATGGGGATCACCTGCTGCCGCACGTGGGCGTGATCCAGAGACGGCTCCAGAGCGTCAACGAATACCAGGTAACGGTTTTCGGAGTCGAACTGAAACAACGTCTCCAGCAAATTGAGGGTGGCGGACCGTCCGCCGCCGGGTTGACTGATGCCTAGCGCTTCGATGGCGATTTTCATTATCTTTTATTGTTTCCTGGCTACAGCAAAAATGTCGTTGCAAAAAATGAGTTTCAGCACGGGCAGGCCGGTCGTAGCCCTGAAGACCAGGCGCACCAGAGGCGATTCCGATTGATACGAATGATAATCGTAAAGCCACACCCTGGGCCGGAACCCGACCGCCTGGAGGGACCGTTTCAAGGTCAGCGGGGTTTGCTCGTTGACGTGGACGTGCTCGACGTATTGCCAGCGCTGGCGGGGGTCGGGCGGCGCTTCGCTCCCGCGCAGACGTTGAAAGAGCCTGTAAAGCCGGTAGCCGTAGTGATAATACCACAGGTTGGGCATGGTGTGTATCACCAGGTAGCCGCTGGCCCTGAGCACCCTGTGCACCTCTTTGAATACCAGGGCCAGTTCCCAGGGATGCAGGTGCTCCACCAGGTCCAGCATCAACACTCGATCAAAGGAAGCTTCCCTGAAAGGCAGCGCCCTGGCGTTGCAGCAGTACAGGGTCAGGCCGGGCCTGGCTGCGGCCTCGATGGCCTGGTGGGCCAGGGCCAGGGCCGCCTCGGAATAGTCCACGCCGCAGGCCGTAGCGCCTGCTTCAGCGCATTGCACCAGCATCTCGCCCCGTCCACAGCCCATATCCAGGACGCGCATCCCTGCCCGCACATCGGCGATGCGCCACGCCACCTGCAAGCGGGCAGGCAACTTCCTCCCCCTGGATTCTATAAATTCTGAATGTCCCTCGCACTCCGTCAGAAAGTAGTCGCAACTGTACGTTTCTGGAGGGACAGGCTTTTGTTGGTCTTTGGTCACGGCGCCTCTAGAAACCAGGTTTTTTAGCAAAAACCTGGTTTCTTCCAAAAAGATTTTTTATTTGGTGCTCTTCTTCGTGCTCTTTGTGTACTTTGTGGTTGAAACCTTCTTTTATCGTTTGCGCAATACCCAGTTGTAGTTAGGCAGCAGAAAGAACAACGCCCGCCAGACCAGGCGTGGGATACGCTGCACCCACCGCTTTCCTCTCAGTTCCTCGCCGCAGTGAAAGCGCTGCGGGTGGCGGAGCATGTCCACCGTGTAATCGTGAATCTCGAAGCGCCCCCACAGACGGCGCAGGCTCCACCAGGTCATGGGCCTCTCCTGGTAAGCCTGTTCGTCGCGGGCCAGTCTCAGGTAAACGTCGGCCAGCCGTCTGGGCAGCCAGGACAGAAAAGGCAGATGGTGGTGTCCTTCCACGATCTCCAGCCGGTTGGGGCCGCTGAAGAAACAAACCCCTCTCGGCTTCAGCACCCGCCAGATTTCGGCGGCCAGGCGTTCGGGGTCGGCGACGTGCTCGTACACCTGGGCGCAGACGACCATCTCAAAGGCGCCGTCGTCGAAGGGCAGGTGGGCGGCGTCGGCCAGGGCAAAAACCGCTTTCCCTGCTGCGCCACTGGCCCGACCGAGAGCGGCCACGTCCGGGTCGAGGCCCACCGCCAGCTCGAACTCTTCCGCCAGGCGGTGGGTGATGACCCCCATCGAGCAGCCCACGTCCAGGCAGCGCCAGGCCCCAAATTCCGGCCCCACAAAGTCGTGCAAAATGGCGGCTATCTTTTCCGCCTTGCGTCGCCGCCAGGCCACGTCGTAGAGCTTGTCGCATGATTTATCCACGTGAGCAGGCATCCTGATACAGCGCCACGAATTGCTCGGCCACCTTATCCCAGTTCAACTCCTGTTCGACCTTTTTACGGCTGGCCTCTCCCAACCGGTCCCGCAGCTCCCTGGAAGCCAGCAGGCTTTTGATGGCCTGGGCCAGTTGGGCCGGGTTCCGTTCCTCTACCAGAAGACCGTTCTTCCCATCCTCGATCACAGCCGGGATGCCGGCCACCCTGCTGGCTACAATCGGCCTGGCGGAAGCCATGGCCTCCAGGACGGTGTTGGGCAGCCCATCGACGTTTCCTCCCCGGTCCCTGACGGAAGGGGCCACGAACACGTCGCACAGGTCGAAGTAGGCGGGCACCTCGTCCCAGTCCAGGCGGCCAGGCAGACGGACCCGATCCCTCACCCCCAACCCCTGGGAAAGCTGCTCCAACTCCGAGAGCAGTGGCCCGCTCCCGCCGATGACCACTTTGACCTGCTCGAAGTCACTTGCAATGGCAGGGATGGCCCTTATCAGATACTCGAAGCCCTTTTTATAGACCAGCCTGCCCAGGCCAAAGACCACCAGGTCGTCGGGCGCGATGTCGAGGCTGGCTCGCAGGGCGGCGCTCTCCTCCCTGGAGGCCCCGAAGAGGGCCGGGTTGGCTCCGTAGGGTATCACCCTGACGTCAGATCTGCTTTTGCCCAGGCGAGCGGCTCTACGCTTTAAATCTTCGCTACAGGCGGTGGCGAAATCGCTCAGGCGCAACACCAATCCGCCCAACGGGGCAAAAACAGGACTTTTCTCCGCCACGTACACGTCCGAACCGTGCAGGCTGACGATCAGAGGGAGACCCCACGCTTTGGCGAAGAGCAGGGCCAGAAAGCCGTTGGGCAGCAGCCAATGGGCGTGCAGGACGTCGAAGCGGTGTTGGCGGTGAAGCTTCGCCAGGGACAGAAGCCCAAAGATGAGGTAGAGCGGGGTCAGCAGGTAGACCACCTTTTTCATCTGGATATCTCTCTCCAGCGAGCGGGCGTGTCCCACCAGGCACAGCTCGTCGGCCCACACGTATTTGAAGCGGTGCACCGTCACCGGAGCGGGGCCGCTTTCTCCTCTCCTGACCTCCGGGTCGTAAGGAGCCAGGACGTGGACATCGTGTCCATGCCGCGCCACGTGCTCGGCGATGGATTGCACAAAGGGCGCAGTGCCGTCGCCCGCAAAACGGGGATAGGACGAAGTGACCATACAGATTTTCATCACCTGTTACGCCCTTTCACGATCACGTCCGCCAGCAGCCCCATGGCTCCTACCTGTACGCCAGTCAGGATCAACATCAAAGTAGAGGGCGCGAAGTGAAAATTATAGGCGAAGATGTCGTACACGATCTTGAGCGCGCCCACGAATAGAAGCACCAGGCTGATGGGCAGGAAGACCTTGAGCGGGTTGAAATACATCACCATGCGCACTACGGTAAGCAGGTAGTTGCAGGTATCCCTGATAGGGTGAAACTTTGAGGCCCCCACCCGTTTGTAATAGTCGATGGGCGCGTATTTTATGGTGTAACCGTTGCACAGAAAAGCCAGGGTCATGGTGGTCACGCAGGAAAAACCGTCGGGGAGAAGGTACAGGAACTTGAGCATGACCTCTTTTTTGAAGGCCCTCAAGCCGGAGTTGAGGTCCGGGATATCCACATTGGTCAGGTAGCAGGCCAGCTTGCGGATAAACCATTTGGCCGGCACGCGGAAGAGGGGCCACGTTCCCTGCTCGCTGGTGCGGGACCCCACCACCTGATCGTAGACGGGGAAATGCTCCAGCAGACGGGGGATATCCTGGACGGGATAAGTGCCGTCGCCGTCGGCCATGACCACGATCTCGCCCTTCGCCTCTCGGATGCCCGTCCGCCGCGAGGCCCCCGAGCCGCGATTGACGGGATGC
This sequence comes from Anaerolineae bacterium, assembly GCA_034417895.1. Lineage (GTDB taxonomy): Bacteria > Chloroflexota > Anaerolineae > CAZYHC01 > CAZYHC01 > DAOULT01. Next base: position 4,985 of record DAOULT010000045.1, on the reverse strand, counting down.
TGGATCAGGCGCACCCCTTTGCTCCTGGCGATCTCGGCGGTGTTATCGGTTGAGCCGTCGTCCACCACGATTACCTCGTACTCATATCCGCTGGCTTCCATCGTCTCCGCGATCAGCTCCAGGTCGTGGCCGATGGCCTGCTGTTCGTTGTATACGGGCACGACGACGCTGATCAACCCCAAATCTTGCTTCACGAGCTGGCCCTGCTTCCTCAAATTATAACCACCAAGAGCACAAAGGACACAAAGTGCGTGCTCCTTGTGCGCTCGGTGTTCTTTTCTCATTCTTTGGTCCGTACTCGAAAGTTGATGGCGGAGAAGATTATATATCACAAGGGGGATTCGCGCAAACCAGCAGCAAGTCCTCCAGCAGCAAGCAGCAAGTAGAACGTCGCGCTGAGTGAGCTAATCTGTTAAATCCGCGAAGGAAATCCGTGTCTGCTGCCAGACGCATAAACTCCACGCCCTTCACTATTCCTATACCAAACCTTAACAAAACCTCTTCTCTCATAGCCTCTGGAATGTGTTATATTAGGGGCAGGACAGAATATTAAACTGCCCCTGGCAAGCAGTAAGACTTGCTATGAGGAGGTTCATGGTGGTCCCTGTGCATACCCCATCGCGATCGGTGGAATGGATAAGATACGTTGATAAAGGTCGGACCTATCTTGGCCGTGGCGAGTTCCAGAAGGCTATTGCCGAACTCGATAAAGCTGTCGAGATGGACCCTAGCGGCAGCGCTTCTAACCGGAGCGGGGTGGCCTATTACCTGAGAGGGATGTGCTACGCGCGTCTCGACGATCTGAGCGCCGCAGCCAAAGATTTCAGAAGGGCCTGGCTCATCGGCCAGAAGCTTACCTACCACGAAGCTATGGAAAAGGCGCTGGATGAACTGGTGCGGCGAGGATTGCCCTCTCCAGAGCAATAACTGCCCCTCCCAAGGCGCTACTTGACATTTCAGGCTTTTGGGAGTATTCTATAACCTGAAACGTGTTCAGGGGGTCTGTGCTTTGAAGGGAGGTTGTGATCGTGAGGGAGGCTCTGGACATCAGACAGTGGTTGCTCATCGCCCTTCTGTTTTTCTTCAATATTACCATACTCGGCTGCCTGTTTCTGATGGTAACGGGTAAGGTCGTTCCCTGAGACCTGCTTCCTGACCTTGCAACTGAACAACATCTGGCCTAAACGTCCTCAACTTTTTGGAAAGTGGGGAGCATGGGCAAACAAGCGAGACTTGCCTCTCTACCCACCGATAATTTCCAGATTCTTGAGGATGTTTGGTATGTCGCCAGGGTGGTGGCTCGCTGGCGCTTGACCCCAACCCCGCCTTCGTGAGACTTCGTTCACTATAATCTACCTGATGTATGGCTTAATAATAAATATTGGACTTCACATAACAGATAGAAGAAAAGCAGGTGAGAATTTGCCGCCTGCTTTTATCGTTCCTGGGATTTTGGGAGGGGGGACGATTTGGCAAAAAGGGCCTATATCTGCTATAATTGAACCTCACGGCGCGTCGGTTGGACATTCAGTTAAGCGTGAAAGGAAAATCTCTTGATGAGAAACCTGTATGCTGTCTTCGCCGCTTCAGCGAAGGGTTTGAAATCATGGCGGTCTGTTCCGTTTTTTCTGCTGCTGGCCGTGGTTCTGACTTTCCTTCTTTTCAACAGGCAAAGCGCAGCCATACAGTTTTTTCAGTCTCCTGTATCGCCTGCGGCGCAGCCCGCCTCGCCAGACGCCGACGGCGACGGAGTGGTCGATGAGGTGGATGCCTGCCCCCACGAGGCCGGTAAGACCAACTACGATGGCTGTCCGCCGCCCGATTCCGACGGCGACGGGGTGGCCGATGAGGTGGACGCCTGCCCCAACGAAGCCGGGACGGCCAGCTTTAACGGTTGTCCGGCGCCCGATTCCGACGGCGATGGGATCCCCAACGAGGTGGACGCCTGCCCCAACCAGGCCGGGACGGCCAGCTTTAACGGTTGTCCGCCTCCGCAGGCCGAGACAGCCCCCTCGCCGGAAGTCGTTTCGCCTCAAGAGCCGCTGGATAGCTCCCTCCCACCGGGCGAAGTCCCCATTCCCGAAGCCGAGGTCCAACCCACCAGGATGCCGGAGATGGTCGTCGATCAGGGGTTGCTTATCGACACCGTTGTAGTCTATGCTGCTTACCTGTGGCTGTGTTGTGGGGTTCTGGCTTTCATCTTCATTCCTCTCATTTTCCTGCTCCTGTACGCCTGGGGAAAACGACGGCTGAAACGTATTGAGGCTCAAGAATAAAAGCCTGTTCAAGCGGCCTGATCCACTTTCTGGACAGGCCCTAACGCAAGGTCACGTCGCCGGCCCATATGCGCTGTTGCTCCCCGCCGGGCAGACGCAAGAGAAGAGCGCCATCGGCGTCCACCCCCGTAGCCCGGCCCCTCAGCCGCCCCTGGGGCGTGCTGACCGTCACCGCCCGGCCCAGGGTGATAAGGCGGGCCGCCCATTCCTGGTGGGGCGTTTTTCCCCCCTGTAGAAGCCTGTAACGCCCCTCAATTTCTTCCATAATGTAGCTTAAAAGCTCCAGGCGCGATATCTCCCGCCCTGACTCCTGAGCCAGACTGGTAGCAGTTTGGGCCAGTGCGAGCAGAGCCGAGAAGTCCAGGTTGACGTTCAGCCCTATGCCCACCACCGCGTATTCCAGGCGGCGGCCTGCGCTGCCCAGTTCGGTCAGAATCCCGCACACTTTCTTATTCCCGATCAGGATGTCATTGGGCCACTTGATGGCCGCCGAAAGGGAGTACTTCTGGAGGGCGTCGCTCACAGCCAGGGAACAGATCATGGTCAGACGTTGGGCCTGGCAGGGGGCCAGGTCAGGGCGAAAAAGCAGGGACATGAGCAGGCTGCTCCCGGCCGGGGCCAGCCATTTTCGTCCCAGGCGCCCCTTACCAGCCGTCTGCTCGTCGGCGACCACCAGGACGCCCTCCGCCGCGCCTTTGGCCGCCAATTCTTTGACCACCTCGTTGGTCGAGCCGATGGAAGGGTAATAGAGCACCTTCCGGCCAATGAGGGTGGTGCCTAAATTGGCCCTGATGCTTTCCGCCGATAGCTCCGTCATCTCACTTTAACCCGGCCAAATCTAAACCATCTCTCAGAAAATGGCTATTCGATCATAAGTATAATATGCGGATTCCGCTCTGTCAAGGACAAATCGAGCGCCGGGTGCATTCCATATTCTTGGTAGGTGTCTGGCATTACCATGAAACTCAAAAAACAAGTTTTTCCCCAAAAACTTGGTTTTTAGGTTTCAGGGCAGGCTTTTTAGAATCTCTTTTTTCTTGACAAAGCATGGCGAGTATGATACCATTAAAGTGAAGCGTCGTGGCCCGTATCTGCTCGGAGGATTGGATGGCAGTAAAAGCAGTTGAAGGCAGGGGAAACTTCAGTGGGCTGAGGCCCATGCGGCCCAGTTCCGATCTGGGTCAGGTGACTGATCTCATCGAAGAGGCTTTCGGCCACGAGTTGGACTCAGGCGGTAGAGAGGTGCTGCAAGAACTCAGGCTCATGAGCTATCTGGGGCTTCTCCTTTGGTTTTTGGAACGTATCAGCCCTGAATTTTGGGATACTTTTTCCGGGTTTGTCTGGGTGGAAGACGGTCGAATCGTGGCTAACGTGACCGTCAATCGCGGGAAACGAGCCTCACGCCGCTGGCTCATCAGCAATGTGGCCGTGCAGGGCGCTTACCGGCGACGAGGCATCGCCCGGCGGCTTACGGAAGCCGCCCTCGATTGGGCCTGCCAGCAAGGTGGGGAGTGGGCCGTCCTTCAGGTGCGCGCCGATAACGAACCAGCGCAGCGGCTTTACCGGGGGGTGGGCTTCGAGGAGTTGACCACCAGCATGGAACTGCGGCTGGAGAGAGCGAGGCCGGTAGCCGTCGTTTCTACCGAAGGGTTTAGCTTACGTCCGTTTAGCGCCGGGGAATGGCTTAAGGAATACAGACTGGTCAAAGCGGCCACTTCAGCAGGCGCCCAATGGATCAAGTCCATCCGCGAAATGGACTTCAGGCTCAATCTCGGTCAACGACTGGCGAGGGCTATCGGCGATTTTCTCGGCGGCCACAAGCTCTATCGGCTGGCTGTGGAGGACCAGGAGGAGTTCATCGCTCTCCTTACCATCCAGGTCTCAGGGAGCGAAGCCGATCACCGGCTGTCTCTGACGGTTCATCCCGATTATCGAGGCCGTTTGGAAGAAATGATGGTCGCTACGGGGCTGGTCATTCTGAGCACTTATCCCCAGCGGGCGGTATCCGTCACTCAGACGACCGATCACCCCCAGGCCATCGAAGCCCTTAAACGCTATGGCTTCGTGGCGGGTAGAACCCTGACCCAGATGCGCCTGGACCTGACTAGGCGCTCGTAACACTCATCGCCCCGATGAGGGCCACCAAATTTTTCAGGAAGCAGGAGGTGTCGTTTCGATGAAGCTGCTCTTACGCTGGTTGGGCAACGCCTTAGCCCTGTACGCGGCGGCCTGGTTTGTGCCGGGCATCTACGTCGATAGTAGCGGCGGCTGGCTGATATGGATTGTCATGGGCCTCATTTTGGGCCTGGTCAACGCCATTATCCGGCCCGTCCTCAAACTTCTGACCTGCCCCCTGATCGTAATCACTCTGGGGCTTTTTACTCTGATCATCAACGCCCTGACCCTGGAACTGACCGCCTGGCTAGGGCAACAACTGGGCCTGGGTTTCTACATCGATGGTTTTTGGTCGGCTTTTTGGGGAGCGCTCATTGTCAGCATTGTGAGCGTAGTCCTTAACCTGCTGTTGAAGGACGAAGCAGAAGAAAAAGAAGTGGCGTACTATCGGAGAGGATAAACCCCAATCGAAGAAGGACAGAGTGTGAGCTATCTTCGCCGTCGGCGCGGGGCATCGTTCCTCGGCGGAGTTCCCAGGGGCCTGGCCCTAGATATGAAAGCAGTTGGTTTCATCGGTGCGTGTGACCGCCGGCC
>DAOULT010000044.1:0-24190 GCA_034417895.1 Anaerolineae bacterium | reverse complement strand
CATCGATGGCCCCCTGACCGAGATGCAGCGCACCGACCTGGCGGCCATTTACACCAGTGGGCAGCATCTTCTCAACCTGGTCAACGATATCCTGGACCTCACCAAAATCGAGGCCGGCAAAATGGAGTTGCACAGGGAAAGGCTCGATTTCCAGGAGATCATCGCCGGGGTGATGTCTACGGCCATTGCCCTGGTGGAAGGCAAGGACATAGAACTCATCGAGGAAGTGGACAAAAGACTGCCGCGGGTTTACGCCGACCGGCTGCGAGTCAGACAAATCATTCTCAACCTGGTTTCCAATGCGGCCAAGTTCACAGACGCAGGGTCCATTGCTCTGCGGGCTTCGGTCAGAAATGGTGAGCTGTTGGTCAGTGTGGCCGATACGGGCATCGGCATCGCCGAAAAGGACATGCCCATCATCTTCGAGGAATTCCGCCAACTGGATACTTCCACCGCCCGTCGGGCGGAAGGGACAGGTTTGGGGTTGTCCATCAGCAAACGTCTGGTGGACATGCATGGAGGACGGATGTGGGTAGAAAGCAAGATTGGAATGGGGAGCACTTTCTATTTCACCTTGCCTCTTTTAGATAATTGGCGGGAACAGGTAGAACCGGCCTTATCCCAGGAGAGTAAAGAGGTGGCTTCCATCTGACCATTTGACTGTGGGGACAATACGTTGTAAAATAGTATCAGGTGCCGCACATCAAGCGTGAGAGGTTCAGATGGAAACCAGTAACCCCAAAAAGAAAGTCCTTTACATCGAAGATAACGTCGCGAACCGCCTGTTGGTCAGAAGGATATTGGAAGCCGAGGGTTATACTGTCCTGGAGGCGGAGGATGGTTTGTCTGGGATACGGATGGCCCAGGAAGCTCTGCCGGATTTGATCTTGATGGATATCAATATCCCCGGTATGGATGGCTACGAAGCTACTACCAAGCTCAAGAGCATCGCAGCCTTGCAGGACGTTCCCATCATCGCCCTGACGGCCAAGGTTATGGAAGGCGATCGGGAAATGGCCCTCATTGCCGGTTGTGATGGTTATATCCAGAAACCGCTCGAGGTGGACCGGCTGCCCCGTCAACTGGAGGAATTTCTGGGTGGTAAACGGGAGGAGATCCCCCTCAGCGAAGAACGGGTCTACCTGCGAGAATATAGCCAGAAACTGGTCGATAGGCTGGAGGAGAAAATCGCCGAACTGACGCGGGTTAACGAAGAACTCAGAAATACGGGCCGCCTCAAGTCAAAGTTCATCTCCATCGCCGCCCACGAACTCAGGACGCCCTTGACGGTCATTCAGGGCTATCTGGGCATCATCCAGGCCCGCGATAGTTCCTTCCCAATGGACGATAAACTGGTGGAAATGATCAACGGCATTGCCAAAGGGGTGGAACGCCTCAACAGCATCGTCATGGATATAATAGACGTGACCCGCATAGAGGCCGGCGCGCTGGAGTTGCGCCCGACGCCGATGAGTTTGAGAGAGATCATTCAGGCCGTGTTCGATAGGATGCAACCTTTCGCCAGCCAACGCCGCCAGCAGCTCACTTTCGACGACTTCGAGCATCTTCCCAAGGTGTTGGTTGATGGCGAACGCATCCAACAGGTGTTCGTGAACCTGGTGGGCAACGGCATCAAATTTACGCCCGATGGGGGGGGCATCCACGTCGAAGCCAAATTGGTGAAGGGCGAGGGACAAACGATCCCTGGCCGCCCGATGGTCATGCACCGTGATTTTGTGGAGGTCATCGTGGAAGATTCGGGCATCGGGATCGATGTAGAAGACCAGCATCGCATCTTTGAACGCTTTTACGAGGTCAAGGATTCCTCGCTGCATAGCACCAGCAAGGTCGAGTTTATGGGCAGTGGGATAGGGCTAGGGCTGACCATCGCCAGGGGCATAGTCGAGGCCCATCATGGCTGGATTTGGGTGGAAAGCGAAGGGTGTGACATTCACGGCTATCCTGGCAGCCGCTTCCACGTGCTACTGCCGACCGCGTAACTTAAGGCCCTGTCCGAGCCACGGAAAAGGCACTGCTGTAGAGAGCAGTGCCTTTTGTACAGGTATCGAGGGCCCCCCCGGCCTTTCCTCTGGATCATTGGAGCAATATCGTGTCGAGCCGCACCCTGTCCCCCTGGATTTGTCCCTGTTCGTCGATAACGGGCAGCCTTTCTCCGCTCAGAGGATCGTACATCCCCACTTTCAGCCGATACTGGCCGGGCGGCGCTTCGGGGTCCACTTCGAGCAGATACTCGTCAGCGATGACCTCTCCTTCCATCCAGCCCGATGTGGGCAACGTGCCCTGGCCGGGAAAGCTGTCCCTTTGCCCCCAGATTTGATTGTCCTCGCCAAGCAGATGGACGAACACCTTGTAGCTGGTTTCCATCTCCGCCAGCGTCCGCCAATAGAGTTTTAGACGCAGGGTATCGCCCGCCGCCGCTTTGTTTGTCTCCAGGTCGTAGCCCCCAAGCTCCACCTTGTTCCCCAGATTGACCCGCGTGGGGTTCTGTACTGAGGGCCAGGTGAAATTTCGGGGCCTGTCCTCTACCTGCACTGACCCTATGTCCATCTCCGCCTGCTTGATCGCTTCGCCGCTGGTCATGTCCATCAGCCTGAGCACCAGTTGGTGGGTGCCAGGCTTGGCGTCCGCGTGCAGGGTAAAATCGTGGTATCCTTTTAGTATTTCTCCCTGGCTCCACCTGGTGGTCGGGTAGGCGTTACCGGCCAGACGTACCGTTTCCCCCACCATCTCCTCGCCGTTTTCGTCCCTCAAGAACAGGGCCGCGCCCAGGTCGCGGTTTGTTTTACGCCGCGCCTGCCAGTAGAGAGAAAGCGTCTCCTGGTCTCCCACCTTCAGCCCCTTTGAAATAGGAAGGTCGTAGCCCACCAGGCGGATGGTGCCCAGAAAGTCCTGCTCTAAGGGATGCTCGATGGTCAACTCCTCCACAGCGGGATGGTAAGCGCCTGGCTCCACCCGGATTGAGCCTAGTTCGACCTCGCTGGCTTCTCCGATCAGGGGCAGCGGTTCCAAGGTCCGCGGCAGATAGACGTTGAGCCGTAGCCGGTACTCGCCCGGCGGGGTGGTGGGTGGAACGGATAGCAAACGATAGCCCATGGCCGTCTCGTCCTCGCTCCACTGGGACGTGCCCTGTCCCTCGTCGTTGACCAGAGTGAGGTCTACCTGTTGTACCACGTGCCCTTTATCATCTACCATCTGGATCGAAACCTTGCAATCTTCCTGGACAGGCTTCTTCTTGCGCCAGTGCGAAGCGGTCCACACCAGCTCACCAGGCAACACCCGCGCCGGAGGGAAATTCGAGGAGACAACACCATGGGCGTGATCTAACAAAACCAGCGGCCCTTCAGAAGCGCCGGTGTTGTCCACTTTGGCGAAGATGGGCCGGGTGTTGAGGTTGGCCCCGACCAGTTGATCGTAGATCAGGTGGGCAGCCAGGTCGTGACCAACAGCCGTCAGGTGCCCATCACGGCGAAAGTAGTAAGGAGACCTCTGGGGGGGAAACCCGGCCAGGAGGTCGAGGTAGCCGATGTTGGCCCGCGTGCAAATCTCGTTCATAAATTCTGTCATCGGGTTAGAGAAACAGCGAACCTGGCTGAGATTCTGGATGGTGACTACCAACAACTGAGCGCCGTCCTTTTCCACGTCCTCTTTTAACCGCTCGATGAGGGCCGCCGCCAGTGCCCACCGTTCCTTCATTTTACTTGATTGCTTTAAGCTGGAGGGGGTAGGGCATGGCCCTTTGGTTTCTCTTATTTCTGGATTCCCTGCGATAAGCGCCATTCCCTGTTCGGCCAGGTCATACGTGTGCGGAAAAAGCTGGGTGACCCATCTCCTGAGGTTGAATCGTCTGTCTTCGCGTTCGGGAGCATCGGGATTGTCCGTGCATTTTTCGGGCGGCGGCATCGTAACGAGTTGGCCGTCAACGAGCGCGAAATCCGGCTTGGGGTAGATCGACCAGGCGCAGCCTCCCATACTATCCGAGATATCGTTCTCGAAAAAGAACAGGATGACTAAATCCGGCTGGTACTTGTATCCTTCCATCTCGTAATACAACATCTCCTGACCGACGCCATAGCCGGCCACCCCCATGTTGACGACCTCGAAGTCCCCCTGCTCCTTCAGAAGCCTTTCCAGCACCTCGGCCATGGTTTCCGTCTGTTCGACCCCGAATCCATAGGTAAACGAATCGCCCAAAACCAGAATCCGATAGGTATTGGCTGGCTTTTGATACGGATATTCGTCATCTCGCAACCCTTTGGAATTATGGGCATACCGGACGCGGTCCAGGAGCGCATCCGGCGGCTTACGCCACCTGGCATAATTCGCTTTGTTTTTCCACCCCAGAGAGGCGTCATACTCGCAGAGTGTGTCTCCTTTTTCCTTTCCACGGAGGGTCAGATCTGCGTAATAATAATCTATCGTCTTTTCGGCGATAAACAGTCCCAGAACCATTCCTCCCAACGCCAATGTTACCTGTATAGCAATGTTGAAGATCTTCCTTAGCATATCAATCTCTCTCAATAGATAGAATAGTTATGAGCAGGAAAGCCTTAAGCCCTCATGACGGGAGCCTGGCATCCTTCAATTATAATATTAATACGAAAATGAGTGCTATTTATATGACCTTTTTCCAAATAGCACCATACCATCAGATAGTTGTGTTACAACTTCAAAGTCTTTCAAGAAATCTTGTGAGGCCGCGAAATCGCCATAACCTTCGTAAGTTTCAAATAAACTTGGCTTTTCTGTCTTTGATGAACTTTTTGTCATCGCGCGCTTACTTAACAAAACGTATTCAATAGGTAGATATGTTTTGCTAATTTCAAGTAATTCTTTTGGATCCGACGGCAATTGAATGGTACGGCGGTCAGCATACAGGCTGATCTTGTACGAAATATCGGAAGCAATCACACTCTCTTTGTCAGTCAAGAGGCGGAGAGATTCATAAGACTCTAGTTCGGCCTGGCTCACCGGAGGACTATTTTTGTGAGCCTTGGTGACAGATAATAACTGCTGATGAAATCCAACGAGGCTCAGGTGAAGTCCAACAAGGATCAGGATAGCAAACCCAGCCGCTCTAAATCTTTGGAGATATCTAAGAGAAGGCGACTCTAAGAATAGATGTACCATCTCATAAGTGCCTATAACAATTACAAATGGACGAAACATGGTATAGAATCGTGCATGGTGAAATACCAGGCTAAGCACAAAGAAATTGCATAGAATCAGAACGATACTACTCCATTTAAAAAGATTGTATTGTCTGTGAATTAACGGCTCACTATTGAAAAATGATAAAAAGAAAAATAGGAAAGGAATGTACATTTGATCAAACGCTTTGTCCCAATATCGCAAGGATATGATGGAAGGTATTATGTTTCTTAAGAACTTGCTGAGAATAACCGCGCCATACTGTTCGAAGATTGTGAAAATCTCCACGGGTGCGTGTAACTGCATTTCCAGATCAGAGTGTCGCGGAAATGCGTCCAGTACCAGGTTTCTGGACGTAGAGAAAGAAAACAGTGGGTCGCCAGCTACCATCAGGTTGTGGACACACCATGGAAAAACTGTAAGGAGCATACCCGCCAAGACCAGAGTGACGGCATAATACCGCTTTGGTTTTTGAGCCATGGTCCATACGTATAAAACCGCAAGCGGGAATAGAAAGAATAGCTGCGTCCTGGTTAAGAAGTTAAGACCACATAGTATGCCCAGAAATATACATTTCCATTTATGTAACTCGCCTGAATACGCCACCAAGATAAGAGAAAGAATAAGTAATGTCGATAGAGATTCCGTCATTCCATCATAGCTACTATGAAAGATATACGGATCCGCGATATAAAAAATAGTACTGATAATTGCTACTGTTAGATTTGTGAGTCTATTTGTTAAAAAGAAAAGAACCGGTATGCCCAGCAGAAACCACGTTCCAGATTGCAGAACAGAGGCCACAATAGCGTCTTGAACGAACCCTTGAAAAAATGCGTTGAGAACGGTTGGTAGCGGATAGCGGTAGAGATTGGGCCAGTTTTCTGTATTTAGGTAGTCCCGCCTGGAGAGAAATGGAATATGCCTTGGAAATATCTGCAATGTAGACAAGCCGTGACCACGATGTATTTCTCTACCCATTTGTGCATAGTCGTATGCATCGGGATTTGTGAAATAAGATGTATTGAATCCCAAAATCCATATACCAGAAACTCCAAGAAACAAGATAAGACAGATCATATTGTTGTGGCTCCATAATCCTTTGAGGTTCAGCATCTGATCTGCGCTCTTTTCATCACAGTTTGTTGAAGTTAGAACCCGAACTGAAAACCGCATACGATGATTCGTAATACGTCCACTCGCTAAATCCCTTTGTTTTTCAGCCTGTCTCTCCATCGGCTCAGTTTGCGCCTATTCATCTCAGCCGCGCTCGCGAAACTGTGAGGGAGTGAGTTTATCTTCTCAGTTTCACTGGCTCCAGATGTTGATGTGAGTCATTGGTTGTGTTAATCTGTACTTGCAATCCGGGGAAAAACGTGCTATACTTAATATATATCGCGGTGGATGTAGCTCAATGGTCAGAGCACTGGTCTGTGGAACCAGATGTTGCGGGTTCGACCCCCGTCATCCACCTGTAAAAAGGCCGGTTCCTGGTTCACGTCCTGGGACTTGAAACGGGATTGGGCCTTTTTTGGTAGTTCCGCGCCGCTTTGGCCGATCAGTCACCAGAAGCAGAGATAATCAATCCCTGGCGGGCGATCTGACATTTGTAGACCAAAGCTCCGGTCAGGCCCTTGTCAGCCGCCGTCTGGCGGAGAACTTCGACCAGGCGCTCTTCCTGGCCTGGCCGCGCCAGGGCGAAAACCGATCCCCCGCTGCCAGCCCCGGTCAGCTTGGCCCCCAGGGCGCCGTTCTCCAGGGCGGTCTCGATCAGCAGGTTATTGGCCCACCCGGCTCCCTCGCGAAAACCGCAGTATTCCATCATTTCGTTCACCAGACGATGGTTTTGGTTCATGAGCGCCCCAAAGGTGTCCCAATCGCCCTCCAGCAGGGCCATCTTGCCCTGCCAGGCCGTGTCCCCAATTTCGGCCATGATGCGCACCATAAAAGGTACTTCGCCTGGCAGGGACGCCTCGGAGAGGGACAGACTGTCCTCCCCGCCCCACCAGCGAGCGTGCTCCTCCAGGTAACGGGGCCGCATGACCCCATGCACGTCGCCCGAATCTCGCTTCAAGCCGGTGTAAACCAGCACCAGAGGCAGGCGCTCCACGTAAGCGTCCAGGCGTTCGTAGGTGGCGTAAGGCTCCTGGCCGATGGGTTCGTGGTGGAGCTTCCCCCGGTAATCCAGATAAGCAAGGCCGCCGAAGAGGGGCACGTAACGGTCGGCAAAGCCACAGGTGATGCCTAACTCCGCCCCCTCGACCCGCTGAGTCAACTCGGCCAGGACGTAATCGTTATGTTTGCGAGGGTCCAGGTCGTAGAGGGCGCGCAGGCCGGCCAGGGTCAGCAGCACCGGCATGGACGAACCGCCCAGTCCGCTATGGCGGGGCACGTCCGTCCAGATAGATATCTTGAACCTCTTTTCGGAGACTTTGCGACGGAATTCGGGGCTATAAGCAGCCAGACGGTTGATAGCCCCTTTCATAAGATCAAAGGGGCCATCGTAAACCAGAGAGAAAGGATCGCACACCTGGCTTTGTACCACTTTCCATTCTTCCGTCGCTGCGCGGGCCAGGTACTCCAGCACCAACTCATCCGCTTCCTCCACAAAGGCCCCGGCCCTGATCTCTATGGCCACGGAAATGGTGGCGTGGGCTCCCTCGTTGGCGTCAGCCGGGTTGCCCAGGACGTTGATTCTGGCCGGGATCGTCAGGTAGTATGGCATTTAACCTCCTCGTAAATTTTATTCGTTCCGGGGCTGCAAATGGGCTTTAAGCTCTGCCATCCACTCCTCGGTTTCGATCCTGGGAAAGACGGCGGAGCCAGTGTAAGGGGCAAAGGTAAGCTGTCCCCTTTGCCCCGTTTCGTCCTCAAAGGTCAGGTGAATGAACTCTCTGGTCACGATGCGGCGCTTTTCCAGGCGCACAACCCTGGAAAAAGGGATCCTCAGCGCTTCGGGTTGGGCCTTTTCCTTCAAAGAACCGCCCAGGTAAGTCATCATCGCCGTTCCCAGGGCGGCCACAGCCGCCTGGGCCAGCAGCCTGACCACATCGGGCGGCAGGACGACGACCAGTGCCTCGTCTTCCAGCCAGAAATCCACGCTCTCCTGCTGAGGCAGGCCCAGCCTCTTGAAGTGCACGAAGGCTTTGCCACCCCTGGTTTGCTCGAACACGTGCCGACCTCTGCGTCAACTCCGGTTACTCGTACCCCAGAACCTTCTCTTGCAAAGCCAGAAGCTCCCCGATGCCTTTCTCCGCCAGACTCAGAAGCTCGTCCATCGTCTTTCGGGAGAAAGGGCGCCCCTCGGCCGTGCCCTGCACTTCGACATAATGGCCTTCAGCGGTCATGACCACGTTGAAATCGACCTCTGCTATGGAGTCCTCTTCGTAGCAGAGGTCCAGGACGGGGCCCTCCTCCACTACTCCCACGCTGACGGCGGCCACGGCGGTGCGCAACACTTCGGCAGGGAGCAGCCCGCCACGAATCATTTCATCCAGAGCCAACACCAGGGCCACGTAACCGCCATTGATAGCGGCCGTGCGGGTGCCCCCATCGGCCTGGAGCACGTCGCAATCGACGATCAGGGTCCGCTCTCCCAACTTTTCCAGATCCACCGCAGCCCGCAGGGAGCGACCGATGAGACGACGGATCTCCTGGGTGCGGCCCCTCAGCCCCCTGGTTTCGCGAGGGGTGCGGGTGTGAGTGGAGCGGGGGAGGAGGGCATACTCAGCCGTGATCCAGCCCAGCCCCCCTTCTCTCAGCCAGGAAGGCGACCGTTCCTCGACGGTGACGTTGCACACCACCTTTGTCCGGCCCATCTCGATCAGGGCCGAGCCTTCGGGATATTCGACGTAATGCGGGGTGATGATCGTGGGCCTCAGTTCGTCGCTGGTTCGTCCGTCAACCCTCATTTCCGTCAGGCGATCTTGGCCCCGCAGTTGTTGCAGAACTTGGAAGCGGCAGGCACCTGCGCGCCACACTGGCTACAGAAGCCTCCGGCCTTTATCTCCTTCCCACAATTGCCGCAGAACTTGGAGCCAGCCGGAATCTGGGCCGAACAATGGGGACAGGCCATCGTAGCCTGGGCCGGGGCGGCAGGTTGTTGGGGTTGCATCGCCCCGGTGACGGCGGAGGCCATGGCCGCCCCCAGTCCCGCGCCGGCACCCAGACCTACGCCCATGCCGGTCATACCGCCCGCCTCTCCCCCGGCCTGAGCGGCGTCGCCCATGGCCCGCGCCGCCTTGAACTGCATGTAAGCCTGCATGTCGCCGATAGCGCCCATCGCCGCCCGCTCGTCGATGGCTTTGGCCGTCTCCTCGGTGGGGCTGATGGAATTGACGTAGAAGGCTTTGAGCATGATGCCCAGGGCGCTGAAGTCGTCCTGGACGCTGGCCTTGGCGGCGGCCGCGATCTCGTTGAACAGGGCCGGCAGGTCGAGGAGCGATTTTTGGCTCTCTTTGCTCAGTTGTTCACCCAGGATGTCGGTCAGTTTGGAGATGATCATGCCCCGCAGAAAGCCCTGGATGTCGGTCGTGCTGTAAAGCCCCTGCGTGCCCACGATCTTGTTGACGAACAGTTCCGGGTCGTTGACCTGCATGGAGTAGGTGCCGATAGCTCGCAGCCGTACCAGACCGAACTCGCTATCGCGCAGGGTGATAGGTGACGGGGTGCCCCACTTCTGCTCCAGCATCTCCCTCATGCTGACGAAATAGACCGTGGCGCTGAAAGGCGTCTGGCCGCCAAAGGGGATGCTGATCAAACCCGTCAGCAGCGGGATATTGCCCGTGCTGATGGTGTGTCGTCCTGCTTGAAAGGTATCCAGGGCCTTGCCGTCGCGGAAAAAGACCGCCGTCTGGCTCTCCTGCACGATGAGCTGAGAGCCGAGGCGGAAATCACCCGAACCACGGGGCGGCACGCGGTACACCAGTTCATCGCTCCCCATGTCGGGCGCTTCGATTTTATCAAAAATCCGTGCCATTAGTAAACCTCCTTGTGGTAAACCTGTTTATATTCCCGCTTTTCTTAAGCCTGCAATATCACTTCCTCGCGGCGGCCAAAGGTGTCGCTGATGCTTTGAATTTCGGCCACCAGTTCATTAATGGCCTCGCTCTGGCCCTCTTTGGCGTTCAAGGCCGAGGATACCTTGTCGATGGCGGCGGCCACCTTATCCACCTCGGCCATGAGGGCGCTGTCGAAGTTGTAAAGAGCGTCCAGTTGGGCCTCTTTGACTTTGACGGCATCGAAGAAGCCGGCGTAACCGTAGCTGGCCGTTTTGATGCGGTCGATGAGGGTCTGGAGTTTCATGACTGCCCGTTCCAGATCATCGACGTACTCCAGTTGGGCCGCGCTGACAAGCTCAGTCTGCAAGCCGGACAGCTTACGGCGCTGCTCGTCGAAGCGGGTAGCCAACTGCTCCCGCAAGAGCTTATCGGCTTCACGCCTCAGCTCTTTGTCCTTGTAGCCCTTGTAGCCCGGTATCTGGGAAACGAGTTGCTCGAACCCGCCCAGCGCCCCGGTCACTTTTCCCATAATGTCATCCATTTTTGTTCTTTGCACCTCCCTTAAGTTATAGCTTGTGAAAGTCTATCAAATCAGACGGATGCCCGTCTCCACGGCCTGGTTGACGACGCTGATCTGACGCCGTTTCCGTTCAAACTCCTGGGGCGTGTAGCACAGCACGTCAACGATCTCTGCTTCTCTGTCCCACAACAGCCCCAGGCGTTGTAGAAAGTCGGACATGCGGCGGACAAATTTGATTCCCTCGAATTCCTCCGAGACTATGATCAGGTCGATGTCGCTGTACTCATGCGCTGTCCCTTGAGCACGCGAGCCCCACAGCCAAAGTTCGGTAGGCCGGTAGGTGGCTTTGATCTTCTCCAGATAGTGCTCACAGAAATAGGCTACTTTCTCATCCAGTTCCACAGACTCGTCCATCTACTTTGCATTAAGTGCGCATCAGGGTGGTGACAGCCGGCAGCTTGTTGAACATCATGATGCCAAAAGGTAGCCCGATGATGGTAACACACAGGATCCAGGCCAGGTTAGCCCAGAAAAAGCTCACCCACCAGCCGATGAGCAGGAAGTAGATCAGGCGCAGCAACCAATGATGCTGAGGTACGCCCGTCGTCCTGATGTTCACCAGTTGGCCGTTTTCATCCACACGGGCCGTAGCCCGCTGACTCACGGGTTTCAGGGTCAACACCTGGGGCACGCGGTTGATCATCAACAGCCCCAAGGGCAGGCCGATGACGGTGGCGTTGAGCGCCCAGGCCACGTTGATCCACAGCCCGGTCAGCCACCAGCCGATCAAGATGAAGTACAAGGCTCTGATCGGGAACGGGGGCGGGCTTTGTCTGATCAAGAGTGGGGTATCACTCATCCTTAGAACACCTCCTTAACATTCTGGTTTTGATAACATTATACCACCATCTGCTTTCCCAAACCTGACCCGTAGACCCCAATAAGCTGACACTTTGCGGACCTGGCTATATCCTGGCGCTGCTATCCTGCTATGAAACCCAAAAATCAGGCGCCCCTAGAAACCAGGTTTTTTTTGGCAAAAACCTGGTTTCTTCCATATAGACGGCCTATTTGCTCCCAAATCCCTTGCTGAAATCGGTGACGAGATTTGCCGCTATAAAGTTCCCCTCCTCGTCGTTGCCAAACATGACCAGGCCGTCGATCTGGTCGTACTTTTCCAGCGCGATTTCCTCCAGCCGCCTGGATTCCTCTGGAAATTTGTCCCTGGAATTATAATCGTACCAGGGATCGACGTAATCCAGGGTAGCCAGGATATCGGTCACGCTTCTTAAGCTTATTTTGCTGTTAAGATTGTCCAGGTATCTATCGGGGTCGGTGATGACGCAAAAGCCGCTGACGATGATGTAATCGAGATGCTGATACGCTTCCAGCGGAACGCTGTATCTATCGTGCTCGATTTTGATATTATTATACGAATCAAACCACATCAGGTCCTTATCGCCCAATTTCTCTTTGGAATATCGGAAGAAGTGTAAGATCGCCTCGCTTTCCTTTTCCGAAAACCCCGGCCCGCCGTCGGGCAGCCAGTGCGCTCTGGTGCCCAATTGGTTGCCGTATAAGATGCCGTCGAATTCCAGATCGTGGACGTAGGCGGCCGCTTGTTCGGCCAGGAAATCCCCGGCGTTTTTTCCCTGTGGAATCCCCTGCCGCGCCGTGGCGTATACGTAGTGGTCGGCCTGGAGTTGAGCCATGATCTCGTAGCCGCCGTATTTTTCCCAGGGAATGTCCGGGGCCATGCATTCCGGGTGGCGATTAGACTTGAAATTGGTGTAGCAGAATTCGTAAGCCTGGTCGATCTGGTCAAAGATTTTGAAAGGGATGTTGCGCCGGGCGGCTTCCTCCTTGAATTTGAGCACGACGTTGTGAATTTGCTGGTAGTTCAATTCCGCCTCGGAGAAAATCTCTTCGGGTTCGGTGAAGGGCTTGTCGTCGTTGATGTACCTGGCCCATTCCAGCGGGACGCGCCAGTAATCCTGGCCCTGGTATTGCAGGATGTGCTCGCTGTTGCCCACGGCGAAGATAAGGATCAGTTCCCGGCAGTTTTCTTGGGTGAGCGGGGAATAATGGTCAAAGAAGGTCGTTATAGATGGTACCGGGTTATCAAAATCCTGTATAAATTTGGGCGTACAAAACAAGGCGATGGTTTTTCCGGCCTGCCCGGTCAAATCTTCCGTCGTCGGAGTGCAAGACAGACTGAGGCCGATCAGGAGGATGTAGGGCCACATCACCACTATCGTTCGCATTTTTATCACGATGTTAAAGAAGCGGCTTCCCTAACCTTTAGAGGAAAATCTCCGAGCCACAATACGGGCAGGACACCACCCCCTTACCAGCCAGTTCCAACTCTCCTCCACAGTTGGGACAATTGCCGGAGGGCATCTCGCTGGCCAGTTTGGAGTAGAGCATCCCGCCTTTCCAGTCTATGTAGCCGCTGAAAAGCCCTTTGCCCACCAGGTCTTCGATGTAACCTTTGAGCTGATCGCGGGTGATGTCCATCTCCAGGGCCACGTCGGAGATTTTGACCTGTCCCCTGGTTTGCACCATGTTCAGCACCTTGCGCTCTTTTTCCACCTCGGCCATCTCCACCGCTTCCTGGCGGCCTTTGATGAACAGAAAAGCGCCGGCGGCCACGAAAGGCACGGCTACGATGAAGAGGATGGCGAAGCCCAGGGCCGTTCCTCCGGTGCTCATGCCGCCCTCACCGCTGCTGCCCGCCGCCACGATCCAGATCGCCCCCACCACGCATATCCCGACCCCGATCAGGGCCAGAATCGGGCCCACGATTTTTCCCATGTTGTTTTTTCCTCCTTAAATTTTCCCATGAATTTTTTTAGTCGAAGCCGCTGCCGCCGCCGCCCATGCTGCCTCCGCTGAAGCCTCCCCCGCCGCCGCTCCAGCCGCCGCTGCTGCTAGACTTGACGGGGGCGCTGGTCAGGACGCTGGAGGCCGAATTGAGCATGGAGACCAGCCCGTCGCTCATGCCTTGCAGTGAGGAGGCCATGCCCTGGCTCATGCTGTCCAGGGAGGGCGCTTGCCGCCCCTGGCCCACACCTGTAGCCGAAGCAGCCCGGCCAGCGCCTCTGGTGCTTCCACGGTCGCCGGTGACGATGATGGGCGGGTAGGGCATGTACCAGGCGGGCGCCGGGGTATCTATGGAGGCAAACTTTTTGATCCAGCTTCGCTCGAAGCCGAAGGCGATGGTGTAGGGCAGGTATTTGTCGAAGATCTCTTTGGCCTCTTCCAGGTTGGTGTATTTTTCGATGTCCTTCAGGTAACGCTTGAAGGCCTGCCAGCGGGCCGAGGCTTCTGCCCCTTCGGGCGTTTTGTGGGGCATGTGGAAGCCGGCGATTATCACCGCTATAAAGGCCACACCCAGGCCGGCGAAAGGACAGAAGGCCACGTCGGTGCGGGTGGACAACGAGGCCAGGCCGCAAAAGCCTAACACGCCAGTCAGGACCAGGCCGGCTATGCCTATCCCCTTGTATATGTTGCGGGTCTTCTCCGGGCTGCTGTGGAAAAACCCTTCCCTGACCACTTCCTGGTACAACTCACTTTGCAGTTTGGGAATGGCGGTGTAAAATTTTTCTTTCAGGTCCGAAAGTTTCCGCTCCTGAAGCCCGCCTAGCAGGTGATAGAGCAATCTTTCTTCGTACTTGCGCAGGGGTTGGCTGGTTTCGGCCCGGCGGAAGATGAAATCGCGCGAGGAGCCGATCCCCATAAAACCCGTTTTCTCAGTTTCGGTCATGGTCAGCACGCCCCGCCGCGCCAGATCGACGATGCTGGCGATGATGTCTTTCAGGTCGGCTTTTTCGTCGAGCAAAGTGCCCGCCACGCCGGCCGGCAGATCGGAAGGTGGTTCGGCCAGGTAGTCGGCCACCAGCCCGACCGGCTTGTCACGCCCCCTGGTGTACCACAACAGGTAAACTAGCAGCGGCCCGCCGATGAGGAGCAGCACGCTCACCACGCCCACCACCAGGTTGATCAGAGGCTTGACGTTTTCCTCGTATTCGGCCTGCTCGTCGTAAGCTTCCTGCCAGGTGGGCTTGGCGGCCTGCACCAGCCCGTGTGGGAACTGCACCCGCACCGTCAGCGTCCTGTTGGCCGCTATATTCGAGGCCGTGAACACTATCGTCCTGGAGTCGAGGCGCTCCCAATCAGCAGCGGGGCCGGCGGTGCCTATTTTCAACTCGCTTTCCTGGACGGCGGCCGGCAGGCGGATGGTGATCTGCCCCTGGTCGATCCTGGCCGGCCTGTTGCCGGAGTAAAAGTCGGCGTAAAATTGATCGCCCTCTTCGTACAGACGGACGATGCCCCGGACGGTATACTTGAGGGTAAATGCCCGGCTGGCCCTTTCGGTGTAAGGGAACCACCAGTCCAGCCGGAATTTTCCCCCCGAAGTGGAGAACGAATAGGTGTTGGCTTTCTCTTCTCCCCGGCTGTATTGTTGTCTGCCTTCCCACACCTGGACGTTTGTTACTTCGTCTACTCTGCCGGTTTCGAACTCAAAGAAGCCGTGATGGAACTCTCCTTGGGTGAAATCGATCTCCATGTCAACGGCGATGTCCACGTCGCCGTCGTCCTGGATGGTGACGTCGTAGTCGTACCGCGTCCAGTGAAAGGTCTTTTCTTCATCGTTGGCCTGGGCGAGGCCCACCAGGCCGAAGGCCAACAGTGAGATAATCAATAGCCATAGATATGCTCTTTTTCCCATCTGACTTTTCCTCCCTCTAAAAATCTACCGCCCCCGCGAGCTACAGGGGGCCATCAAATGCATCTCCCCTGGTAAGCGTCCGACCCGCTTATCACAGCCCATTATAACTTATTTTCGCCCAAAAGGGAAGAGGGCTGCCACCAAAAGTTCTTCTAGTCCCTTTCTAAATCATGGTTGGTAAAAATCTCTTTAGCGGTCTTGAAGACGATACCTTCTGTCTTGCTCATTCGTGCCATCATGGTCTTGACTTTGGCCTTCGAGACCACGCCATCTTTCCATAAAAGTCTTAAGAGCGCCTTCAAGTTGAGACAGATGATATTGTTATGACGACAATAGTTCACTACTCTTCGTTCATTGCAAAGCAAAGTAGCTTTCTGTCGTAGACATATTGCTATTGCCTCTTTTTCGCCTGAGCCGAAGGAGCGTGGCAGGGACGCTATCCGCTGATGGTCCTGTTCGGCTAGCTCCAGAACACAGATTTTTCCCGTTTTGAGCAGATGAGTGACTTCGGCAAGATACGAGACGCCATACTCTAAGCCTTTTAGCAACTCCTGGTGCACACTGGGAGGAATATAGATTACCTCTTCCCGCAAAACTTCAAATAATAGACTAAGCCCTCTGGTTGCAGCAAACGATGATAGGATATTGGTATCGGAAACGATCATAGCTCACTTTGTTTGAAAGAGTCGATCATGGTTTCCAGATCTTCTGGTGTTTCCTCTGGCACAACAATCTCCAGGCCCCTGGCTCGCAAGTGATCTCTGAACTGCCAGATATTCATCCTGGCGATTTCAGCGGCTCGGCTCAGAGTAACTTGATCCTGGATGTACAATTCCACAGCCACCGCCTGACGCAAATCAGGGCGTGAGGCCAGGAGCGCGTCCAGAGCTTCGCTGATAACTTCTTCCTCTGTTTGCAGGTAACCAATGCTGATAATCGCTTCCAGTTCTGTTTTCCAAAAGGTCGGTTCCGCTTTCTTCGTGGTCATGATAATCCCTCAACTTTTTGAAATGACAAATAGCGCCAGTCGCCTGTTTTATCCCCTCACCGGCCCGCCGAGGCAGACGGGATGTTAGCCAGGTATAGCCTGTTGCCGCTGACCAGGTAAAGTTTGCCGCCTATCTCGTCCACGAAGCAGCCCCTCAACCGCTCAAAGGTATCATCGTCGGTCTTGAATTGTCGTTCAAAGCGCCCTTCTTTGGAGAGCTGCACGATGCGTTTGTTACCGGCATCGGCCACGTAGATGGATTTGGCTTCTTCCTCTGGGGCGGTAAAGATGGCCGTTGGCTGGCGCAAGGGTTCGTCAAACTCGGTTTGTTCGAAAAGCACCGGCTGAGCGGAAGAGGGTTCGCCAGAGGCAAGAAGCTTGATGATATTGCCATCGGCGAAGAGGACGTAGATGAACCCGTCGATAGCCATGTCCACCACCCCGCTCAACTCAAGGCCGACTTCAGGGTCCAGATAATCCTGGGGCGGGTTGCTGTACCCCCCGTCGGCGGTCGGCAGGTATTTGAGGATCTGGTTTAACTGGGGGTCGAGGAGATACAGGTTGCCAAAATAGCTGCTTAGCACCTGGGGGGCAAGCCAGCGTTCCCGTTGACCGACAGGCAAGACCTTCAGCCCCCAGGTGGGGCTGTATTCGAGCAAGGCTCCTCCTTTCTCTAAAATGAGAAGGTTGCTGGTCTGTCGTCCGCCCCCCACCGGCATCCACACCATATCCACTATTTTGCCTACCACGACGTCGCCCACCTGATCGCCCTCACGCACCAGGACAGGGTTGCTCTCGGTCTCCTCCAGAGTATCTCCGGCCTCGCTCAAAAGGTGTTTGTAAACGCAGTCGGCGCCTTTGTCCAGGACGTAGATATCGAGACCGTTGACAATCACCCGTCCGGGATCGCTGCTTATGTTCTGGTATTCATATAAAACGGGCGTCCAGTACAGTTTGATCACGTTGTTGATTTCGTCCAGTTTATCCTGGATTTGCCTGTTCAGATCGCCTATGACCTGGGGAGCTTCCTTCGGTTGCAGGTTCAGGGCCTCATCCAGCAGAGCTTCGGCCTGACGTAAGAGCTGTCTGGCCGTTTCTTTATCATCTATGTGGGCCAGAGCCTGTTCGTGTTTGGCCCGCGCCTCTCGCACCAGTTCATCCAGACGGCCCTGTGAAGTCTGATCCTGCCGCAGAGAGACCAGGACCACTGCCAGAGCCACGATGAGGGGGATGGCTACGGTCAGCCCGATCAAATAGACTCTTTTATCTAAGCCCCTGGCCGGGGTCGGAGCGCGGGGCTGGCGGTCTCGTTTTCGAGAAGGACGGGCTAAGGTCTCGCCCTCCGCGCCAGGCAGAATACGGCCCGCCAGGACTTTAAGGGTGTTGAACAGAAAAGCCAGAACGGTGGCCGCTCCCTGGCTCACTCCGCTCAGCAGAGCGCCCCAATCCGGGCCGGGGAGTGGAGGAGCCTGCTCAGTGGAGGCCGCCCTTTTCTTTTCAGGCTCCGCTTCCGGCGGGGTGGTGTCCGCTTTCCCGGCGGCGGCGATCTCGACCACGACAGCCGACAGGTCCGACTGTCCGGCCAAAGCGCGCAGGTTCTTCAAGGCCGCTTCGACCCCTTGATAGACCACGGCCCTGGTCACTTCTCTGGGATTGGCGCGGTGGGCCAGGGCGCTGGTGGTCAGCAGAATAACGTCTCCGGGCTGTACCTGGCAGTGGGCAAAGCTGATTTCCACTTTACGCCCGGCGCCCAGGGGAGGTGAATAAGCCTCGTCAGGCTCAGGAAAAGCAGCGTCCAGCCAGGGGGAGGTTTTGGGGTACCGCCACAGACTCCCTTTACGGGCTACGTAGGCCAGGGCCGGGCCGGCCTGACCGATGTAGACGTCGCCATCCTTGAACACAAGGCAGGTCACTCCGCCGCTTCGTTGGTCATCCCGGATAGCCTGGCGATTGGTTTCGTAAAGGAAGGCGTTGGCTTTCTCTATAGCCTGGCGCAGTCGGGCCGTCACGCTGCCCGGGGAGCGCCCATAAGCCTCCTCGATGATGTCCATCATCCGCCGACAGATTTCATCACGGCCCGGAGGCTGGCCTTCCAACTCAATCAAGGCGTACAGGTGGCTTTTATCCCGTCCCAGGGGGAGGAACGATGAGGGTTCTACCACCAGAACGTTATCACTCTCTTCCTGCACGACCCCTTGAGCAATATGAAGCTGGCCCATAGCAGTTTCCAGTTTAACGTTCATAGTTTTACCTGCTTTGCCCATCATTTTATCATTCCTTGCCCATTATGGCAAATCCGCTCCAGGGTAAGGACATAAATAGGGGGATAACGATTTTATTTATTTTACTATAACATGACCGCTGTGGCAAGCTGACTATGAACAGGAGTTCACACGCACCCATGAAACCCACCTGGTTGCCAGAGGGGCGAAATACATCGACTGGAAGTTAACGGTTGCCAGTTTGGTGAGGGGGTCTGTCTCTCACCACAAGATGTTGTGTACTCACTACCTGTGACTACCACCGGTTGTGGCTTCAAGTGTTTATCCCCGCCTGTGAAACGACGGCCTTGAGAATTATTGATTGTTGCGATAATGGCCTGGATGAGGTATAATTGTAAGTGATGGGAATGCCAGAGCGTTTGAGTCCGCACCCTGGCTATGGTCTATGATGATGACCTGTACGTCGAGCGAGGTGCTCGATCCACTTTTAGGATAGGCACACTTATCACTCTTCTAATTTGTTGTTGGTTGAGGCGTCTATTCCCCGGGCTACTGAATCCTTAAAATAGACTGTCGGTTGACCGACACCTCGGCGCTGCGGAGGTAGAAAGCGATGACTGTGCAAATTCTGTTCGTTGAGCAGGACGAGTCCCCAGTTAGCTCTTTCAGTCAACGTTTGCTGGACAAGGGTTACGCGGTGACGATTGTACACAGCGCAAAAGAAGCTTCTTCACAACTCAGGTCCGGTGAACACGATTTACTGATTCTCGATTCTGCTCCGCCCGACCTGGACGGTCGGAAAACTTATCAGGCTTTGTGGCGGCAGATACAGGGAGTATCGGTTATCCTGATAACGGATGGGGACGAGAAAATTGATGAGACGATGCAAATCGATTTCCACCTGGCCCGCCCTTTCACCACACGTAAGCTGGTCAATCGCATCAAAAAGATAGCGGAGCGCCGGTTGAAAGAGATTTTGCGGATGGGTGATCTGACTTTGGATGTGAGGAAGCGTATTGTCACCAAAGGGGATAAGGAGTATAGGCTGACCCCTAAACAAGCCAAACTGTTAGAGATCTTTGCGCATAACGCCGGTAAGGTGCTAACGCGCAAAACTTTAATGAAAGAGGTCTGGAATACCGATTATCTGGGGGATACCAGGACGTTAGACGTTCACGTGCGTTGGCTGCGGGAGAAAATAGAAGATACCCCTAGCGCGCCTGTCTATCTGCGCACCGTGCGGGGGGTAGGGTATCGCTTCGAGGTGCCGCCCAACAAGGCCGAAGATGGGGAGTGAGGAAGGAACTGGTATTGGCGTCTCGGTTATTAATCGTGGCTCTTGGAAAGGAAAGGCAACAGCAGCAGCCCGGCCAGGCTTGAGACGGTCATGGCCGCCTCACGCGCCACAGACGGCACTTTGAACCCTGTCAGGAACTTCAGAGAGATAGGCAATACTTCCGGCACACCCCAGTGCACCAGCGTGGCCGCCCAGGTCAGTCCGGCCCCGAACCCGACCAGCACTATATTATCTCCGTCGTGGATGCGTCCCTCCTCGACCGCTTCGCACAAAGCGATGGGCACCGAGGCCGCCGAGGTGTTGCCATAGCGGTCCAGGTTCACGTACATCTTCTCTGGCGGCAGGTTCATCCTTTTGCAGGCTACTTCGAGGATGCGGGCATTGGCCTGATGAGGGATCACCAGGGCGACGTCATCCAGGGAAAGGCCACAAGCTTCCACCACCGCCAGGGTGGCCCCACTGAGAATCCGGCTGGCAAACTTGAAGACCTCACGCCCGTTCATTTTTATGAAATGCTCGCGCCTTTCCAGCACTCTTTCATCGAAGGGGTGACGACACCCCCCGCCAGGAATGAAGATATACTCGCTGCCCGACCCGTCTGTGCCCAGCACCACCGACGTGATCCCGCTCGGCACCTGGCTGGCCTGAAGGACCACCGCCCCTGCCCCGTCCCCGAACAGAACACAGGTGTCGCGGTCCTGCCAATCGAGGAAGCGGGTGTTGACCTCCGCCCCGATGATCAGCACGTTATCGTAGGTCCCGCAGGCGATGAACTGATATCCAGTAGCCAGGGCGTAGACAAACCCCGTACAACCTGCTCCCAGATCGAAGGCCCCGGCCCGGCTGGCTCCCAGCCTATCCTGGACCATGCTGGCTACCGGGGCCAACAGATAATCGGGCGAATAGGTAGCCACGATGATCAGGTCCAGCGCTCTGGCATCCAGGCCAGCCACCTCCAGAGCGCGGCGGCCAGCCTCCACCGCCATCGTGCCGGTGGTCTCCTCAGGCCCGGCCATTCGTCGCTCCCGGATCCCGGTGCGGGTCACGATCCATTCATCGCTGGTATCCACCATTTTCGCCAGGTCGTGGTTAGTCAGCACCTTTTTGGGAGCGTACTTACCCCAACCAGTGATCTGAGCGTATCTTACCATCCTTCTCCACCTCTAGCAATGCAAATTTTCCCAGAAAACCCAAAAGACCCAAAATTTGCTTAACCAGAAGAAATAGTTTGAGTCTTGGTCTGGGCGCGAATACGCAAAAAATAAGCGATAATCCCGATCACGGACAGGGCAGAACCGACCACCGCCCCAATAAGCAGTCCCCGGCCAGAAAGCCGAGTCGGCTGGTCCCGTGAGGCCGCTTTCTGCTGAGCGGCCACCAGCAAGCCCTGGCGCAAACTTTGGCGAAAAGCTGGCGCTGGGTCCACGGGGCGCAGGACCTCCTGCACCATCTCGGCCGTGGTCAGCAGAGGCTCCAACTCAGAACGGTAAGTGGGGAACATCTTCAGATAATCTTCCCCGCCATGCCGCCCCTCGTCCGCTTGATCGGCGTGGGCGATCAATATCTCGGTCAATACTTTGTCTTCCATTTATTTTCAACTCTCCTCGGCAGAGAACTACCTCTTTGCATCCTCTGTGGGGAAGGTTTCGCTCACCCAAGGGACAATCAGAATATCCTATCGAACTATATCATCTGTGCCCATAATCTGTGTGTCCGCCAGACCACAACTCTGGCAAGGGCCTGGGGACTAACTCTGCCGCTCTTCGTCAGCCCTGCGCTTTTTAAACTCACTACGCAGGGCGATCAAAGTGCGGTGGTAAAGAGACTTGATGGCTCCTTCGCTGCGGCCCATGATCTGACCGATCTGGGCGTTGGTCATACCTTCTACGAACTTGAGAATTAGCAACTGCTGACGGTCGGCGGACAGTCGGCGGATAACCTTCAGCAGTTCTTCTCTTTCTTCCCCGCTTTCGACCGCGCGTTCAGGGCTATCTCCAAGTTCACCAGCCACCACCAGACCGTCTAAGGAAGTCACCTTACGGCGGCTACGGTCACGATGCCAGTTAGCCACCAAGTTGTGAGCGATGCGATACAGCCAGGCAGAGAACGGCACCCCCCAACTGACGTAGCGATCTATGTTATCCAGCGCCTTATAAAACGTCTTGGCGGTCAGGTCTTCGGCGTCGTGGTGGTTGCCCACGCGGTAAAAGACATAGTTGTAAATCTTCTTTACGTATCTTTCGTACAGGAGGCCGAAAGCCTCTGGGTCTTCCCTGGCTCTCTGTACCAAAGTCTCTTCATCGTTTATCACTGAGGAGCCCTTTGCGCAACAACAATTGTTCTGCGAAATGTGCTCTCCTTGTTAGAACACCAGAAGGCGAAGAAGGTTACGCCCGATTCAATGGAGTTCATCATTGGGATAGATACACAGGCCCACCACGCCAGGCCCGGCATGGGTGCCCACCACTGGCCCTATTTCAGTCTTGTACAGTTCACGACACTGAAGCCGGGCGCGAATCTCTTTTTCCAGGATAGCAGCCTCCTCGGGCGCTTCGCCATGACCGATGATGACCTTGACCGGTCGTTCGCCCGCTCGTTCCACGGCGATCCCCAGGAGTCGTTGTAAGGCTTTGCGCCTGCTCCGCACTTTGTCCAGAGGCTCGACTCGCCCATCCCGAATACAAAGAATGGGTTTAATGCTCAACAGGGTGCCCAGCATGGTCGCCGCTCCGCCGATGCGTCCTCCCTTGTGGAGATATTCCAGGGTATCGACCAGAAAGATGAGGTGCATCTCCCGGCTTAGATGCTCCACCATGGGCACGATTTGCTCGACCGTCTGACCGGCTGCGGCGGCCTGGGCAGCGGTAATGACCATCAGGCCCAGGCTCATCGCCGTGGAGAGAGAATCGATGATGGTGATTTTAGCCTCTGGCTGTATTTCCAATAAAGAACGACGGGCGGATATGGCGGAGCCGATAGTGCCGCTGAGCTTGCTGGAGATGTGAATGGATATGATCTCGTGTCCGGCGGCGCTCAATTCTGAGTACACCTCCAGAAACTCGCCCGCCGAGGGTTGCGAAGTGGTAGGCAACTGGCTGGCCTGGGCCAGCATCCGATAGAAGTCTCGATTGCTGAGATCGATCCCTTCTCGAAAGGAGCGCTCGCCGAAGAGAACCTTGAGGGGAACAACGCGGATGTCGTACCGGCGCATCAGATCGGGGGATAGATCAGAAGTGCTATCAGTCACGATTTTAATCATCAGCTCCTCCTCTTTTCCACAACATTTTTACCAAAAAAACCAAAAAAATAAGTATAATACCATCCTCAAGGTGATCGTTCGAGGATGGTCAGCGCCTCTTGCAGGAAATCAGATAAGACCGCCTTGCTCTCCTCGCTCAGATCGAGCAAATGGGACTGATATTTCTTCGTATAAACTAACAATTTATGCACCGCCGGGGTATCAGCCTTTTCGCTGAAGATTGAACCCAGGCTCAAGCCGGCCAGAGTGCCCAACCCCACTTCTCCCGTCGAGCCTAGAGTGGCCAGCGCCTTGAAGGGGTTTATCTCGCTAGCCACGCTGTTGAGGTTCAAGAGAAGGGCCGCGATCATCTCGGCGCAGTAAACCAGGGGGGACCTGGATTCAGGAATCCCGGCCAAAACCTCGTTCAATATCTCTTTGTAATCAGTCTCCCGCGCCTCCTGCAATCTCTGTAGGATCCTCTCCCGGATCTGTTGCCATTCTTCGCCCAGCCGTGTCTCGCCTGCCCAGTACATGAACAGCCGGCGCGCTTTGCTGGTCGGATAGAAAACGATCATAGAACGGCCAGGGCCAGGATTCTCTGAGTCCAGCACATAATCCGAGGCCACCAATCTCTTTTGTTCCAGCACTTTCAGCATGTCGTAGGCCGAGAATTTGTTGACGCCCAATTTTTGGGCTACGAGAGAATAGTGTACGGGTGTCCGTCGTTCCTGATAAAGCTCGAATAATTTAGCCAGAAAAGTTTGCTGTCGGGGCGTCAGTTTCATGCTAATCTATCTCCGTAACCTGTCTTCGATGAAAAGCTAGCGGCGGAAATAACCAAAAATCCAAAAATATTTTACACCGTTTGGCTGGATTTGTCAAAAGGCGGGTATATGTACTCGGTTGCAGAAAGTGTGGCTCGAATTTGGGGCTCAGCCGAAGTAGCCAAAAGGCCCACCTCGTGGTAAAGTAAGAAAAATCGATCTCCAACCCACGAGGTGAGGGCCTATGAATATTATCC
>DAOULT010000043.1:0-16607 GCA_034417895.1 Anaerolineae bacterium | reverse complement strand
GGGGCGGAAAGGCGTCTGTGGGGTGCGGGAAAACTGTGAAGGGACGCTTTATAGCCTGGTCTACGCCCAGACCGTGGCCGCCAACGTGGACCCCATCGAGAAAAAACCTCTTTACCACTTCCTGCCCAACACCGAGTCTTTCTCCATAGCCACCGTAGGCTGTAACTTCCACTGCACTTTCTGCCAGAACGCCGACATCTCCCAGTACCCCAGGGAAGGGGGCCTGTCGTTCAGGCCCGGCAGAGGATACCCTCCGGCGGCGGTGGTGAAGGATGCCGAACGTTACGGGTGCGCCAGCATCGCCTATACCTACACCGAGCCTACCATCTTCTTTGAATACGCTTATGACACGGCAGTTCTGGCCGCCGAGCGCGGTATCAAAAACGTCTTCGTCACCAACGGCTACATGAGCGAGGAGGCGCTGCGCACTATTGAGCCATACCTGGATGCGGCCAACGTCGATCTGAAAGCTTTCGACGACAAATTCTATCGTCGTATCTGTGGGGGAACGCTCCAGCCGGTGCTGGATTCCATCCGTCTTATGCACGAGATAGGCATCTGGGTAGAGGTAACCACCCTGGTAATCCCCGATCACAACGACAGCGACGAGGAATTGAGGCAGATTGCCGAGTTTTTGGCAGGAATCAGCCCTGACCTGCCCTGGCACGTCTCCCGCTTTGGGCCTCGCTACAAGATGCAGGATGTGCCTCCCACGCCGGTGTCCACCATTCACCGCGCCGTAAAGATCGGCCACAAAGCAGGTCTGCGTTACGTCTACGCCGGAAACGTGCCGGGCGATGAGTACGAGAACACCCGCTGCCCCAACTGCGGTAAGCTGGTTATTGGACGGATCGGGTATCATACACGGGTATATCTTGACGGAGAAAAATGCCCCGCCTGTGGACAATCCGTAGCGGTAGTGACAGGTTAGTTTTGTGTAGCAGGATCAGGACGACGGAGGAGGAATGGATGCTATGGATAAAGATCGCAAAAGCCGTTTCTCGTTTATTCTGGGGGTCCTTATGGGTTTCATTTTGGGCGTGGTTGTGACCCTGCTCTTTGTCCCCGAGGAACGTGAGGAGATCTTCAGGAAAAGCGACATCAGACCCAGAGACAAAACACGAGCGCAAAAGCAGAGAGCAGAGGTTAAGTCGGCAGAGGTAAGCGCAGGAGGAATGAGCGTTCCCCTGGAAGCCTACTGCTTCAAATGCCGGACCAAACGGGAAATGAGGGAGCCTATACCCGTTGTCTTGCGAAACGGTCGTCCCGCTACCAGGGGAATATGCGCGGTGTGCGGGACTAAGATGTTTCGGCTGGGAAGGGCCGGCGGATAATTGTCTGGACTCCCTGATCCCTCATTCTCCCTCCAGCACGGCCATGATGCCGTCCGCCACGTCGGTGATAGCCTGGGCCTCCCGAAAGGCTTTCGCCCCCGGCCCCACGACCAGCAAGGGCACGGGATTGGTGCTGTGCAACCTGGTGCTGGCGTCTTCCAGATTGCCGTGATCGCTGCTGAGAACGACAGTAACCTCTGGCTCGATTTCCTCCAACAAGCCGCCCAGAAAGCGATCCAGGGTATCCAGGGTCTCCCGCGTCAGAGCCGAATCCTGACGATGGCCGGCCAGATCGGGCAGGAAGGACTCGAACAGCACCAGGTCGTGGTCACGGGCCAGCCGGGCCAGCCGCTTACCGGCTGTCTCCGGCTCGACGAGGGGCACGGGAGTTTCGAGATAGCTGTTTAAGTGTTTGTGAGTGATGTCCCAGCAGACAGCCCGCCCCTGCTCTAGATCATCCATCAGGCGGAAGGGTAAACCAGCAGCCAGGACGCTGAGCGTGGTGGCCGAATGGCGGCGTTTTCTTTCTTTAACCAGCTTGAAGTAGGCGGGGCTGTAAGCGTTGGCGAAGGTAGCCCGGTATCCCCTATCTGTGGCTCTTTTCAGGATGTTGTGCTCGTTGAGGAGAGCGGTCAGGGCGGCGTTGGGATGGGCCGTAAGGTGATAGCCCAGGTGTTTGGCGGCGTTCAGGCCCGTGAAAAGAGCCGTCTGGCCGGTGGCGCTCTGGGGCAGACCGGATACGCCCAAACAGGCGTCGAGAGGTTTGAGCAACAGGCCAGGACGCTCCACCACCGAGCCTTGCACCAGGGGACGCCCCAGGAGTTTATGTAAAGTTGGGGTGGGGATGACCGACAAAGGGTTGACCTCGGTGGCCGGTCCCAGCCCCACCCCATCCAGAAAAACGAAGATGAGCGGTGAAGGCAAAAGGCCACGCTCCTGACGATCTCAACTGACTGGCTACGCCAGCTTGTACCCGATCTGGCGCAGAAAGTTTTTGCGCCAGGCGATGTCCTCGCCACCCTCGACGCCTTTGGTCTTAAACCCGTCTATCACGCCCAGGATGCCCCGCCCCTGCTCCGTCTCGGCCACGACGACCTCTACCGGGTTGGCGGTGGCGCAAAAAATGCGGCACACTTCCGGCACCATCTTGACGATGTTCAGGACGTTGATAGGATAGTATCCCTCGCCTAGAAAGAGTATGAACGCATGGCCGGCCGAGAGAGCAAGAGCGTTCTTTTTAGCCAGTTCGATCATCTCCTCATCCGTGCCCACCCAACGCACCAGGCACGCCCCCGAGGATTCACAAAACCCCAGCCCAAACTTGATCCCCGGCACGGTCTGGACCAGGGCCTCGTAAATATCCTCCACGGTTTTTATAAAGTGACTTTGCCCCAGTATGAAGTTGATCCCATCGGGTTTCTCTATTTTTACTGTGGTAAGCTCCATCCTTTCGCACCTCCTCTGATTGGATTAAGTCAGGCACATTTTATCACACCTCACCGAAAAAGAAAAATGGGGCTATGACTGCCATTTCGATGGCGTGGTTTTGAGACTCAGCCATGCACAAAACAGCATTTTGTGGTATACTATTTAATAACCACGAAGAACACGAAGGTTCTATATTCTCATGGGCACATTATACCTGGTCGGCACTCCCATCGGCAATCTGGAGGATATCAGCTTACGGGCCTTGCGGGTTTTGAAGGAAGTAGCCCTCATCGCCGCGGAAGACACCCGTCGTATACGGCTGCTCCTGGATCGTTACGACCTTAATACCCCACTGCTCAGCTATTACGAGCACAACAAGTTGACCAGATTGGATTGCATTCTGGAAACCTTGAAGGACAAAGACGTGGCCCTGGTGTCTGATGCCGGTATGCCGGGCCTGTCTGACCCTGGCTACGAATTGATCCAGGCGGCCATCAAGCAAGACGTGCCGGTGGTGCCCATCCCTGGCCCTTCGGCCCTGGTCACGGCGGTGGTCGTCTCCGGCCTGCCTGCCGATAGCTTCGTGTATTTGGGTTTTCTGCCCCGGCGCAAGGCCGCCCGGCGGCGACTCCTGGCCTCGGTGGCCGACGAACGGCGCACCCTGGTCGCTTTTGAAGCCCCTCACCGGCTGGTCAGGGGCCTGACCGACGTGTTGGACGTTTTGGGCGACCGTCGGCTGGCTGTCGCCAGGGAGTTGACCAAACTCCACGAGGAGGTGTGGCGAGGCACGGTCAGCCAGGCTATAACGTATTTCTCGGAGCGTAAGCCGCGCGGCGAGTTTACCCTGGTGATCGAGGGGGCGGCGGAAAGAGAACCCTGGGACGAGGAACAGGTGCGGGAGGCGATGGACAGGTTGCTGGCCGAAGGGGTCGGGCGTAAGGAAGCGGCCCGACAGGTGGCCCAGGCCGCTGGCTGGTCGAGCAGGGAGGTTTACCGCTGTTCGTTTTAGCGATGGCGCTCCTTTATGGCCCGGTCGATCTGGCGTTGGGTTTCGCGTTTGGCGATGGCCTCCCGTTTATCGTAGAGCCTTTTGCCCCTGACCAGGGCGATCTCTACTTTAGCCAGGTTATTCTTGAGGTAAAGGCGCAGAGGAACAACGGTATAACCTTTGGCCTGCACCTTGGCCTCCAGACGATTGATCTGGCGGCGGTGCATGAGCAGCTTGCGGGCACGACGCGGTTCGTGGTTCTGGTGGCTGGCCCGCTCGTAGGGGGCGATGTGAGTATCTATCAGCCATAGCTCGCCCCTTTTGATCTGGACGTAGCTATCGCGCAGATTGACGCGACCGGCTCGGATGGATTTGATCTCCGAGCCGGTCAGGACGAGGCCCGCCTCCTGGGTTTCCTCGACGTGATAATCGTGGTAAGCCTTGCGGTTGGTGGCGATAACCTTCATGGCAGACAATTCAGGACGGCAGATAGAGAGGAGCCCAAATAGACGACTCTTCTCCACCCTCCTCCTCCTCTTCCTGCGCCTTCAGGTATTCGACGGCCCGCTCCAGTTGGGGGTCCCGGTTAGCTTCAAAGTCCTGCTCGGTCAATTCCACCTCGATGTCCGGGATGAGGCCCTGACCCTGCAATTCGGTGCCGTTGGGAGTAAACCAGTGGGCGATGGTGATCCGCAGTTCGGAACCGTCGCTCAGGGTGTGCGGAAGCTGCACTGAGCCCTTGCCAAAGGTTTCCTGGCCGATCAGGATGGCCCGTCCCTTATCCCGAATGGCCCCGGCCACGATCTCGGAGGCGCTGGCTGTGCCCCCATTGACCAGCACAACCATCGGGATATCCAGAGCCAGCCCGCCAGGTTGGGCGTCGAATTTTGTTTCCTCCCCTTCCTTATCTCTCTCGACCAGGATCGTACCCTCGTCGATGAACTGGCTGGCTACCTCAACGGCTATGTGCAGGTAGCCGCCGCGATTGTTGCGCAGATCGAATACCAGCCCTTTGGGCTTCTCTTTAAGGGTCTCTTTCAGAGCCTCTTTGAGCTTATCTGTGGCCTGGATGTTGAAATCGGTCAGTCTGATGTACGCGATTTCGGTGTCCTCCACTATCTTTGCTTCGATGATGGGAATGTCGATTTTCTGGCGCACTACGGAGACTTCAAAGGGTTCAGGTTCTCCCTCGCGCTGGACGAGCAGGCGCACAGTGCTGTCTACCGGCCCCCGGATGAGGGATATGGCTTCCAGGATGTTCATGTTGGTGATAGGGGTATCATCCACTTGCAGGATGATATCGCCCGGCTTGAGGCCCGCTTTGGCCGCCGGCTGACCCTCAAAAGGGTGGATCACGATCAAAAAACCATTACTGTCCATCCGCACGGTGGTGCCGATGCCCTCAAAGCTACCGCTGGTATCGCTTTTGAGGATAGCCGCATGTTGAGGATCGATGAAGACGGTGTGCTCATCACCGAGGGTGCGGATTACCCCATTGATAGCGCCATAGGTCACCTGCTCGGCGTCGGGTATTTCCCCGTAAAATATACGCTCCAAGACGCCCCACGTCTCCCAGAAAAGCTCGAACTTCTCTTCCAGACCGACAGGAGGCGCATCAGGAGCAGGTGGAAGCGGATACTTGGCCGAAACGACGATGGCGGAGCCTGGCAAGATAGGAGCCACCATGCCTCCCGTCCCAAAACCGGTCAGGAAGGCCGCCCCGACAACTATGGTCACCAGGATAGCCATGGTGAGCGCTTTCATAAAACCTTTCGTTAGTTCAACCATCTGATTTTATCCTCTCTTGAATTTTACCTATCATTCTCCCGAATGGTTTTGAGGTAGTCTAGAGCCTGGTTCAACTGGGTATCCTGGTCGCTATCCTGCTCTTCTGCCGGGAGCGACACCTCGATATCGGGAGAAAGACCGTTGCCATTGATCTGGTGATGGTCAGGGGTCAGCCAGTGGGCGACGGTGACGTGCAGGCTGGAGCCATCGCTCAGGTCGCGAACGTATTGCACCGAACCCTTGCCAAAAGTACGTTCACCTATCACAATAGCTCGCTCATTGTCTTGCAAAGCTCCGGCCACGATCTCCGAAGCGCTGGCCGTGCCCCCGTTGACCAGCACGACCATCGGGATATCCAGAGCCACTCCACCGTTTTTGGTGGAATAGGTGTTTTCCGGGCCTTCCTTGTGTTGTTCATAGAGCACAACTCTATCCTGCATGAACTGGCTGGCGACCTCAATGGCTATGTCCAGAAGGCCGCCGGGATTGTTGCGCAGATCGAGGACCAGCTTTTGCGCTCCCTGCTTTTCAAGCTCGCGGATTGCGCCTTGCAATTCCCTGGTGGTACGCTCCCCAAAGAGGGAGATGTTAGCATAGCCAACGTCGTCCTCCACCATCTCCCAGGTCACAGTGGGCGTTTCGATCTTCTCGCGGACGATCTCCACCACGATGGGCTGCTCTCGACCGGCGCGGGAGAGAGTCAACTTCACCGGGCTGCCGATAGGCCCTCGAATGAGGGACAGCACGTCATCCAGGCTCGTTTCCGGGGTGATCTCGGTATCGTCCACCTTCAAAATCACGTCGCCATCCTGCACTCCGGCCCGCATGGCAGGCGAGTCCTCCATCGGGGTGAGAAAGATCGAGCCATCCTCCTTCACCCGCACCCAGGCCCCCACTCCCCCAAAACTGCCTTGCAGATCCTCCCTTTCCCGCTGGCGAGGCTGCGGCTCGACGAAGCTGGTGTGAGGATCGTTCAGGGTGCCGATCACGCCCCGGATGGCGGCGTAGGTCATCTGCTGAGCGTCGGGCAGTTCGCCGAAGAAATCGTTCTCCAGGAAGTTCCACGCTTCCCAGAAAACCCCAAAATACTCCTCCACGTCTGCGTCGGGGGTGTTCTGGGCAAACCACCGACTGGCTACCCTGCTCACCAGACCGGAGCTATGCAGATAGGAGGCCGTGCCAAAGCCAGCCAGGTACGAAACGGATATAGTAGCCAGGATGAACATGGCCGCTATCATAATCTTAAACAAAGTTCGCATTTATTGTCCTCTTTACTTATGTGCTTTGGTATAGCTCTATGACTACACGAAATCCCAACGGAAACAATCTCTCCGCTTGATTTGACATTTGTAATTATTTTAGCATCAGAGCGAGGAAAAAGCAAACACGGATTCGTCAACGGATTAGAAAACGGATTTAACGGACACGATGCGGTTAATCCGTGACATCCGTGAGCAGAATCCGTGTCGGCTACCTGATTTAGATAGTCCGCGCCCCCATCAATTTTTTCTAAAGAGAGAGAGGGACGCCGCCGACCACCCGAAAACCGCAGCTAACGTCACGGTAGCGATAACACCAGTAGCGGCACACACTACGGGCGCTCCTCTGCGAGTTGCAGAACGACCCGCCACGCAACACGCGCAGACCGCCAGCCTTTACATCCTCGCGCCCGTCATCCGCTCTATAAGGATAGTCCTTGTAAAGACTGCTCGTCCACTCCCACACGTTGCCAGCCATGTCCAGCGCCCCGCAAGGGCTGGCTCCTGCGGGGTACTGATCGACGAGCGTGGTGTCTCCGAGGTCCGACTCCTTCGTATTACACTTCGTCTTATCGAACTCATTGCCCCAGGGATATTGGCGTCCGTCGGTCCCTCGCGCCGCCTTCTCCCATTCGGTCTCGGTGGGCAACCGTCCTCCAGCCCATTCGCAATAGGCCCGGGCCTGATACCAATCCACACAGACTACCGGGTGGTCATTGTAAGCAGGATCATTGTAGTACTTCGTATTATGTGGCAGGTCGCAGGCCCCGGCCTCCACGCCCTGCCGGTACTGAGCGTTGGTCACCGGGGTTTTGTACATCCAGAAGCCATCCAGGTAAACGGTATGTTGCGGTTTTTCGTTATCCCAGGCATCCGGGTTATCGTTCTCGCTACCCATGATGAACTCCCCGGCCGGCACGTAGACCATCTCCGCCCCATCTATGAGATTGATTCTGGTCGAGCCGATGCCAAGAGTCGGTGCTGGCCGGCGGTCTTCCAGCTCGCGCTCACGTAAACGCTGCCTCAGTTCCTTCATCTCTCTCTGATAACTTTCCTTCTCTCGCCTTAATTCCTCTGCCTGCTCCTCCACCGCCGCTTTTTCCTGTCTCTTCTCCCTTCCCATCGGCACTTTCGCCACAGACTCTTTGAGCACGGCCACTATCGCCCCGCACAGCTTCCTTCCCAGAGCCTCTGCTCCACGCGGCGTATACTCATAGACGATGCAGCGCAGGTGCCTCAGATCAAAGGGCACGTCGTCCATACTTTGGGTGAGGAGAATCACCTTTTTGTCCAGGGCGTGGCTCAGGCCCACCTCGTAGAAGACGTTGGGATTACGACCTGTTAGCTCCGCCACCACCACCCGCGCCCGGCAGATGTACTGCCAGATGTCGTAGATAATGGCCTGGGGGCCAAAAAGGTCGTCGGCCCGCACGCACCGCAACCCGGCCCCCTCCACGGCAGGCTTGATGTGGTCGTCGTAGATGGGTTGGAACTCCTCAGCGAAGGGCATCAGCACGAAGCACAGGTCTTCCTCGATTTCGAGATGATACTCCTGGAACAGGGTGTGCCCGGTCAAGTTGCGCCTCCTTGCCAATCAGTGGTACCATCAAAGGGCAGAGCGGCCAGCCCTAAGCCAGCCGCCGCTGCCCTACCATAATAACCTGTAATCCAGACGCCCGGCACCAGTATAAAACCAGCCAACACGGATTTTGGTCGCGGATTACACGGATTGGAACGAGCCAGTAATCCGTGACATCCGTGAAGGAAATCCGTGTCTGCTCCGCTCCAAAGCACCAGGCGCCTGTAGCTTATTCAAACGTGCAGATGGCGCCGGCCTGCTTGATGCGCAAAGCCAGGATTTCCATCACGCGGAAGGGGTGATCCATGTTGTCCGCCCCCAGATAGGCGGTGATCAGGTCCTGGGCCACGACCAGATCGAAGTTGTACGCTCCCTGAGAGACGACCACCCCCTGGTTTTCCTCCAGCACCGGCGAGCGGAAAAAGCCGCCCTCGGCCACGTCCTCGATCAGCCGGCTCTCCAGCCTGCCCATCATGCCCTGGGCGACGCGCTGGGTCTTGGCGTACAGGGCCGGGCTGACCACCACGGCGAAGGGGCCGTAGAAACCATCGGCCACCAGCGCTTCGGTGGCGGCCACGACGTTGGCGAATGCCCCACCCGGCTCGTCCCAATCGCCCAGAGGCACGGTATGGCGGCCTTCGGCGTTCAGCAGGCCCTGGTAGCCGTGTTCGGCATAGCCGTTGAAGATAAGCTCGTCCTCGGCGCGGGCGCAGGAGGTGCTGGCGGCCGCGGCTGGCCCAAGCTCCAGCGGCATCCCCGTCTGGCGGCTGATCTCGATATCGCGCCACGACAGGCGGAAATCCTGGTGGATGAGGGGCAAAGGCAGGTACTTGCGCCCGCTCACCTCGATCACGTCGCCGCCGCCGATGGTGGGCACGGTCACGGTCGGAACGCCCACCCCCACCGGCCCGGCGAGGGAGATGAACCGTCGGCCCACCAGCAAGCTGCGGGCCACGTCCACCACCAGCTTGTCTAACTTTTCCCATTCTTCATCGCTGAAAGGTGCATCGTCACGCATTAGATAATCGCTCATTTTCATTGTCTCCTTCACTTGTATGTGTAGTCTCTTCCCAGGTGCGCGGCACCTCCAAGTCGCCGGGCACCTTATTTGTCTGACTTCATCAGGCTGCCCACCGTCAATTTGCCCGTTGGGCTGGACGGAGCAGGCTCGGCTTTCGGTTCGGCCTGGACTGGCTGCGGCGCGGGTTCGGCTTTCGGCCTGGCCTCCATCACTTTCACCTCGGCCAGCATGTCGCTGAACAGCTCGTCGTGGTAGATCTCGTGATCGCGGATGCGGGTCAGCAACTTGCGCAGCTCCTCGTCATCGATCTGATCCAACTGGCGGTTATAGTCCATCGTCACCGCCCGCTCGGCGTCGATATCGGCCTGGAGCATCTGGGCTGTATCGCCCTCCAGGGCCAACTCGGTGTGCTCCATGTGGGGATGGCCGCCCATTTCGGCCACCTCCTCGGCCAGCCAGCCCATGTGTTGCATCTCGTTGATAGCCTGCATCTCCAGCTCACGCCCGATCTCGCAGTGGGGGATGACGAAATTGTGATAGAGATACTGCAAGATGACCGTGTACTCGTGGCGCACCCCCTGTTGCAAGATGTCGAGCACCTGGGATGATTCTTCCTCGGCCATTCGGGCTTCCAACGGCCCCGCCGCCTCTGCTCCTTCCTCGGCCAACTCGTCCGACAGGTCGGCAAATTCATCCCGATGGGATTCCTCATCGGAAAGGATGCGCTTTAGCAGCCGCTCGATCTTGGGGTCGTCGATGGCGGCGATGTGCTCCTTGTACTGGGCAATGGCCCTCTCCTCGGCGATGATGTCACGGGCCATCCACTCCACAGGGCCGCTGCCCGACAGGTCTACCACGCCGCGCCTCACGTCCGGCTTGCCTCCCAGCTCGACT
The DNA here is from genome assembly GCA_034417895.1 of Anaerolineae bacterium. Lineage (GTDB taxonomy): Bacteria > Chloroflexota > Anaerolineae > CAZYHC01 > CAZYHC01 > DAOULT01. Next base: position 6,316 of record DAOULT010000043.1, on the reverse strand, counting down.
ATAGCCTCGGCCAGCCAGTCGAAGTGACGCATTTCCTCGCGGGCGATGGCCTCGATCTCGCAGGCCTCTTCGCCCTCCCCAACGGCGTAGGCGTGTTGCAGATATTGGATGATGGCGCCGTGCTCGTCGCGCATGTCAGCCTTGAGCATTTCAATGATCTCCGCTCGTTTATCACTCATATTATTCTCCTTCCTGGTTCCTCAAACTGTCCAGCCCAGACCTGACAGGTTTTGGAAACCTGTCAGGTCTTGCCAGGCACCTAGATAAATTCCCCTCTCAGGGCCTCGTAGTCCTCCTCACTCCAGACCCGGAAATCCTGCCTCACCAGGGGGCCAACGGACAGGGCTGGCACCTGCTCCTCGTAAGATGGCTGGTCTTCCACCTGGTAGAACACGCCGATGGGGATGCGCTCCCCCCATTCCTGCGCCCGCTGGAAGGCCGCCACCTTATCGGTGAGGTCATATCCCGGCTCCTCCTCCAGCTTGTACACCCGAGGGCGGTAAAAGTCGTAGCTTTGGGGCCGGTTAAAGGTCACGCAGGGTTGCAGCACATCCACCAGGGCATACCCCCGGTGCTGGATGGCCTGGACGATAATCTCGGTCAGGTGGAGCACGTCGCCGGACCAGGCGCGGGAGACGAAGGTCGCTCCGGCCGCCAGGGCCAACGCCAGCGGATTGACCGGCTGCTCGATGGCCCCCTGCGGCGAGGTCTTGGTCACCTTACCATAGTCGCTGGTGGGAGAGTACTGGCCCTTGGTCAGACCGTAGATGCGGTTGTCCTGCACGATATCCACCAGGCCGATGTTTCGCCGGGCGGCGTGCATCATGTGCCCCAACCCCTGGCCGTAGCCGTCGCCGTCCCCGTGGGTGCAGATCACTTTCAGCCCATGGTTGGCTAGCTTGACGCCGGTGGCTACCGGCACAGTCCGTCCATGAAGGCTCATGTAGCCATTGGCGTGGGTGTAATCGGGCAACTTGCTGCCGCAGCCGATCCCCGAAACCAGCATCACCTGGTGAGGGGCCAGGTCCAACTGGGCCAGAGCTTTCTTCAGCGCGTTCCAGATGCCGAAGTTGCCGCAGCCGGTGCACCAGGTGGGGCGCACCGCACTCTGAAAGTCCTTCACTTCAGCCATGCTACTTCACCTCCTCGAAGTGGCTCAGGATGTATTCCGGCGAGAAAGGCCGCCCATCGTATTTCAGGATGCGGCCCGAAACCTGATGGCCGGTGGCCATGCGGATCAGTTGGGCCATCTGGCCGGTGTAATTGTTCTCCACCACGATGGTCTTTTTGGCCGCCTCCAGCGCCTCCGCCACCGGGTCGGTGGGGAAAGGCCACACGTCAACGATGTGCAGCAGGTTGGCCTGGGGGCCGTCGGCGTTGAGGATATCCACCGTCTCCCGCAACGGGCCGTAGGCAGAACCCCAACCGATGAAAGTGACCTCCGCCTCAGCCGGGCCGTAGCGGAACGGGGGACGTATCTCCCCGGCGGCGGCCACCAGCTTGCGCATCCGCTTGTCCATCATGCGCGTGCGGTTGGCGGCGTCCTCTTCGATGTAGCCGTACTCGTCGTGTTCGTCGCTGGAAGGGGCGAACACCCCCCGGGGATGGCCGGGGATGGCCCTGGGAGAGATGCCGCTTTCGGTAAAGGCGTGGCGCTTGTACTCCATTTCCAGGGCATCCAGGTCGGCGTCGGTGAGCAGTTCGCCGCGCTCTATGGTCACGGCCTCAAAGTCCAGCGCCTCCGGCTCCAGGTCTCGCAGCGAGGTAGCCAGGAAGTGATCGGCCAGAACGATCACCTGGCACTGATATTTTTCGGCCAAGTTGAAGGCCCGCCAGCCGGCCTCGAAGTTTTGTTCGATCGTGCCAGGGGCCAGAACGATGCGGGGAAATTCTCCTTGCGAAGCGTGGAGCACAAACCAGAGGTCTCCCTGCGAGGTGCGGGTGGGCATACCTGTAGCCGGGCCGGGCCGTTGGGCCTCGTAGATGACGATGGGCACCTCGGTCATGGCCGCCAGCCCTAACGATTCGACCATCTGGCAGAAGCCGCCGCCGGAGGTGGGGGTCATGGCCCGCACTCCAGCCTGAGCGGCCCCCACGACCATGCACGCCGCCGCGATCTCGTCTTCGGTGTGCTTGGTCACCACCCCATAGCGGGCGGAGTGGAGGGACATCCATTCCAGCACCGGGCTGCCGGGAGTCATGGGATAGCCAGCCACGAATTTACAGCCGCCCAGCAGCGCCCCCAGGGCAAACGCCTGGTTGCCGTTCATCACCATCCGCCGGGGAGCGTCCTTAACCGGCTCCAGCTTCCAGGCGAATCTGGCAGCGTAGCGCTGGCGAGCAAGATCAGCGGCTTCCTGGGCCACCCGGCGGTTGCCTTCGACCACGGCCTCCCCTTTCTTGCGGAAGTTGTCCTCGATGACGCTGATCATGGGAGCCAGGTCGTATTCCGCCAAGCCGGCCACCGCCCCCAGGGCTGCGGTGTTGAGCATCACCTCGGCCCCGCCCGTCTCTTTGGCGATGTGGAGCAGGGGCATAGGGAAAGGCTGCACCCCTCGCTCCTCCAGGGCGGCCTCGTCCACCTCCAGTCCCTCGTCGTAGACCACCCCTCCTCCGGCCACGATTTCGTCCTGGTGTAACCTCACCGCTTCCTCAGTGAGAGCCAGCAGCAGGTGCACCGGCTCGGTGTGCGACCAGAAAGGCCGCTCGCCAATCCGTATCTGGAAAAAGTTGTGGCCGCCGCGGATACGGGACCGGTAGTCGGCCAGGCCAAAGATGCGCAGACCGCTACGGGCCAGCGCTTTGGCGAAACCGGCTCCGCTCGATTCCAACCCCTGGCCGGCTTCTCCTCCTATCTTTATAGTCATATCATTTTTGGGCATCAGCTAAACTCCCTGTACTTATCCCGTTTGGCGTTGCAGATGGGACAGCGCTCAGGAGCTTCGCCCTCTATGGTATGGCCGCAGGTGGAGCAGATGTAGACCGGCCCGATGTCGTAGTCCTTGCCCGCTTCCACTGCTACTTTGGCCTCTTTGTACATGGCGGAGTGGATTTGCTCAGCCTGCCAGGCCCAGTCGAAGCTGCGCACCGCCCCTTTTTCCTCCTGTAACTCCGCCGCCGCTTTGTAGACCGGGTACATTTCAGCCACCTCGAAATCCTCGCCCTCAATGGCTACCTCCAGGTTATCCGCGGTGGGACCCAGGCCAAAGCCAGCCCCGGCTACTGTCAAAGACGGGCCTGTTACATCACGCAACTGCTGGAAGTGGTTGGTGGCGTGCACCTGCTCGGCGTAGGCGATAGCCTGGAAAAGGCGGGCCACATTGTGAAATCCATCCTTCTCCGCCTTATCGCCATAGATCAGGTAACGCATGTGCGCCTGACTTTCGCCAGAGAAAGCGCTCATCAGATTGCTTGCTGTCATCTCGTGCATCTATCTCTCTCCTTCCACATTCACGGTAGTAACGACTTAAGTCGTTACTACAATTTTAAGTCCTTCGGTGTTCTGGACAGAAGTTCCTACGATTGATTGTAGTGCAGACCCCGGAGCTTCACACAGCTCTCCGAGGTCTGCGTTACGCGGCTTCAGCTTACGCTGATCTCTTTGCTGCTCTCCCACAGTCCGTGGATGTTACAAAGGGCCAGGGCGTGCAGCGTGCCAGGCTTGTTGATCTTCATCGAGGCCGTCACCTCGTGGTGAGTGTAGACTGGACCCTGGTTCGGGCCGGCCACGGACTCGCCGTGGACGGAGAACTCGAAGTGACCCACCTGGTAGGTGAACTTTTCCCCCGCCGGGTGGAAGTAGAGGGAGATCCAACTGATGTGGTGTTCGGTAGTGTTGGGATGGGCGATCTCCTTCCCCAGACTGATCTTTACCTCGAAGATATCGTCTGCCTTCACCTGGTCCGGGGCCTCGATGACTGGCACGTGCTTCTCTTTCTTCCAATCAGCTTTCTGGATGCGTTCGCTCAGCTCTGCCATAGCATTTACCTCCTTATGTCAAGTTATAAGTGGGTTCGACTCATTTTTTTGACCCTGGAACTTTACCCTCTGCCGCCCCGGAATTCCCAGGCCGGCCGGGCTGGCCTGGGCGGTGGTCTCAGGGCCTCAAAATGTCGAACAGGACCTCATAACGATCAAAGGGCGGCATAATACATGCTCCAGCGAACAGTTGCCGGGCTATAGCCAGCATCTCCCGCGCCCCGGCTGCCCCTTCGGCCGGCGGGTCGGCGGCCCGTCTCATCCGCTCTCGCACGTGTTCCGGTACGGCGATGCCAGCCACCTTGTGGTGCAGAAACTCGGCGTGACGGACGGTGCGCAGGGGCAGGATGCCTAGAATGACAGGGATCCCCATCTGCCTGGTGGCCTCGGCCAACTCCCTGGCGCGGGCCTCATCGTAGAGCGGTTGAGTGACGGCGAACTGGGCTCCAGCTTCAACTTTGCGCTCCAGGCGGCGTAATGCCTGCTTAAGCCCCTGGGACTCAGGGCGGGGATCCAACACCACGCCGGTATGCAGCCCGGCCTCCCGCGCCATGCGCACCAGAGCAAAAACGTCCACGTCGCGCACCGTCGTCGTCCGCGCCCGGTCGCCCAGAGCCACAAAATCCCCGGTGGCGACCAGCACCGTCTCGATACCCAGAGCTTGCGCCCCCCACAGCACCCCCTGAATGCTCAGGCGGTTATGGTCACGGGTGGTACAATGCAGAATGGCCGGCCTCCCCGTTCGCTTTTGGATCAGGGCGCACAACGCCAGAGCGCTCATACGCGGTTTGGCTACGGGATTGGTGGCTACGCTGAACCCGTCGAAGGGCAGGGCGGCCAGCGATTCGAGAGCGGCGAGGATAAGCCCGGCATCGGAGCCAGCCGGGGGCACGACCTCGACGGTAATGGTAAACTCGTTCATAAGTAACTGGTCAGGCATCACGTCTCCGGTTTCGGCGCGTGGGATGGTCTTCGACTTCTCACAGTTCTTCATCTGCGTCTCCGAGCAACGCCTGTAACGCTGCTGGCTCGGTGACCGGAGGACGACAGGTGAAATCGACGCAGACGTAGGCGGTGGCGCGCCCCTCGATCTGGCGGCGGCCCTCAAGCAGCGGGACGGCGGACGCCTCCCAGTCAGGAGAGCCTAGCGCCACGATCTGATGGGGGCGATAGCCGGTGGCGCACACCTCCAGCAGAAGGCGGGCGTCGTCCCTCTCGGGGTGGCCCACGATGGCTATCTCACGAGGGTGAGCCAGCGCATAGTCCAGGGCGATCAGCCATTGGGCGAAACCCTGCGTATACTGCGTCAAGAGCGGCTGCATGGGGCGCAGGCTGCGTTGGGCCAGCCCGGCATAGCGCGGCTCGACGGCCAGCCCCGCCAGGCGCAACAACACCAGGGCAGCCATGGCATTGCCGGAGGGGACGGCGTTGTCCTGCAACCCCCTGGGGCGAACGATCAACGTCTCGTGGTCGTCGCTGGTGTCGAAAAAGCCCACGGGGGCGCTGAAGCGCTCGATCACCACCTCGGCCAGCTCGCGGGCGGCCAGGTACCAGCGTGGGGCAAAGGTGGTCTGGTACAACTCCAGCAGCCCTTCCGCAAAGTGGGTGTAATCCTCCAGATAGCCGTTGACTCTGGCCTCTCCCTCCTTCCACATGTGCCACAGACGACCGTCGTCCGTCCTCAGCTCTCGCCACAGAAAATCGGCGTTGCGTTCAGCGACCTGCCGATAGTCGTCGCGATTCAGCGCCCGCGCCGCCTCAGCAAAGGCGGTCAGCATCAACCCGTTCCAGGAAGTCAAGACCTTTTCATCGCGCCCGGGACGGATGCGCTGTTCACGAACGGCCCACAGTTGACGCCGGGCACCGGCCAGAGCCTCGCGCTCTTCCAGGCTGCCCACCAGGGAGAGGACGTTCTGGCCCTCGAAGTTTCCGCCCTCGGTCACGCCGTAGGCTTCCAGGAAGCGCGGCGCATCTTTGCTCAGCACGGCCCAAATCTCATACGGCGTCCAGACGAAGAACTTACCCTCCTGGCCCTCGCTGTCGGCGTCCTGGGTGGAATAAAAGCCGCCAGCCGGGTCGGTCATCTCGCGGAGGACGTAATCGAGGACCTCCTCGGCGATGGCGCGATAAAACGGGTTGTCGGTCACCTGCCAGGCGTGCAGATAGAGGCGGGCCAACTGCGCGTTATCGTAAAGCATTTTCTCAAAATGCGGTACGAGCCAGTGGTCGTCAACCGAATAGCGATGGAAGCCGCCCCCCAGTTGATCGTACATGCCCCCACGAGCCATCGCCTCCAGGGTGTGGGACTCCATGCGCCGCCCCTGGGGGTCGTCCGTGG
>DAOULT010000042.1:0-16340 GCA_034417895.1 Anaerolineae bacterium | reverse complement strand
TGAGCGCCAAAGTTCTGGCCTTCATTGAATACTACAATCGCACGATGGCGAAACCGTTCAAGTGGACCTACAAGGGCAAGGCTCTCGCTGCCTGACCCTGGACTTATTTAAGCCAAAGAGCACTAGTTATGAAACCGAACTGTCAACGGATTCAGGTCACGGATTAAACGGATTGAGGACTGCGCACGGCAGCAAATTCCTCCGCAGCAAGCAGCCAGTAGAACAGTGCCCTGGTGGTTTCAGCGGGGCGTGTGAACTGGCGCCTAATCCGTTAAATCCGTTTTAAGAATCCGTTGACCGCGTTCGGTGACTGGCGAGACCGTCCTTATTCCTTCAAAAAAACCTTTAGCCTTTTCCTTAAGGTATCTTTTATGAAAAGTGGGAACGCTGATAACACCCTTCTGGAGAGACACAAGCGGCATATTCTTTGGGGGTCAGATAACGTTAAATACAACTTTGGGTGAATGATTGAAAGCTGAGAAGGGTTGGTATATTCAAACTCCTTTTTAAGTACGGGATGGCTTTCTAAGTAGTTCTGCCTGACGAACATTAATATATTTTGGGCGTACCACCACTCCACGTCATCGTTCTGCCATATTTTTTTTCTTATGCAATCAATTGCCACGTACCCTTTCTCTTGAAAGTGTCTGGCCCAATAGTCCGGCCACTGTTCGTTCAGGTGGTGAGTGCCTCTCTGAAAGGGTATAGCCGCCGAGAAGAGGACAACCGGGCCGAGCCTGGTGAGAGAATCTACGAACGTAGCGGCGCATTCGCCAGGAAGGTGTTCAGCCACTTCCAACGACATGACCACGTCAAATTGCTTATCCAATTGGAAAGGTTTTTTCAGGTCGAAGGGGAAAAATCGTTCTTCTGGAATTTGCAGCATTCTCGTATCTACCCAGTCGCCATCTATCCCCCAAACGTCCTCAACGCCATATTCCTGGAAGACGGATAACCAAATTCCTGCGCCGCAACCGACATCGATAACGCGCTCAGGCTGGATCAATTCCAGGATCAGAGGAACAATTTCCCTGGCTGATTGTCGCGAACCCTCTCGATGGTATTTATAGAAATGTTTTGTATAAGAACTCAAATGTATCTCCCCTGAGTTTGACATTACCCCTTCGCAGCTAAGGCATTTGGCGACAGGCTATCGTTACCTGGCGTATGTTCCCATCAATTCTGTGTGGGCCAGGATGTGCCCCTCCATAGCCTGGAGCAATTGCTCCTTGTTCGCGCCGGCGGCCAGATCGAGGCCCGTATCCAGGGCGTAGAGTTTGAAGAAGTAACGGTGGGTGCCGCCAAGCGGGCAGGGGCCACCGTAGTCCGTTCGCCGCCAACTGTTCTGACCGTGCCGGCTGCCGTCGGGCAGGTTCGCCTCCGCAGGGACGGCCTCCGGCAAGGCGCGGGCGTCGGGCGGCAGGTTGTAGAGCACCCAGTGGACCCAGGTGCCCACCGGCGCGTCGGGGTCGTCGGCGATGAGAGCAAAACTTTGGGTCTCCTGGGGCGGAGCGCTCCATTGCAGCGGCGGGGAGAGGTCTTCGCCGTCGCAGGTATACTTCTGGGGAATCGGTTGCCCGGAGGCAAAGGCGGCGCTCGTCAATTCCATGGCTTGTTCTCCTTTCTCCGCTGTGGCAGCCGGTGGCGCGGATGTCGGGGGGGGCGCTTCAGGGGCGGCAGTGGTACAGCCGCTCACAGCAAAAGTCAGACAGGTCGCGAAGAGGAAAAGCGAAATGAGCTTTTTCATTTCTCGCCTCCTGTGGCCTGGAGATCAAATCTCCAGGCTGATAGCTTAAGTGCGCTAAAACGCACTATTTCCCTGAATACCGCAGAACATGCTTTAGCCCTTGATCGCCCCGGAGGTCAGGCCGCTGACCAGGTACTTCTGGAACACCAGGGCGATGAGTACGGGAGGAATGGCGGCGATCACCCCGCCGGTAGCCATCATGCCGTAGTCGATGGCGTGGCGGCCCGTAAACTCGGCGATGGCTACGGGAACGGTTTTGGCCTGGGGGCTGGAAGTGAAGATCAAGGCCAGCAGAAACTCCTCCCAGGCCAGCAGGAAGCAGAAAAGAGTGGTGGCGATCAGGCCAGGAGCAGAGAGAGGGATGACCACCCGCAGCAAAGCCCCCAGACGCGAACAGCCGTCGATCCGGGCCGCATCCTCCAGATCGCCTGGAATGGTCTGGAAATAGCCCTTCATGATCCAGACGGCGAAGGGCAGGATCAGAGCCGCATAGATAAGGATCAGGCCGTGCAGGGTGTCAAGCAGCTTCAAATCTCTCATAACGGTGTAGAGGGGCACAATGATCATGATGGGGGGCAGCATGTAGGAAAAGAGCAGCACGTAGATCATCTGGCTCTGGCCGGGGAACTTCATGCGGGCGAAGGAATAAGCGGCCAGAGAACCGATCACCACGCAGATGATGGTCACGCTGGCAGACACGATGAAGCTGTTAAGCATCGAGCGGCGGAAGACGGCGGCGGCGTCGCTGCCGGTGGCGAACATGACCCGCCAATAGCGCTCAAAAGTAGGCTCGTGGGGTATCCAATGCACGGGCACGTTCAAAAGCTCCTTGATGCTGGAGATGCTGGAGATGAACAGCCACGTCGGCGGAGCAAGGATCACCAGGGCGACCACTATGGCCCCGCCGTAAGTAAGAACCCGCTCCAGGATATTCTTCCTGCCCACTATTCCACTCCTTCCCCCTTGAATATTCTATTTCTTGACTCACCAGCTTTACACTGCCATTAGAAACCAGGTTTTTTAGGAAAAACCTGGTTTCTTCCAATTTTAATACTCGATTTCCTGGCTCACCAGCTTTATGTAGATGAAGGCAAAAATAGCGATGAATAGCGTCATCAGATAACTCAGGGCCGCGCCCCGTCCTAGCTTCAGATAATTGAAGGATTCCAGGTAGGTGAGGTAGGCGATCACCTTGGTGCCATCCGAGGGGCCGCCCTGAGTCATAATGTATATGAGATCGAAGACCTTGAAAGCGTCCATAGAGCGGATGACCAGGATGATGGCGATAGTCGGTCTGAGCAGCGGAAAGGTGATGTTCCAGAAAGCAGTCCAGGCGTTGGTGCCATCCACCTTGCCAGCCTCGTATAGAGGAGCCGGAATGGTTTGCAGGGCGGCCAGCAGCAGCAGAACGCACAGGGGAGTCACCTTCCAGACATCGGCAATGATGACCATGTTAATGGCGCTCAAAGGACTGCTGAGCCAGGTTCGATATTCGGAGATGAGGCCGAGCTGCCACAGGAGGCTATTTAACGCTCCATAGCTGGCGTTGTAGATCCACTTCCACATCATGCCGTCGATGACGATGGGCAGCGCCCAGGGGATCAGGATCAGGCTGCGCAGCACCGAGCGCCCAATAAACTCCCGATTCAGGAGCAGCGCCACCAACATGCCGAGCGCCATCTCGATGGCGATAGACACCCCCATGAAGTAGAAGGTACGTCCCACCGAGGCCCAGAAATAGCTATCGCTGAGCAGGTCGAGGTAATTTTTGAAGCCCACGAAGGGCATCCCCTTGAGGGCCACCCGCTTGAGGTTGATGCTGTGCAGGCTCATCCAGAACGCTTTGCCAATGGGGTAGATAATCAGGGCGAAAACCACAATCAGGGCCGGCACGATGAGAGCCAGGGCTAAGGTGAGCTGGCTGCGGGTCAATCCCCTGCCTCGGTATTTTTTCCTTTTGGTCATAGTCCTGGACACAGATTGCATTTTGAGCCTCTTAGCGCCTGAAAACCACCAGGAGCACGAAGGACGCGAAGATTCCCTTTTTTGCTCTTTGTGGCTTAAATGTCCCCCTGCCCGCAACGTTATCGTCACGGGCAGGGGTATTCCTTACCGACGTGCCTTTTTATCCAGCCCTTTTAGGCGGCCGTTACTCCTCGTACTCGGCCTTGACCTCTAAAATGCGGGCCTCGGCGTCGGCCAGGGCTTGCTCGGCGGTCTTGGTGCCCGACAGGGCAGCCTGAACCTCGATCTGCAAGATCTGCGTCAACTCGGAGTAGAAGGGCACCTGCGGTCGGTTCTGCATGTACTCGTACTGCTTCTTGGAGAGTTCAACCAGCTCGGGCTGCATCTCCACCACTTCCTCGTCCTCGAAGAGGGATATCCAGATGGGCAGGGCGTTCATGGCATACCGCTTCTGGATGTCTTTGCTGGACATGAACAAAATGTAGTCCCAGGCCTCGTCGGGGTTATCGGAATCGGACATGATGGACAGGCCCATGCCTCCGTTGGTGGTGGCGCTGGCCGCGCCGGGGCCGCCGGGGATGAGGGCGATTTTAGCCTGGCCCGCAATCTGCGACTCAGCCGGGTCGTTAGCCAGGTTCAACTGGTAGGCCCAGTTTATGGAGAAGGCAGCCGACCCCTGGGAGAAGGCGTGCCGCACTTCCTCGTAAGTGTACTCCAGCGAAGCGGGGTTATAGAGTCCACTTTCCAGGCCGTCCACCACGAACTGCAAGGCCGCTATCCCTTCGGGGCTATTGAAGGTAGGGTTGTTCTCCTCGTCAAAGAAGGTGCCGCCAAAGGTGTACACGTAGAGGGTCCAATCGCACGGTATACCCTCGCCCTGGGCAAAAAACTCGACCACCGGATACTCGACGATGCCCTTCTCCTTCAAGACCATGCCCTGCTCGGCCAGCTCCTCCCAGGTGGCGGGCGGGGCGTCGAAACCAGCCTCTTTGAGCATCTCCTCGTTGTAGTAGAAGTAGAGCACGTCGTTTAGCCAGGGCATACCGTAAATCTTCCCCTGGTAGGTCACGGCCTGCATCGCCCCAGGCCAGATGTCTTCTTTCATCTCGTCGGTGATGCGGTCGGTGACATCCAGGATGAAGCCGGCGTCAGCGAACTCGGCCGGCCAGATGCAGTCCAGCAGGATCACGTCGTAGGTGCCGGCCTGGGCGGCGGCGGCGGTCACGATCTTGTCGTGCAGAGCCTCGTAGGAAACAAAGGTCAACTCGACATCGACGTTGGGGTACGCCGCCTGGAACTCGTTGGTCATGTTCACGATGTCGCTTTCCTGGTAACCGGCCTGCTTCATGAACAGGGCGCTTATGGTCATTTTTTCCTGGGGAAGCGGCATCCAGGCCACCGTCACCGCCAACAGAGAGGCGATCAACAGAAACACAGCTAACTTTTTCATGGGAACACTTCCTCCTTTGGATTTAATAGCTTGTTTAACCCACTTACCAGAGCCTCATCCCTTGAGGCTTCAACTGTAGCTATCGGGGCCTGCCCACCACCCCCTTTCCTTTCTCCACACGTGAGAGTGAGAGAAACGCTCCCCTCTCCTCGGACTAAAAAGGCTTTATTATACTATCATAAAAGAGTTGTAGTGTCAAATTTTCGCTACATTCAGGCTTCACAGCGAACATCAAGTGTGTTATAATACAGATAGCCACAGAGCAAACACGGATTTTGGTCACAGATGACACGGATCGTGCCCTCTGGGGCTTGAAAGGAAGAGGGATCATGACTCGTAGAACGTGGCTCATCATCGGTGGTATTTTATTGGCCCTGCTCGGTTGTGTTCTTGTGGGATGTTTGCTCCTGGGAGGTCTGTTGCTCTTCCGGGGCGCTCCCACTCCCAAAGCGGCCATCGAACCCAGATATACCCGCGCTCCAACCGACACGCCGGTCGCATCTGCTGCTACGCCAACGCCAGGCGTTCCGGGGGGCGCACCCTTACCCACCGTAAGCGGCGCGCCGCCTCCTGCTTCGAGCGGGACAGCGGAGCCAATCGTCACCCCGACCGTTCCCAGGCTGACCGAAGGAGAGGCGGTCGGCCAGCTCCAGGACGCCCTGGCCGGTACCGGCCTCGAGATTCTCAGCGTGGCTTTCCTCGATGCCGCCAGCGGCAGGCGCGTTTTGAGCCTGGATTGTAGAACGGACCTGGACCCCACCACGGCTGAATTCCTGGCCCGGCTTAAGGAGCTGGTCGTCGGCGCGGCCCCTTTTACGCTTCAAACCGACCCTGCCCCCAGTGCTCTCGTCATCGCCGCCTACAGGGACCGCAGCAGAGCGGAAGCGCTCGCCACCCTGGCCCTGTCCAGAGAGGAGATCGAGGTCTGGCTCAACGGACAGGTCAGCGACGAAGCGTTTGTCTCTTCCTGGAAAGTAAACTACTTTGAAGCGCCCTCTCCGGTGGGGCCGCCGCCTCCACCGGCAGTAGACACTCCGATTCTACCCTCTACCGAAGACTGACCCTGAGAGCCTGGCCGAAAAATTAGTGGAGCGGCCCTCTGCACTAAAGTTGCCTATTTCATGTAATTGGGGTACAATAATTTTCAGCATTTCCTTTGGCGAGGGTTAAGTGTCCAAAAAACGTCGTTCGAGAAGTTCAAAAAGAAGCACGCGCCGGGCCACACCTGCCGACTTGATCGGGCGCGGTAAGGGAGCCTTCCGACGAGGCGACTACGAGGCTGCCATCGCCACCTGGGAAAAGGTGGCCGCCAGTGAGAGACAGCCGGAGTTCAAGGCCGCGCTGGCCGAAGCCTATTTCCGACGAGGAGTAGGGTGGGCCAGGCAACAGCCTGCTCAGGCGTTAGATGACCTGGCGGCGGCTACACAGCTTGCCCCGGCAGAATCACGTTACCACTATCACCTCGGTCTGACCTATCACCGCCTGGGCCAGCTTGAGCAGGCCATGGCCGCCTATCGGGCCACCCTGGCCGCTTCTCCCGATTTCGAGCGCGCCGCCCATACCCTGGCCCTGGTTCTGCTGGAACAGGGCCAGAGTCCAGCCCAGGACCAGACCTGGGAAATTGTACCCGAAGCCCAACGCCATCAACTGCTGGTCGCCGAATCCCTGTTGAGTGGACGCCGGAGTAAGGCAATAAAAATCCCTTCTTCTGATGGAATCGCCCTGGTGTGGCGTGGACTGAGCCTGCTATCCGGCAAGGCCCCAAAGGACGAAGAGGCCAGACAAACGCTCCGGGCGGCCCTGGACAGCGGGGCGTTGCCAGACTGGGTGCAGGCTGTGGCGCATTACTATCTGGGCGTTTTGGCTCAGCGAAGGGAGGATGACGAGGCCACGCAAGCTCACTGGCAGGCCGCTCGCCGAGCAGGGCTGGATACTCCTCATCTAAGCAAAAATCTGTCCATTTTGCATCGCGCCAGGGCCGAAGCGCACATGGCAGCCGGAAACTGGCTGACGGCCATCTCTGAAGCTGAGGCCGGGCTGGCCTGGCAACCCGCAGATCGCGCCCTTTCCGAACTGGCCGCTGCGGCCCACTTTCGGCAGGGCAACCTCGAAGCAGAGGCCAATCGCTGGGATCAGGCTCTACAACACTGGGAGGCGGCCAGAAAGGCCGGGGAAAAAAGCCGGACGTTAGAGCGCAACCTGGCCCTGGCCTACGAAAAACAAGAAGATTTTGTGAGCGCAGCCGAAGCCTGGCGCCAGGTTATACGCCGCCGCCCCCGCAAAGCTGACGACCCAGACGCCTTGAGCCAGGAACAGGTTGCCCGATTGTGGCAACACATCGCCGAATGCTATCTGCAAGCGGGAGACTCCGATGAGGCCATTAACTCCTACAAAAAGGCCATCAAGAACGCTCCCGACGACGTCGCTCTGCGGTTGGAGCTGGTCAGGGTTTACACCGCTGACCAGCGCCAGCAGGCAGCCCAGAACGAGATATATCGTATTCTGGATATCCAACCTGACAACATCGAAGCGCTTGTCCATAAGGCGCAGATAGAAGAAGCAAGTTTGTATAGATACGCTGCCCGGCGCACCTGGGAACGCGTGCTGGAACTGGACCCTGACCACCCGCTGGCCCGGCAGAGTATAGTCAAACTGTTGGAAGAGATGGGAGATCGACACTTCTTCAACTGGAGGCAGCCAGAGACGGCGCTGGAGTGGTACCGCCAGGCTTTGGAATATGCGCCCGCAGACGGGAACATTCACGTCTGCATAGCCCGCTGCTATCTCGATATGGGCGCTGTAGAACAGGCCAAAGAATGCTTTGACCGGGCCTTCACCCTTGAGCCGGATAATCTGGGCCTCTACCACGAGGCTATTGATGCCTGGCACATCGTCCGCCGGCCGGAAGAGGCGGCAGCCGTGTTGGCCCGGGCCGAAGCACGAACCAGCCCGCTCCCGGCCAACTTTTACGTGGGAATCGGGGCCTGCTGCTTCGAGCGGGGGCAGGAAGAGCAGGGGCGAGCTTACTTCGCCCAGGCCGAAGCAATAGCTCCCGATAACGTAGACCTGCTTATGAGCATCGGCTCTGCCTTGCTGGACAAAGGTTCCCGGGCAGCCGCGGAGTACTTCCAGCGTGTTCTGGAAATTGACCCTGAGCACGGCTGGGGGCATTGGAGTATGGCCGCTTATTACGCTCGCTGGAACCAAAGACGTGACGCCCGCCGTCATCTGCGAAAGGCCAAACGTATCGCTGAGCGCCATAACGACCAACTGTTGATTCAGGGCGTTGAGGCTATACGGGCTTTTCTGGATAACCCCTTTGCCTTCCTTGGTCCGGCAGATTGGTCTTTGGAAGATGACTACTACTGATCCTTACTCGGTACTGGGCCTCTCTCCGGGGGCCTCGGATAAAGAGATTCGCCAGGCTTACTTTCGCCTGGTGCGCGAGCACCCACCAGAGACCGACCCGGCAACTTTCAAGGTCATCCGGGCGGCCTACGAGCGGTTACGCACGGCTCAGGATCGGGCTGTGGCGGACCTTTTTCTATTACAACCCCCGCCTCCCTGGTCGCCGAAAAAGCGCGCCCCGCGCCTCGATCTGAGCTTTCACCCCCAGGACGTGTTAGTCGCGGCCAAAGCATTCAGCGACCTGGGCCGCGACGATTTCCAGGCCGACTTTCGGGAGCCGGAAATATGAGCCATAAACGTCGGGTGTGGGAAGAGATATCGGCCCTGGCTACCCGGCTGAGCGGAAGGGATGACGGTCTGGGCGATATAGGCAAACAGATAGGTAAGCTGGGCCGCGAGCAGTTCAAAGCCAACACCCTGGCCGAAGTCCAGGCCGAACGGTTACAGACCACCCTGGACACTCTCCAGACAGTTGTAGCCCGGCAGGATGAGGCTCAAGCCCAGGCCGTCGAGCAGGCTCGCCAGGAGCTACTGGTGGCGCTTCTGCCCGTATTGGATGGGCTGGAAGCGGCTCTGGAGGCGGGAGGCAAACAACTGTCTCGCCTACAAACTGGACTTCCCTCTGAATCTTCAGCGACGATAGCCATGCTGGCAGGCTGGCTGGAGGGTGTACGTCTGGTGCGCGAACGCCTGTTGACCATCATGGCTCGGGCCGGAGTGCAACCCATCCCTACCGTGGGCGCGACGTTCGACCCTTATCAGCACGTGGCCGTAGGGGTGGTGGAAGACCCTTCTCTGCCGCCAGGTCAGATTGTAGGCGAAGAACGACGAGGTTACACCGGACCGACCGGGGTGCTGCGCTACGCTGAGGTCGTCGTCGCCCGCCGCCCGCCGGTAGAGGCAAAGTAACCGACGCTCCCTTGCGCAGATTACAGGATAAGAATAGAGGCGCCTGGTTCTTTGGAAACCCTTTATGAACAGGGGTTCACACGCACTGACGAAACCCAATGGGAAGAAACCAGGTTTCTCAGGAAAAACCTGGTTTCTGGAGGCCGGGCACCCGACAAAGATAGAAAAGATGAGAGATGAGATGGAGTAGCTATGTCAGAAACAAATCCTATTGTAGGTATTGATCTGGGTACTACCTTCTCAGCAGTGAGCATTGTCCGCCAGGGGCAACCGACCATCCTGCCCAACGGCGAGGAACGTATTATTCCCTCGGTGGTAGGGCTTTCCCAGGAGGGCAAATGGCTGGTGGGCACGCCAGCCCGCAATCAGTGGGTGCTGGCTCCAGAAGCCACTGTACGCTCCATCAAGCGTGAGATGGGATCGGAGAAAAAGGTCAACCTGGGCCAGCACACCTTCACCCCCCAGGAGATTTCGGCCTTTATCCTGCGCGAGCTTAAACGTATCGCCGAGATTAACCTGGGCGCGGCGATAGAGCGGGCCGTGATCACTGTCCCGGCCTACTTCTCCGACGCTCAGCGGCAGGCCACCAAAGACGCCGGGCAGATCGCCGGTCTGGAAGTGGTGCGCATAATCAACGAACCGACCTCGGCTGCTCTGGCCTATGGGCTGGACCGGGCGCAGGATCAAACGATGCTGGTCTACGATCTGGGAGGCGGCACTTTCGACGTGTCGCTGGTCGAGCTTAACTCGGGCATCGTCGAGGTGCGCTCCAGCCACGGCAACACTAAACTGGGAGGAGACGATTTCGACGCCCGGCTGGCCGATTACCTGCTCGAAACGTTTGAGAAACAACACCACATCGACCTGCGTGGCGAGCGGCGAGCGGTGGCCCGTCTCAATCGCGCCGCCGAGCAGGCCAAAATCGCCCTTTCCACCCATCCCTTCGCCTGGGTGCGCGAGGAGTACCTGGCCGAGAAAAACGGCGTTCTACTACACCTGGAACTGGAAATCAGCCGTGTGCAGTTCGAGGCCATGATCCAGGATTTGCTCCTGTCCACCCTGACCTCAATCGATCGCGTTCTGGCCGATGCCGAACTGACTGCCCACGACCTGGACAAGGTTCTTCTGGTAGGCGGTTCGACCTACATCCCTGCTGTCTGGGAACTGGTAGCCAGACACACCGGCCTGGAGCCGCGCCAGGAGGTGCATCCCGAAGAAGCCGTAGCCCTGGGAGCCGGAGTGCAGGCCGCCATTATCGCCGGAGAGCCTATCGAGGCCATTCTGGTTGATGTTACCCCCCACTCCCTGGGCATCGAGGTGGCGCAGGTGACCTGGCGCGACATCGTCCCTGATCGCTACAAGGTGCTCGTCCGCCGCAACACCACCATCCCCGTCACCAAAGAAGAGATCTTCAGCGCCATCTTCCCCGAGCAGGACAGCGTGCACGTCAAGGTCTACCAGGGCGAAAGCCCTATCGCCTCTCAAAATGTGCTTTTGGGCGATTTCTTATTCAGCGGTCTGAAGCCAGAGTGGCCGGGGGTGCCAGCCAGGGTCGCGGTGCAGTTTGACCTGGATGTCAACGGTATCCTGCGGGTGCAGGCCCTCGACCGGGGCAGCGGCGAAGAGACAGGTATCACGGTGACCGCTTCACGCCAGCGTTTGACCCAGGAGCAAATCGACCAGGCCCAGGAACGGCTGGCTGGCGCGGTGCAGGCTCCGGTTGCGGCGGTGGACGAAGAAATGGCCGCCGAGAGAGGCGCTCTGGTCAAACGTGCCCGCCGTCTGCTGGATAGCGGGAATCTTGATCAGGAGGACGCCGAAGAGTTAAGGGAACTGCTGGACGAGATCGAGCGCGCCTCCCAGTCTGACGCTCTCCAGGAGCTTATGGATGACCTCCTGGAGTTGCTTTTCGACCTGGAAGAGTAAAAGATCATGCCTTTAGAAAGAGGGCTTATCCAGGTTTACACCGGCGACGGCAAGGGCAAAACCACCGCCGCCCTGGGCCTGGCTCTGCGGGCCGCCGGACACGGCCTGAAAACCTGCATCATCCAGTTCATGAAGGGGTGGTCTTTCTATGGGGAGCTGGGTAGCGTGGAAATGATACCTGACATCACGCTGCACCAGTTCGGACGGTCAGAGTTCGTCTATAAGGACCGGCTCGATCCCGAGGACATTAGCCAGGCCCGGCAGGCCCTCGATCACACCCGCCAAATTATGGAAAGCGGCGACTGCGATCTGCTCGTCCTGGACGAGATTAACGTGGCCCTCGATTTTGGGCTTATCGGGCTGGAGGAGGTGCTCGCCTTGCTGGAAAGCAAACCTCAGCAGGTGGAATTGATCCTCACTGGGCGCAACGCTCACCCCGACGTCATCTGCCGCGCCGATCTGGTGACGGAGATGCGGGAGGTCAAACATCCGTATACCAAAGGCGTCCAGGGACGGAAAGGCATCGAGTATTGATAGCAGCAAGCAGCAAGACCTCAGCGAACTCTGCGCTCTCTGCGGTGAGAAAATAGACGGAGGAAAGAGTTTTCGATGTGGGAATGGTTGAAACGACTTAGCGGGCCGGTGAAAATCGGCATCTTTTTTGGCGCTATCGCCATTTTGATGGCCGTGGTGGGCATGATCAAGAACGCAGGTGACACCCCCTTAACTGTACGTTCGCTGCTCACGGCAGTGGTCATCTCCGGCGGGGTGTGGGGCCTGGTCAGTTGGGCCATCGCCACCGCCGCCGTCGAGGTGGAAAAAGACGTGGCCGCCCGAAACAACGAACAGGACAGCGGACAAGGTGAACAAGAGGGAGAGCTTCCAGAAAGTTAAATAGGTGCCTGGTACTTCGGAAGTGCCAGGCATCTGAACACTGATTTTGATGGGGAGCCTTTTATCTGAAGGGAGAAATACCCTCATGCCCATTTTAGAGAAATTCAGCGCCGCTCTTTTGCCACAAGCCTTGAAAGAGCGGTTTCACCTCTCCGATGACGAAGAGGTCTACGTGAAAGTGATAAAGTCCAGCCTTGTTGCCGATATCGAGCGGAAGATGCGCCAGAGAACGGGGCTAACTCTGGAAGAGATGGAGATCGCCGCCGACCTGGGATTGATCAGGAGAGACCAATTTTGGCATTGGACGCCGGAAAGCCAGGCCAGTATGAGGCGGGGTCTTGAAGACCTTGAGCAAGGTCGATATGAAACCTTCGACTCTGTTGATGAACTATTCGCAAGGTAAGGGAGAAAAATGGCCGATCTGAAAGTTGAGATAGGCGGCATAAAATTTCAAAACCCCGTGTTGCCCGCTGCCGGGCCGCCAGTCTGGAACGGTCGGGCCATGGTAAAATGCGCCCAGGGCGGGGCGGGCGGGCTGGTCAGCAAGACCATCTCGGTAGAGGGAGCCACCGCGCCCACCCCCAACATGGCCGAGATCAGGGGGGGCTTTCTCAACACCGAGTTGTGGTCGGAGCTACCCCCGCAGCAGTTCATCGAGCGCGAATTCCCTCTCGCCAGGGAGACGGGCCTGCCCCTCATCGTCAGCCTGGGCTACAGCGCCGAAGACATCGCCAGCCTGGCCCCCAGGGTCAAACCATTTGCCGATGGGCTGGAACTGTCCACCCATTACATCGGCGACGACCCCCAACCCATGATGGACGCCATCCGGGCCGCTAAAGAGGCCGTGGACGTGCCCGTCTTCGTCAAGCTCAGCCCCTTCCGCGACATGCAAACGGCTGCTCAGGCGGCTGAAGAAGCAGGGGCAGACGGCATCGCTGCGGTCAACTCATACGGCCCCTGCATGGCTATCGATATCGAGAGCGGCCGGCCTCTGATGGGCAGTGCTGAGGGCTACGGCTGGATGTCCGGCCCGATGCTCAAGCCGTTGGCCGTGCGCTGCATCTTCGACGTGGCCCGCACGGTGGATCTGCCCATCTTCGGGGTGGGCGGCGTTTCCAGAGGAGAGGACGCCATCGAGATGTTCATGGCCGGGGCTTCGGCCATTCAGGTGTGCACGGCGGCCATCCTGCGCGGCCCCCAGGTCTTTGGCAAAATCGCCGCCGAGATCGACACCTGGCTAGACGGTCACGGCTACCGCTCCATTGAGGAAGTCAAGGGTCTGGCCCATAAGCGCCTGGCGGAACGTGGTTTTCGCACTGAGCACGTGCCGCCTGTTCTGGACGTGGAGAAGTGCACGGGCTGCGGTCTGTGCGAGATCAGTTGTGTTTACCAGGCCATCAGGGTGGTCGATAAAAAGGCCATCCTGGACGAAAAGCTGTGTTATGGCTGCGGGCTGTGTGTCACCCGTTGTCGGCCTGGCGCTTTGGAAATGCTATAGAGGTTGGAAGTTGGAGATTGGAGAGGAGAGATAGGAGGAACACATGGCGCGTCTGCACGAGTATCAGGGCAAAGCGTTGCTCAAGGAGCATAAAATCCCCGTCCCGCGGGGCGAGGTGGCTACCACCCCGGAGGAGGCCGGGCGTATAGCCGCCGATATTGGAGGGGAAGTGATGGTCAAGGCCCAGGCCTGGGTCACCGGTCGGGCCGGATTGGGAGCAATCAAACGGGCGGAAAGCCCCGCCGAAGCTGAGGCCGCGGCTTCTGACATGCTGGGCATGGCTATCGGCAGTTTCGTCGTAGACCGGGTATTGGTTGAGGAGCGGCTGGACGTGGAGCGCGAATTCTACGCCGGGGTGATCATCGACGACCAGGCCCAGTCGCCGGTGGTTCTCTTCAGCAGCGTGGGCGGGACGGGCATCGAAGACATCGCCCGCCAGCATCCAGACCAGGTAGCGCGGCGGGCGGTGGACATCGAGAGCGGCCTGCAAGACTATCAGGCCCGCAACCTGGTGCGCCAAACGGGCCTGCACGGCCGGCTTCAGCGAGACCTGGGAGGCATCATCGCCAATCTGTACCAGGTGGCCCGCACCTGCGAGGCCCGCGCCGCCGAGATCAACCCTCTGGTTCTGACCACAGAGGGCAAACTTTACGCCGCCGATTGTCGCGTCACTATCGACGACTACGCCGTTTTCCGCCACCCCGACCTGGGCATCGAAATCGCCCGCGAGTTCGACCGCCCGCCCACCGCACTGGAGAAGATCGCCTACCAGGTCGAGGCCCACGACTACCGGGGCACCTTCTACTTCATCCAGATGGCCGAAGATTTGGACAAGGGTCAGGGCTACGTCGGCTTCCACGGGGCGGGCGGTGGCGGCTCGATGATGTCTATGGACGCCCTGCTGCGCCGGGGCTACAGGCTGGCTACCTACGTGGATACCAGTGGCAACCCGCCGGCCTCCAAAGTTTACCGCGCGGCCAGGATCATCCTTTCCCTGCCGGTCGATGGCTATTTCGCCTCCGGTTCGGGGGTAGCCAGCCAGGAGCAATTTCATTCGGCGCGGGGCCTGGTCAAAGCCTTCCTGGAGGAGCGATTGTCGGTGCCGGCCGTCATCCGGCTGGGCGGCAACATGGAGGAAAAGGCCATCGAGATTCTAAACCGCGCCGCCCCGCAGATTCCCGGCCCCCTGGAAGCCTACGGCAAGGACGATACAGCCGACTTCTGCGCCGAACGGTTGCAGGTCTTGCTGGCGGAAGGGAAGATCAAGGCCCTCTCCCCGCCTCCGCCCCGCCCCGAACCCAAAGAACCCTACACTTTCAAGACCATGACCGGCACGGTCACTTACGACCACGCCGTATGCGCCACCTGCCAGAGCAAGGTCTGTGTCGAGGCCTGTGTGCGCCACATCCTCAAGCTGGAGGATGGGCGGCCAGTGTTGAACATCACCCCCGAAGAGGCCCAAAAGGGGCGCTGCGTGGAGTGCCTGGCCTGCGAAGTGGAGTGCCATTTTGAGGGGGCAGGCGGGGGATACGTGTATCTGCCCATCGCCGGATTGTCAGAGTATCGGAGCAGCAAGCGGCTATAGTTCGATGAGCACTGCGCAAATCCTTATCGAAAAATTTGTCCAAAGGGCAAAAGAGAGGTTCGGCGATAACCTGGTTTCCGTCGTGCTCTACGGCTCGGTAGCCAGGGGCGGCTATCGACCAGACTCGGACATAGACCTGCTTTTGGTCTTCGAGGAATTGCCCCACAGCACTTACGACCGCTTTAACCTGGTGGTGGGGCTGAAAAGGGAGGTGGAGCAAGAGGTGCCCCAACGTCTGGCCGAGGGACAGTTTCACGGGTTCAGCGCCATCCTCAGAACGAGAGAAGAGGCCCGGCGCACCAAGCCCTACTACATCGACATGACTGACGATGCCATTTTGCTCTACGACAGGGACGATTTTTTCAAAGGGGTGCTGGATCGCCTGCGGGCCAGGATGCGCGAATTGGGGTCAAAAAAAATTTACGTGGGGGACAAGTGGTACTGGATCCTTAAGCCGGACCTGGAGTTCGGCGAGGAGTTCGAGTTGTGACCAACCACGAGAGGGCCAGAGGACTTTTACAACAAGCCAGAGAGAGACATCTGGTAATGGCAAGAGTACTGCAAGATGGCGCTTATGCTTTCACCGTGCGCCTCTCTCAGGAATGTGTCGAATTGGCTCTGAAAGCGGCCTTATACTTCGTGGGCATTGATATTCCTAAATGGCACGACGTGGGATCGATCCTGAAAGATAACCGTCATCGCTTCCCTGATTGGTTCGCCCAGGAAATCGACCGTTATGCCCAGACCTCTGAGCGGCTGCGGGAAGAGCGAGAACCCAGCATGTACGGCGATGAAGAGCGGGGTATCGCGGCCGATGCTCTCTATGACCAGGCCAAGGCGCAGCAGGCTTTGACTGAAGCAGAAGAGGTGTTTGCGGCTTGCCAAAGGCTGATCGGTTGCAGTGAGGATACCCCATGACCGGTAGAGATTTTAAAGAACTTTACGGGCAGGAAATAGA
>DAOULT010000041.1:0-8024 GCA_034417895.1 Anaerolineae bacterium | reverse complement strand
CACCGGACTTCCCCTGTAACCTCCAACAGAAGGCCCTTTACCGGACGAAGCTTTTCTTTTTTGTAGGATCGCGAGATACAGACTCTAAAACCAGTTCTCTGATATATCCATGATATGCTGTAAATGTATCACATCCCAGGCTTTTTGTCAACGCCAGTTATGTAGGGCTATTCAGTTTTCCGGGCGCCGGGCGCTTGTGAACCGGCTTTGGAGATGGCTGGCCCGTGTTCCCGATGCTCCGTGAGGTGTTGCTCGAAGAAGCCTACCACCCTCTCCAGGTAAGCCCGCCGGTTCTGAAAATAAGCCCCCACGTGTTCGACGCCCTCGGCCAGCCACATCTCCTTGGGCTGTGCGGCTCGTTGATATAGAGCCTGGCTATGTTTTAGGGGGGTCACTCTATCTTCTGTACCGTGGATGAGCAGCAGAGGGCGAGGAGCAATGTGGGCCACCGCCTCGAGGGGCCTGACCTGGGCCGTGCAGAAGCCGTAACGGACGGCCAGCCAACAATCGGCCAGAGCTACAAAAAGGCGAGGCGGCAACCCGCAGGTTTGATGGAACCTGATCTCTACTATCTCCCGCAACTCGGCAAAGGGACTATCGGCCACCACCGCTTTGATGGCCTGGTTTTGGGCCGCCGCCATGATCACTATTGCTCCACCCATCGAATAACCGAATGCTCCAATGATGGCCTGGGGTATCCGCCCTCGCACGAACTCCACCGCGGCCAGGAAATCTCCCGTCTCGCGATAACCGACTGTTAGAGGAGCCACGTCACTCTGGCCCTGCCCCCGCAGGTCGAAGACCAAAACGTTAAAACCTTGATGCCACAGGGGACGGGCCAGGCTCAGCAGGTTGGACTTTTGTCCGTGGAAACCACTACAGGCGATCACCACCCGCCTGCTCTCCGGCCTGGGCATGAACCAGCCACGCAGGTTAAGGCCATCCTGACTCTTGAAGGTT
Organism: Anaerolineae bacterium; assembly: GCA_034417895.1. Taxonomy (GTDB): domain Bacteria; phylum Chloroflexota; class Anaerolineae; order CAZYHC01; family CAZYHC01; genus DAOULT01. The sequence goes on along the minus strand of DAOULT010000041.1, from coordinate 7,064 downwards.
ACGTCTTGCCAGGGCAGCTCCAGCTCAAAAGGGGTAAGGACGTAGTCTTCGGCATAAGACCGTTTCTGCGGACGGGTCACCCGCCGGACCGTTATATAGGCCCCAATACCAAAAATCGTTACAAGGCTGAGGCCGAGACTCAAAAATACAATGGCAACGATGCCCATCGTCCTTCTCCAGATTGTTTGTGACGGGATTGCATGGCTAGACGTTCGATGAAGTATGTGGCGGATAGAGAAGATTTGACAGCCCAGCGCCCTACTTTGGACTGCGGGGTTGGTGTCGGTGAGCACCTTACCAATGTAATAATACTACATTGTGGAGAAAGTGTCAATAGGAAACTGGTACTTTTTTGCTCAGCCCGACCCTGGGAACGCAGATCACAGGAGAGTCCCTGATCCCTGATCCCCACTCCCTAAGCCCTCATCTGGCCCCTGGACTATCTCGCCCTGCATTCCCTTATCGGTCAGGGCCACCAATCTGGTGGCGGTCAGAGTGTTAGCCAGATCGGTCTTGCTCCTGGTTTCCACCCGGATGTAATTATCCGTCAGGCCCAGCCAGCGCCCGTCTCTCCGGCGTTCTTCCCACAGCACCGCCATCGTCCGTCCCAGAAAGCTTCGCCTGAAGGTGGCGGCGCTCCGTTGAGCCAGGCGCAACATGCTCTGGCTCCTGGCCCGTATTGTGCCAGGTGGCACCTGAGCGGGCATGGTCGTCGCCGCCGTGCCTGGCCGGGCCGAATACCTGAAGACGTGCAGGCGGGCAAAGTTCATCTCCTCCACAAAGCGCAGACTGCGCTCGAACTCCTCCGCCGTTTCTCCCGGAAACCCGACGATGAGGTCAGCGGTCAGGGCCAGGTCGGGTATGGCCTGGCGAGCGGCAGTTACCAGGGCGGCAAAATCGGCGGTCGTGTAGTGACGGGCCATGCGCCGCAGGGTGGCGTCGCACCCGCTCTGGAGAGGCAGATGCAGGTGGCGGCATAGGCGGCTATCCTCCCACAGATGCAAATGAGCCGCCTCGAAGTCCCAGGGCTCGATGGAGGATAGACGCAGCCGGGGCGCCTCCGTGCGGCTCAGAATGGTCTCTATCAGAGACCACAAAGTGTGCTGGCCGTCGTCACGTCCATAAGCGCCGATGTGCACCCCGGTCAGAACCACCTCTTTGTAGCCCGCAGCCAGCCGGGCCTCGATCTCGGCCAGAACGTCGGCTTGAGGACGGCTGCGCTGCCGACCACGAGCCAGGGGGATGATGCAATAGGCGCAGCGATTATCGCACCCATCCTGAATCTTAACAAAGGCCCGGGTGTGACCATCAGGAACAGGGATCGAAAACAGGAGATGGGGACCGCTCGACCCGGCGGCTCGCTCCTCTGCCTCCAGCGCCAACTCCACCAGGTGCTCTTTGCGGCCATTGCCTACGACCTGGTCGGCCCCCTCGATAGTGTCCACCTCCGCATAACAGCCCGTCACCACCAGCCGGGCGGACGGGTGGGCACGACGCAGACGGCGGATGGCCTGCCGGGATTTACGGGCCGCCACGTGGGTCACGGCGCAGGTGTTGAGCACGCAAAGATCGGCCTCTTCTCCCCGCCCGACCACCTGACAACCAGCCTGGCTGAAACGACGGGCCAGGGTTTCTATCTCGCTCTGATTCAGTTTACATCCCAGAGATTCCAGATATACTCGCATTAGCGGCGCATTTCTAAGGAGTGGCGGCCAGTCTGGCCCGTCCCCAATCGTCGCCCGCAGGGGAATCGACGAGCTTCTGTTGATTGCTGCCCTCGGCGTCCATGATCCAGATGCCCCAACTGCCGTCTCGCGTGGAACGGAAGACCAGGCGGTCGCTGCCCAGCCAGGCCGGCAGGACGTTGAGGCCCGGCCCAGAGGTCAGCCTGGTACGCCCTGACCCATCGGCGTTGATCACGTAGATATCCCACCTGTCCCTTCGGCCAGAAGCAAAGGCGATTTTCTGGCCGTCGGGAGAGCAGGCCGGTTGTCCGTCATCGGCATCGTTAGTCAGCAGGGTGAGGCCGGCGCCGTCTACGTTGACGGTGAACAAACCGCATTGAGTGCCCCGGCAGGTTTTGTAGATAATACGTTGACCGTCCGCCGAGAAAGCGGGCTGATCGCCTTTACCGACCGGGGTTCGCGCGCCGCTGGCGAGGTCGAAGATAATGACCGATTTGCCAAAAGCCAGGAGGACGATACGCTTCCCATCCGGCGCCCAACTGTTGTAAGCCACCGATTCCTCGTTCCACACCATCTTTTGATCGCTGCCATCGGCGTTCATGGTCCACAGGCCGCCGCTGGCTCCTCCCTGCCGTCCCGTCCAGCCGGTGAAGGCAATGCGCTGGCCGTCGGAGGAGAAGGAGGGATCGCTGGCCTGTTCGGCTATCTTTCGCCCCCCGTGGCCGTCCCCGTCCATGAGCCAGACGTTATAGACCCAGGTGCCATAACTGGTTACCTCCGCTTCGGCGTAGGCGATTCTATCGCCGCTGAAGGCCGTGGGCATCTCCTCTGGCGAAGGGGAAGCGCTGATGGCCGTCTTCTCAGGCTCAGGCGTTCCCGTGGACGTGGCTCGCGGCGAGGGAAAGACGAAGACCGTTGTGTCCGCCGGGGCAGGCGTCGTTGGGGCTGGAAGCGTGGCGGTCGGCGTCTTCTCAGGCTCAGACGTGGCCGTGGCTGTCTCTTCGGGGGCAGGCGTATCTGTGGGGCGGAGAGGCGTGGCCGTGGCTGTCTCTTCGGGGGAGGGCGCCTTGGTGGGCGGAGAGGGAAAGCCTTTTGTCGGCGTTGCCCTGGCCGTCTCAGTGGCGGTTGGCAGCGCTTCGGCCACAGGCGCTCCTGTCACCGTAAAGTTGACCGTCTCGGTCAACTGGTCGCCAAGATAGATTTCTAGCCGGTAGTCGCCGGCAGGCCAATCGCCTGGACGGGCGGCGTTGAAACCGATGTAGCCTGAACCACCCTGCTCGGCGGCGACGGTGTACTCGTGCACCAGCTCGTCGCCGTGAAGCCACCTGGCCGTAACGTTCGTGCCGGGCTGCAAATTGGAGACCTGCACCGAGCAGTAAAAGATGTCGGTCGGCTCAAAAGTTTCGGTCGCTTCGGCAGGCTTTTGCCATTCGTCGAGACGACGGGCCGTCACCACTGCGTCCACGCTGGGCGGTGGAGGGGCTGGCCCCAGGCCCGGCAGATCACACGCCAGCAAAAAGATGCCCAATACAATGAGGGCGAAAATAGCAATCAACCACGATGCCTTGCTTCTCATCTTTTCCATCTCTTTTCCTCCTTAAGGCGCCCGGCACTGCTGTGAAACGAAGCTGTCAACGGATTATGGTAGCGGATTAAGCGGATTGAGAACTGCTCACGGCAGCAAGTTTCCCAGCAACAAGTAGAACGGTGCGCTGCTGGTTTCATCGCAGTGTGTGAACGACGGGGGAATCCGTTTAATCCGTTCAAAAATCCGTTGACCGCTCGTTCATGCACCTGGCTGTAGCTTCTCAAAAATAAAACTGAGCATGAAGCCCATAGATTCCGTTCTTTTCTCCAGACACTTCAAGCCCTGCGTCCTGGCCCAGTCGTCGATGTCCTCGAAGGTGTAAAACCTGGCCTGCGGAGCCATGAGCTGGTCGTTGAACAGGTTCCAGGCCATCGGGGAGGGTATCCGCCGCGCCGCCCCCAGGATGAGCAGATTCCCCAGCAGCAGCGGCACGTAGAACAGCGGGAAGAGCACGTTGCGCACCATCCACTCTCCGCCCATGGCCCTCACTAGGCGGCAGGGACCGCCCAGCCAGGTGTAGATGAAGTAGTAAAGACTCCTCTTGTTGTAGATGGACAGGAACAGCCTCCCGCCCGGCTTCAGAATGCGGCCCAACTCGGCGAAGGAGCGATAAGGGTCGGGGGTCATCTGGATCACGCCATTGGAGATGATGAAGTCGGCGAACTCGCCCCGAAAAGGCAGGCTCAAGTTGCTGCCCTGCACGGCCTGGACGCCTCGCTCCTTCGCCCTTTGGGCCGAAACGTAGCTCAGGTCCAGGCCGATGGGGGCGACGCCGTAGCGTTTCTTGACCAGCGACGAGATCACCCCCGCCCCACATCCAATATCGGCGATGGCCTCCCCCTCGCTCAGCCCGCTGTGGCGCAGGAACTTACCCAGAAGCGCTTTTTCCATCTTGGTTTTGGCCCGCTCCTCGGTGTCCAGGTCAAAGGTGTAGCGGTCGTAATGGGTCTGGGTGGCTTTCAGGTCGTTCTGATAAATGGCTGGTATCTCTTCCACTTTTATTTCTACACCTTCTCTCAAATGGTTGCTCATCTTCTATCCTCTTCAGGCAAATTGGCGACGAGCCGTCAACGGATTAGAAAACGGATTAAACGGATGTAATACGGTGTAATCCGCTAAATCCGTTCCGAAACCCGTTGACCGCTTGCTGCATGACAAGCCCAAATGCTTGACGGACAGCGATATACTCAGCAGATGATCCACTAGGTCCTTGTAGGTTGATGAGATGTAGATTTTGGTCATCCTATCTCCTCCAGGTCTTGCAGGTGCCTGGCGCTTCGGAAGTTGCTATGAAAAACGATCAACAACGAACAGTAGAATTTAACGAACTGAACCGTTTTTCACACGCTCGGATGAAACCTGCAGACGCAATGAGCAACCACAGTCTTGAGGGGAGATACTATTACTGATAGCACTGCCAGCGTTCGTTTAATTCTCACGTTCGTTGTTGATCCTTCGGTTTCATAATAGTGCCAGGCACCTTATACGTCAGACGGCCCCTCGCTGTTGGGCGGCCACGGCGGCCCCCAACACTCCGGCGTAATCTCCCAGTTGGGCCAGCACGATCTTGATCTTTTCTGCGCCCTGCTTCTGGAAGAAATGCTCGTAGGCCGTCTGGCGGATGGATTCTATCAAAGGCTGGCCCAGGGCTTCGGCCACCCCCCCGCCGATGACCACCATCTCCGGGTCGAGCAGGTTGACGATGTTCGCCACCAGGATGCCCAGGTTGCGGCTGGCCCGCCCCATCACCTCGACGGTGAGGGTATCCTCTTTTTTGAGGGCCTTAGCCAGCGTCCCGCTGGTGATCACGTCTTCGTCTACATCCATCAGATCGCCGATCACGCTACTGCGCCCGGCCTTGATGGCCCGGCGCAGGTCGCGGTTGATGGCTGTGCGGCTGGCGAGAGCTTCCAGGCAGCCTCGCAGCTCACAGCCACAGACAGGCCCGTCGATCATCATGATCAGGTGACCTACCTCGCCGGCGGCGTTACGGCAGCCCTGGTGCAATTGGCCGTTCAGGATCAGCCCTCCGCCCACACCCGTGCCCCAGAAGATGCCCACCATGTCTTTTGTGCCCTGGCCAGCTCCCAGGGCGTACTCGGCCAGCGTACCGGCATTCACGTCGTTCTCGACGAAGACCGGCACACCCAGAGCTTTCTCCAGCTCTTTGCCCAGGGGAACGTCCTGCCAATCCAGGTTGGGAGCGTGGAAGACGAGGCCCGTGTGCGGATCGACCGAGCCTGGCGCCCCGACGCCCACCGCCAGCAGGTCGCTGGTGGATAGCCCCGCCCGTTCAACGGCTTCCTGCACAGACCTGACGATGCGACCGATGACTTGCTTTGTGCCCCTTTTTGGCTTGGTGCTTCGTTTGGCTTCGGCCAGGATATGCCCCTGGGCATCGACTACAGCCACCATGATCTTGGTCGCTCCCAGGTCTACCCCAACGACGTATTGGTCCTTTCCCTTCTTTTGACGAGCCATAACAGATACCTATCCTCTCCATCAATCAAGAATTACGAATCAATAACCAAGTTGTTTTACTCTTGTCGTGGTCTGATTATATTATGGCCTCTCTGTGATGTCAAGATGGGCCTGTCGAGTCCATTAAATTCGTACCCCTAACTGTCCATCGATAGCGTCCCCCCTGACAAGGTGGTATAGTCTCTCCCAACATGACACTTATGTTGCGAGGGGAGAGCACGATGGACAATAGACGACCTTTAACAGTTGCAGAACGTGAGGCTATCTACGACGGGAAGTTGGGGCGACTCTTATTGTGCGGCTGGCGTAAAGGAGCGCAACCTTTCAGCCCCTATTGCGTATAACATAGTAGAAAAGCCCATCGGCTCCGATGGCAATTAGTAAGTCAAGGAGATGAAATCATGACGAGTAACGATAAAGAACCACCTGAGCAAGAGATAGAGTTTATACCGGTGTCCCCGGAAGAGGGTCGGCCCGCAGAGTTTACCCGTGACGAGATAACGATGGCTACTCTGGCCCATGGCAGCATCTTGCTCACCGCCGTTATCGCTCTGGGCAGCGGGGGGTTGGGGTGTGTGCTCGGCGTCCTGGTCCCTTTCATCATCTGGCTGTCCTATCGGGAGAAATCGACTCACGTGGCCCTTCAGGCTTTACAGTCCACCGTCTACCAGGTATTGAGCATTCTGGCGATCGTGGTAGTAACCGTCGTTGTGGGCCTTCTCGTGGCGGTCGGCTGGGCAGTCAGTGGGGCGTTGACAAGCGTATTGGTGGGGTTGTGTTTGCTGCCTTTCAACCTGTTATTGTCCGTCATCTGGGTGATATCTGTGGTAGGGCTTCCGCTGGCCGCCTTAGGCTACGGTCTTTACGCCGCCTACAGGACCTATCATGGGGAAGATTTCCGCTACTGGTTGATCGGCGAGCGGGTTGCGGAAAGCAAGATGATGCAATCCTGACCCCTCCCTCTGATCCAGATGCCTGGCACCAGTATGAAACCGAACTGTCAACGGATTCAGGTCACGGATTAAACGGATTGCGGACTGTGCACGGCAGCAGGCAGCCAGTAGAACAGTGCCCTGGTGGTTTCATCGGGGTGTGTGAACTGGCGGCTGATCCGTTAAATCCGTTTTAAGAATCCGTTGACCGCTTGTTCATGGTAACTTCCAAAATGCCAGGCCCCTCCATCGGTTAGTATTCGTCCGGCCTCACCGGCCGGCGTTGCTTTTTGATCTTACTGCGACGTCGTTTCTCCTCCCGACGTTGTTGGCGCGCTTTCAGTCCCGGCCTGGTAGGCCGTCGCCGCTTCGGTCTTT
>DAOULT010000040.1:0-55826 GCA_034417895.1 Anaerolineae bacterium | reverse complement strand
GTATTGACGGGCCGGATCGGTCACCATGGTCATCACCCGCCTCCTGATCTCTTCCGGCGTGGAGGCTATCTCGATGTGGTTGTCCAGCGATTTGCTCATTTTATTGACACCATCGGTGCCCAACACTTTGGGCACGTCGGTCAGCTTCATCTCCGGCTCGATCAGAACCTCCCCGAAATAGTAGTTGAAGGTACGCACGATCTCGCGGGTAAACTCCAGGTGGGGAGCCTGGTCAACGCCCACCGGCACGGCATGGGCTTTGTAGAGAGTAATGTCGGCGGCCATCAGCACCGGATAGCCCACCAGACCATAGTTGACGTTATCGGGCTGCTGGCGAGCTTTTTCCTTAAAAGTCGGCAGGCGCAACAGCTTACCGAGAGGGGTGACCATAGACAGGACAGTGTGTAGCTCCGTCACCTGGGGGACGTGCGACTGGACGAAGATGATGCTTCGCTCAGGGTCCATGCCGGCTGCCAGCCAGTCCAGCACCATCTCGTAGGTATGTTCTTTGAGCAGGTTGGTGTCTTTCAGGGTGGTCAGGGCGTGCAGATCGACCACGCAGTAAACGCAGTGGTAATCCTCCTGGAGAGCCACGTAGTTGCGGATGGCTCCCAGGTAATTGCCCAGATGTTGGCGGCCCGTCGGTCGCGCCCCGGAAAAAACCCGTCCCTTCATTGTCATAGCTCGAATAACTCCTTATCAGCGTCTTTTTCAAGCCACAGAGGGCACGCAGAACACAGAGAAAGAGATATTTTCCCTCTGTGAACTCTGTGGCTAAGAACCCATAGTTTTGTGAACTTACCGAATTTGACCGTTTTTGACTACGGAATAATAACTATCTTCATGGCCTCTTTGCTGGCGGCCAGGGCCAGGGCCTCTTCCACTTGCGCAAGAGGGAAGCGGGCGCTGATCAATGGGGTGAGATCGACCCGCCGCGAGGCCACGGTCTCCAGGCTTTTGCGAAACTGGGCGTTGCTGGCCCCGGTGGTGCCTGTCACCGTCAACTGTTTGTAGTGTACCCGGTTGGAGTTGAGGCGGACGAATTCTTCGCCTTTGGGCAGCCCCCCAAAGAAATTGATGCGTCCCAGGGGGGCGGCCAGTTCTATAGCCTGCTGTTGTCCCTCTGGCGAGGAGGCGGCCACGATCACCACGTCGGCGCCCTGTCCCTGGCTGGCTTCGTAGACGACGGCGGCCAGGTCTTCCTCCAGGGGGTTGACCACCACGTCGGCTCCAAAGTCGTGGAGCAGAGCACGACGTTGAGCGCTCCGCTGGCTGACGATCACGCCGCGCGCCCCGCTCAGACGGGCCAGCCACAGGTGCATGACCCCTATCGGGCCGCCCCCGATAATCAGCACCACGTCGCCAGGCTCGATGTGGCAGGCCAGAGAGCCGTTATAACAACAGGAGAAAGCTTCCAGAATGGCCGCTTCCTCGTAGGACACGTTATCGGGAACGACAAATACGTTCCCCTGGCGGATGAAATTGGCCGGGATAAGCATGTATTCGGTAAAAGCGCCGTCCATGCTGATGCCCAAAGTGCGGTGATTGGGGCACAGGTGATTGTTGCCCAGTAGGCACTGCGGACAGACGTTGCACCCCACGTTTGGCTCCAGGGTGACTCTCATGCCCGGCTTCAGGGCCGTCACCTGCGATCCTACGGCCTCCACGTCGCCCGCCATCTCGTGCCCGATGACCAGACGTGACCCCGGCGGAGTGCGGCCATAGCCTTTGTAAACTATCTTCAGGTCGGTGCCGCAGATGGAAGCAGCCCTGACCCTGAGCAGGGCTTCATCTTCACCGATGACAGGCGGCTCGATCTCTTCCACACGGAGCCCCTGTCCCTCGTAATAAATAGCTGCCAGCACGATAAAACCTCACTTACGGTTTCTGGTGTTTCGTGTTTGTAGTGACGAACTTCAGTCATTACTGCTTGTGTTCCGACCAACGGTCGAGGGTCAGACCCCTCAAAAACCACCCTGGAAGCCCACGGTCACCTTGTCGCCTTCCACGATGGTCGGCACCTGACGAAGACCACCGTTTAGCTCGAGCATCCGTTTAAGGGCCTCTTTATCGGCTTTGGCGTTGAACTCCTGGTACTCGACGCCCTTCTTGTCCATACTTCTCTTGGCTGCCGAACAGTGAGGGCAACCTGGTTTGGTGTAGATCGTGACCTTGGCGACCATTCTTGTGTCCTCCTTCTACAGTTGCGCGCTGAGGGGATCCCCCAAGCCAGTAACAGCCTACATTTTACACCGGCTTCGTTCTATTGTCAACGCTCTTTTCCCCTTTCCTAAAATTCTGGACGCGCCCCGTTCATCTCGTGGATCAGTCGCAGCCCGCGCAGCGTCAGGTCCCGGTCGACGACCTGGATGAGGGGCGTTTCCTGGGCAATGATCTCGGCCAGGTTGCCGGTCGCTATCACCTGGGCCTGGCTGCCCAGTTCCTTTTGAAAGCGGGCGATCATGCCCTCCACCAGCCCCACGTAGCCGTAGAGCAGCCCGGATTGCATACTGGCTACGGTGTTTTTGCCGATGACGCTTTCGGGGCGGGCCAGCTCGACGTGGGGCAGCCTGGCGGCGTGCTGAAAAAGGGCTTCGGCGGAGAGGGCCAGGCCGGGGGCGATGGCGTTGCCCAGGTAATCGCCTGTGGCAGAAACGGCGTCGAAAATGGTGGCCGTGCTGAAATCGATGACGATGGCCGGAGCGCCGTAGAAATGCCGGGCCGCCAGGGCGTTGACCACCCGGTCGGCGCCCACCTCCCTGGGGTCGTCGGTGCGGATGCGCACTCCGGTCTTGAGGCCCGGCCCCACCACCAGCGGAGTTAGACCCAGGTATTCCCGAAACATGCGGCGAAAGGTAGCCAGCAGAGGAGGCACCACGCAGGAGATGACCCCGCCCGTGATCGCCGCAGCCTCCACCTCCCGCCGGGCGAAGAGTTCGGCCAGGAGCACGGTGTACTCGTCCACCGTCTTATAAGCCCCGGACGTTACCTGCCAGCGGGCAATTAGCTCCTCCCCGCGATAGACCCCTAACGCGATGTACGTGTTGCCGATATCAATCACTAATAACATCTCTCCCACCTTCTTCCCTGCTCCTGACTGTAGCCAAAAAGGATACAAAGAGCACAAGCGTAGTTCAGGGATGCTGATTGGGATTTTCAGTCGCCAGACCTTCTAATCGTGCTGCATCTGCCAGGTCGTCATCAGCCGTAACGAAAGTGAGGAGGGGCAGCTCATTGGCTAATAAAATGCGGTTAACCACCAGCGCTCCAGCTAACTGCACTGCGTCGTAACCGCGTAGCGTATGGCGCTGGGTAAGAGCAACGGCCAGATCGATCACCTCTCGCGAAACGCTTAACAGATCGTACTGATTAGCACAATCTCGCAGAAAGTCCGCCAGTGCAAGGTCGCGTTCTGTCGGGGTAATACCTTTGGGCGCACGAACTTTAGCAGCCAGAGCCGCCGCTACTTCAGCGATAGTGATTTCCAGGATGATAAGGTCATGTCCGGCAGCCGGGTCGGTAAGTCCCTTGATCCAGGCACTACCAGTTTCCGGGCTATAGCGTTTGGCTATGGCGCTGGAGTCCAGGTAGAAATCGCTCACAGTTTCGGGCCTCGTTGCTCAATGATGATCTCGCTCAAGGGCTTGCCTCCAGCCCGGGCCAGGGCGCTTTCCACCTCTTCGTGTTTCACGTCGGGAATGATCCGATTCCGCAACTGCTCGCTAAGGGGGCGGAATAGCCCTGCCTGGCGCAACTTCTGCCTGACCTGTTCTCTTTTATGGCGTCTGTCCTGGACATCGTCTGATGAGGCCAGCCAGGTCTCTATCGCTTCAGAAGCTAACTTCCCTATAGCGATGTCTATTTCCGCAGCTTTCTGCTGCAAGCGCCGGTACACTTCTGAGGGTAACTCAATCGCTAAGGTTGTCGTTGGCTCATTATGGCTCATGCTGATACATCCCCCTTGCAACAAGGGCCAGCCCCACCAGGACTGGCCCCAACAATTCTGAATCGCGAATAAACGGATACAACGAATAAGGCGAATGATTCGCGTCATTCGTGTTTGGTGATGGTCACCGGGCTGCCGATTTCGGCTCCAAACTTTTCGGCGGCGTTGCCCCAGTTGATGGAAATCTCCACCAGGTCGGTGCTGGCTACGAAGATCAGGTCGTCGCCTTCGGGCACGTCGCCGTAGGTGTGCACAAAGACGCTTTCGATCTCCGTTTCGTTCACTTTGACGCTGACCTCATCGCCGAACTCCAGGCCGATCTCTTGCAGCATCTCGCCGTCGATGTTGGCCTGGAAGTTGCCGTATTGATCCACCATGAGCACTTGGCCCATCACCTGGTTGTCCGCAACCTGGGCTGCTTCGATTTCCAGCATGACCGGATCGGTCACTTCTGGCCCGGCTTCGCTCAGGTCCCAGCCCTGGGCCAGGTGTGCGCCTGCGGGGCCGAAGATATCTCGTCCGTGGAAGGAGTAGGAGACAGGCAGGCGCATCCATTCCTCGTTGGTGACCTCTCTGATCTGTTCCACCCCAAACTCGTTCATAGCCAGGGTCAGGAGACCGTTATCGGGGGCCACGAAGAAGAGGCCGTTTTTGGTCTCCATGGCGATGGCCCGCCGTTCCGTGCCCACGCCCGGATCGACCACGGCCACGAAGACCGTGCCTGATGGGAACTCGCGGGCGGCCAGCCATAGCGTCACTGCTCCCTCGTGGACATCGAAGGGCGTCACCTCGTGGGTGATGTCTACCACCCGCGCATCGGGGAAGGTAGAGTAGATGACCCCCTTGACTGCGCCCACGTAGAAGTCCTTTGTACCATAGTCGGTCATGAAGGCGATTACTCCATTGGGCTTCGACTCGACGGGGGGCACACCACTAAGCCCGCCAATAACCAAAGCCACGATGATCGAGATACTCAGCAAGCTGATCGCACAAATCCTCTTGCTCATTTAGCTTTCCTCCTCATTTGTGTTTTTGTGCTGAAGGTCTTCTTGTTGGCGTTGATATTATACTCCAACTTTGATATAATGGCAAGCGAGCACGTATCAGGTCTGGCTTTTTGCTAAAAAACCTGGTTTCTTTCAATCACTGTTCCACTTGCTGCTTGCTGCTGTGAAAAGTTAAGGGGCCAGGTCGAGAGTATCGTACTGCCATTCGGGGCTGAGTTGAGTGCCGATGATTTTGCGTGGGTTACTGCCGTCGGCGTGCATAAGCCAGATTCCCCACGCCCCGTCACGGTTTGAATGGAAGACCAGACCGCTGCTGTCGGGCAACCAGGCAGGGTGAACGTCGTGGGCCGCATCGTCGGTCAGACGGGTCAGGGCGCTGCCGTCGGGACTGACGGCGTAGATTTCCCAGTTACCGTCCCGGTCGGAGATGAAGGCGATCTTGCTTCCATCGGGTGACCAGACGGGCGTCCCGTCGTGGGCGCCGTCGGTCAACCGGGTCTTATTGGTGCCGTCGGATCGGATGATGAACAGACCACAGTTGCTTTCCTGACAACCCCAATGCACGATTTGCTGGCCGTCGGGCGACCAACCTGGCTCCTTGCCATCGATGATCGGGTGTTCGTCCTTGTCGCCAACAGTTATGACGAAGATATCCATGCGTCTGCCCCGCTGAGCGGAGAAAGCGATATCCATACTTACCGGCGACCAATCGACGTAGTGAGCAAAGCCGTCGTCCAACACCTTGTAGTGTTCCTGGCCGTCGCTGCTGATCACGTGCACGCCGTTGGCCCCCTCAATACCTTCCCAGCCGTAGAAAGCCACCTGCCGCCCATCAGGGGAGAAAGAAGGCTTGCTGGCCCAATCCGTCAACAACCTTTGTTCGCTGCCGTCGAGGTTCATAATCCACAATTGGCGTCTGGCCTCTTCCGGTCCGGTAGTGTAGCGGGTGTAGGCGATGCGTCCCTGGAGTGGCGCAGGCGTCGGGGTAGGAGATGGGGTAGGCTCCACCGTTGGTTGACTCTTTTCCTTCAGAGGTCGAGCGCTGGTGCCTATTTGCAGAAAAACAAGCGAGGCTCCGTTCCACTCTTGTATAGGAGCATCAAAGAGCATCAGACAGCCACCCTCTTGCCAGGGCAACCCCCATATCTCGGCCTGGAACTGAACCTCGCTCTCGTTCTTAAAGCTGAAACCGATGGCCCACCCACCCTGGACAGCCACGTCTCCAGAGGAGTAGTTTTGTTGGGCCTCAGACAAGTCCTGGCTCATAGCTTTGAAGAACTCGGTAGCCAGTTCCTGGGTTGAACCCTTCCAGGTGAGGACAGGTGAAACCAATACCTGGGCGCCGGTTTCCTCCATGACCAGGCTCAGAAAGTCGTCGGCTTCTTCCCAGTACCAATCCTGGGGGTAATCGACGGCGAGATTCAACCGTTCGCTGGCATGAGTCGTCCACGAAGCCTCATTAATGTAATCTTCCCAGTTAAAGACGCCTTCAATTGTCCCCTGGCGGGGTTCAAGGGGCAGGGCGGTGACGTCTCTCACCTTGAACTCTGTCTGGGTAGCCAGGACGTCTTCAAGGTATATTTCGACTTTGTAATCCCCAACAAGCCATTCTCCCCGGGCCAGCTTCGCCCTGAAGCTGACGTACTGACTGTCGTTCAACTCCTGGCGGGGTTTGGATTCGTAAATAAGCTCGTCATCAATGTACCAGCGGGCGCTTAACGTGGAGTTCTGAAGGTTGGCAGCCTGCACCGAGCAATAAATAGTATCCTCTGGCCTGAAAATCTGGGTGGCGTCGAGCGGTTTTTCCTCTTCGTCCACGGCCTGGCACATCTGAACGCTGACCACTGTGGGGCCCGCGCTGAGTACTGCTGTAGGTGATAAAACTGGCGTTGACACCGTTCCTGTAGGCGCTATAGCGGGAGCAGGAGTGGAGGTGAAAGTGGGCGATTCGATAGAAGGTGGCCCGGCAGTAGTGGTGGCGATGGTGGGCTGAGGAGTGGCGGTGACGCTCGCCAGGGCTGCGGGAGTGACCGTAGAAGGGCCCCGCCCCAGAAAAAACCACGCCCCACCGCTGGCAATCAAGATGATAATGATGAGCACGAATATAGCCACCCCAAGCAAAATCCCCATCAGGATAGAGGTTCCCCTGCCGGGCGCGGACGGAGCAGGCGGCACCAGCGCCGCTGGCGGCACCGATAAAGGACTGCCACCAGCCGGAGGGGTAGCCACTGGCGGTAGTGGTTCGGCCATAACAAGGGGCTGGTGGTAGACCACACTGGCGTCACCCAGGACAATCTCATCTCCCTCGTTCAACTGATGGCCGCCGGTGATCCTGGCCCCATTAACGAAAGTGCCGTTGGCGCTGTTCAAGTCGGTGATGGTGCAGCCCCAATCAAAGACATCGATGATAGCGTGATGGCGGGAGATTTTGTGAGCGTCGAGAACGATCTCGTTGTCCTGCCCTCTCCCCAGACGGGTACGTCTTTGCAGGACGAACTCTTGTCCTTCTTGAGGGCCGGTGGTCACCATCAGGTAGGGATAAGTTCTCTCTTCGGCGTAGGTCGTGGCCTGATTTTTTTCATTGGTGGAAGCCTCTTCCTTCGCCACAGTGGGAAGCGCGCCTTCACGGTTATCCCCTGAAGAGGGGAGAGGGGCGAGGGGAATCCCACAGTATCTACAAATTACCTCGTCGCTAGCCACTTCCTGGCCGCAACTCGGACAAATCGTCATCTCTTGGTGATCCTCCTAAAAGAGCCGTTTTGGCTGCAATCGAGGCCCAATCTGACCTCTCTCGCCTGTGGAGCCCTCATCAGATAAAATGACCCGGAGCAGTGGCCTGGGGATGCTCTCCCTCTCTCGGCGCAAATCCATTATACCACACCTATGATATCCTACGCAAGTGACAGTCACGAAGGGCTATCCCACAGAGCCGCCTGGCAGATGGCGCTTAAAGGGGGCTTGTTTCTGACCTAACATAAGTTGGGAAGGGAAACTTTTCAAGCCTTTTTCTTACGGGACGTGCGGCTGACGAGGAACAAGAACCAGGCCGCCAGGGCAATGCCAGCCAGGGCTATCTTGTTGGCATCGACGATACTGGTCAAGTTGGTCTCTTCAGGGGTGATTTCCAAAACGGCCAGAGGGCGGACAGAAGCCCCGCCTCCACCACCGCCACCTTTGCCCTCTCCGGCCTCTTCTTCTTCGCCTTTGGCCGGAGACTTGCCCTCGCCGAACCCCGCCGCGAATCCGTAAGAGACCTGGGCGATAGGAATGATGGTCTTATCTCCCACCGTTTCCGGCTCGCCAAAAACGGCGCTCACCTTGGCTTCTTTTCTGAAGTCTTCTAAAACGGCAAACATTTTTTCCAGGTCCATGATTTTTCTCCTTTTCGCATGAGATACTGACGCCGCTTTAATCCTGCTCTCCCTCAATATACCATGACAAGGGTAAGTTGTCAATCCAACTCTTGCTCGGCCAGGGTTTGCATCTGGCGGGCGGCGGCGGCAGGGGTCAGCTCATCGTTCATCACCTTTTCCAGGGGAGAACGCATAGCCTCCATAACCACCGGCAAGGCAGGGCCTAGACCGATGGCCCTGCCGGTCGCCATCTGAGCGGCCAGAGATTTCAGAAAGGGATCATCCTGGATGAGGTCGTCTTTAAGCGCCTTTTTGCTGGTTGGCAGGACGCCAAAGGCCCGTGTCCACTGTAACTGGGTTTCGCTCCTGGTCATATATTCGATGAAAAGGCGGGCGGCCTCCAGCTTGCCCCCAGAGAGGTAAGCCCCAACCACGAAGTAACGGCCCGCTATCAGGGGAGTCGGTTTCAGGCCGCTATCAGTCATCCGTGGCAGAGGAGCCAGACCCAGGCGCAGCCCTTCAGTGGCCCTATAACCCGGCAAAGCCCACTCCCCGTCTATCAGCATGGCGGCCCGACCTTCCATAAATAAGTCCCTGGCTACGTCATAGTCGATTTGGGCGGGCACGATCCGGCTTTCGAACTTGAGATCGTGCAGGAAACGGAGCGCCCTGGTCATGGCCGTGGTGTCCAGAGTGGGTTGTCCCTGTTCATCGACCAGCCAGCCCCCAAAGCCCGATAACCAGGGGATAAGCCACAAGGGATCGCTATAGTTCATGACCAGACCGTAACGTTCCTGGTCGAGATCAGTCAACTTTTCAGCCCTCTCGATCATGGCTGCGGTATTCTCAGGCGGTTCGGGCAGAAGCTCCTGGTTATAAAACAACACCAGCTCCAGGCCGAGAGCCTGGGGCACTCCCCAGACCTGGTTATGCCGGCTGCCCCCTTCGACGCCAACTTCAAGAAAGGTGTCGATAAAACTCTCGGTAAAAACCTGGTCGGCGGGCAGAATAAGACCCTTGACCTGCATGTATTCGACCACAGTAGTACTGCCGAGCACGATGTCAAAGTCTATGCTACCTGCCTCCAGCGCCCGGCTTAACTCCTGTTCGCTGGCGTAGTGCTGGATATCGATGCTGACGTTGGGATAGTCGCTCACGAAGGTTTTGGCCTCTTCTTTCAACTGTTCTGCCTGAGCGGGGTCGAGAGAGTGCCACAAGATCAGGTGAGGTGGCGGCGGCGGCGTGGCGGTGGGGGTAAGCGTAGGACTCGGCGTCGGTTTTGGGGTAGCAGAGGCGACTGGCAACAGCGAACGTTCGTTGTTAGTACCAGGCGCCTGTGCG
The DNA here is from genome assembly GCA_034417895.1 of Anaerolineae bacterium. Classification (GTDB taxonomy): domain Bacteria; phylum Chloroflexota; class Anaerolineae; order CAZYHC01; family CAZYHC01; genus DAOULT01. The sequence goes on along the minus strand of DAOULT010000040.1, from coordinate 46,179 downwards.
GTCGGCGCCTGGGTACAGGCCCCGACAAACACGATGGCCGCTAACAAGGCAAGCGATCTGGTTAGAGACTTCATAAGACTTTCTCCTGGAATAGCAACGAACTCGGAAATATCTGTAGACAAAGGATACCATAAACAGTGAACTGTGTCAACGGTTCTACTCAAGGGGTCTGGCCCCTGAGGCCCTGTTTTGACAAACCCGGCGCCTTATGCTATGCTCAAGGATGAACATTGTCCCAGGAGGCCAGCACCATGAACGAACCTCTTCTTTATCCTTTGCAATTTGAGGAAGTTTATAAGGAAAAAGTGTGGGGAGGAAGGAACCTGGAGAAGGTTCTGGGCAAGGCGCTCCCGCCCGGCCAGAAGATCGGCGAATCGTGGGAAATAACAGAGGAAGGTGTGGTACGGAATGGAATCTATCGGGGTCGGACGTTACAAACCCTGACGGCAGAACTGGGGCCCTATCTGTTGGGCGACCGGGTGACATCACCCCATTTTCCCCTGCTCACCAAGTTCATAGACGCCCAGGAGGTGCTATCTGTCCAGGTTCATCCCGATGACCAATACGCTTTGGAGAACGAGGGGGAACCGTTCGGCAAAACGGAAGCCTGGTATATAATCCACGCCGAGCCGGGGGCAGGGTTGATTCACGGTTTCAGGGAGCGGATCGATGCCCAGGAAATGAAGCAGGCTATTGAGGAAGGGCGGCTGGCAGAGCACCTGTACCATTTGGAGGTGGCTGCTGGAGACGTGGTCTTCGTTCCGGCAGGCACGGTCCACGCCATAAAACCGGGCGTTGTGCTGTTCGAGATTCAGCAGAGTTCTGATCGAACCTACAGGATATACGATTGGAACAGGGTGGGGCTGGACGGGCAGTCCCGTCCCCTGCACGTGGACCAGGCCCTGGAGGTGACCGATTTTGGCTTATGGCCAGACCATAAGGTGAAAAGTATCACCCTTCGGGAAGGGGATAACCGTCGAGCCTATCTGGTGGCCTGTCGGTATTTTGTTCTGGAGCTGTGGGAGCTTGAGGTCGGGCAGGTAGGGGGACAAGATCGGGCCACCTGCCGCCTGTATAGTCTTCTGGAGGGCAAGGTGGCTATAGAATACGGGGCGGGGAAGCGGTTGGAAGTGGAGCAGGGGCAGAGCGTGTTAATACCGGCCTATATGGGCCGGTATATAGTGCGCCCGGCAGGAACAGCCCGCCTGTTATGCGCCTACGTGCCTGACCTGGGGACGGAGGTGGCGCAGCCTCTTCTGGCCCAGGGATTCACCAGAGATGACATTGTCCGGCTGGGCGGGGAGGGAATCGGCAACGACCTTCATGCCCTCTGAGCCACTGCCCTGGCGGTCACTGGGCCACTATCTGTCTGGTCTGGGTGGTGGCCTCCAAGATTTGACCTGCATCGTGGAAAGAGGCGCTTTCATCGGTCATGATGCCCACGGCGACGGACATAAGAGGCACTTTTTTCTCCCCCTCAGCGCATTTCAGGCTTATACACCCGGCCTCGCGGTCCTTAATGGAATAGAAGTAGCGTATCGCTCGTTGCAGGCGGGTCAGGATTTTGGCTCTAAGCTCCTCGACCGTGTCCGGGGCGGTGACCACGATGAACTCGCCATCGCCAGCCTGATACACGAAATCATTGCCGCTACCTGTTTCCTGGGCGGCGTTGCTGATGATCATAGCCGTGGCGCGGATGAGATCGCTGCTTACCACAAAGCCATAAGCCTCCTTAAAGCACTCCAGACCTTCGAGGTCTATGGACAAGAGGGCCCAATTTGCCCTGCCAATAAGCAAGTCCAGGTGCTCTTTCAGCAATTGGCTGCCAGGCAGGCCGGTAGTGGGGCTGAACAGGCTTTTGTGACTGGCCCGGCGGAGAGTGTTACGCACCTTCAACCGTAGCTCCTGGATGTCGAAGGGTTTAGTGATATAATCGACCGCCCCCAGTTTAAGACCGGTGATTTTGTCCTCTCGTTCCTTCTTTTCTGTCAGGAAAATGACAGGGGTATGGCTGGTACGAGGGTTATCGCGTAACTGGCGGCATACCTCATAACCATTGATATCCGGTAAGCGGATATCCAGGATAATCAGATCGGGCACCATCTGCTGGCACATTTCTAATGCATCTTTGCCCCATTCGGCAGCCAAAACCTCGTAGTTTTGAGCCTCGAAATAGAAACACAGCATGTCAGAGGTATCGGAGTCATCCTCGACGATTAAGATTTTGTGTTTGTCCACCTGAGCTCATCTCCTTCAAGCACTCGTGTCCTGAGTTCATAGGTAGACGGTACGAAGGGGCAGGTATCAGCGGCTTGCTCCTCGGTGGTTGACGATAACACACTGGCAACCCCATCCCCCATTATACATATTATTACTTACCTGGAGGTCAGTAGCTACGGCTGAACCAAGAGTCACCACTAATTAACAGGAGTCAAATCTCCTCACCCCAACGAGCGCCTGAGAGATACGGGGGTCATCACTTCTCTAGTTAAGCGGCTCTTTATAGATAGCAAAATCGCAGCTCTCGTCTCCTGCAGATTTAGCCGTAATCTGCTCCACCTTAAAGTCCTTACCGCTGCTGACCCACTTAAGACCCTCTTGAAGAAGTCCCACAGCGGCGAAGCAGGAGGGTTTGTCAGTCTTACGTCCCCAGCAGACGGGACATTTTTCGATGATATATATATACCGCTCCCCTTCTTCCCCCAGGCGGCTGGTTTGATCGCTGAACTTGGAAAAGGTTTCGGCCATGGCCTTCAGCCCCACTTTCATTTTAGCTCCCAGGGGCAGGAGCTTGAAGGCCAGATCAGCCATCCCTACCAGGGAGCCAAAATCGGTGAGACCCTGGGCAAAGGAAGCCCGGCCAGCCCGGATGCCCAGCCCTCTGGCTCCTCTAGGCCCATACATATCCTCCAGGGCGCCATTAACAGCAGAATAATCGGAGAAATCGAATTCGCGGTCCAGATTATCGGGAGGATAGTTGTCGAGCAGGTGGGCCAGCTTGGCCATGTTGAGCACAGCGTTGATGCCATTTTTACCCATCACATCCTCCATAGCCATCAGATAGATCCTGGCAATCTTGTTGGGGTAATACAGACCGCTTTTCGGTATAGGGTAATCAGTCACAGTTATACCTCCTTGTGGTCAAAAATTGATTGAATAATTTTGGGGCAGTGAATCTCTCACACGATCCTGGCTAGCTCTTCAGCCGTGCGCTTCATATCCAGGAAAAGCAGCCCAAGTTTAGCTTGTTTTCTGGCCAGTACCGTCAAGACCGCATCCTCGCCCACGGACATCAGGAAGACGTAGCCGGCCTCCCCTCGGATGTAGACCTGGTCCAGGATACCTCGTCCCAGCTCACTGGCGATACGCTCGCCCAGCGAGAGCATGGCCGCCGACATGGCTGAGACCCGGTCCTCCTCTACTCCGGCCGGCAGAGACGAGGCCATGATCAAGCCATCAACGCTCACCACGGCTGAGGCTTCGATATCAGGAGTGTTGATCTGTAGCTCCTTGAGGCGATCCACCATTTGTTGTGTTCTCGACCTTGCCATACTAGTGCTCCCCTTCTTTAGATTTAAGGCCACGCCGAAATCGAGCGTGGGAAAAACAGATCACGAGAATCTTTCTCCGATTACGATGGTAGCTGGTCACCATCCTGTTACCAATGTGTTATCTTATTTTACCAATTTTGGACACAAACGTCAATAGGGAGTTTTCGCTTTTTTCGCCTGTATCCCACCTGGTTGTGGACCCAAACCGGCTACTGCAAAGGAGTTTTCAGGATTGCACTCTTCAGACATTATTAGATTATACCAGTTTTTCTCTTATTTGACAAAGGCTGTAAATCCGTTGCCAGCCTCTCTCGTCTCTTCCGGCGCTCCTAAGCCATTGAACATATTTGCCTGTCAGGGAGCATTGTGCTACAATAGGTTCAGGTTCAAACTGACCCAAAGTGAGGCCCACAGATTTTCCCGACTTGAGAATAATGATGTAATGTTTAATGAAGATAGATGAAGCTTTACTGGATCAAATTCTACCCCAGGTTAGCAAACCGGCTCGCTACACCGGGGGCGAATGGAATAGCGTAGTCAAAGACTGGGAGCAGGTGGAGGTTAAGATCGCCCTGGCCTACCCCGAAACCTATGAGGTAGGCATGTCCAACCTGGGGCTTATGATCCTGTACGATATTGTCAACCGCCAGGAGAGCCTGCTGGCCGAACGGGTTTACGCTCCCTGGATCGACATGGAGGCCGCCATGCGGCGAGCTGGTGTGCCTCTCTTCAGTCTGGAATCACGCCGGCCGCTCCGCGACTTCGACATTATCGGGTTCAGCCTGCCCTACGAGTTAAACTATACCAACGTTCTGAACATGCTCGACCTGGCGGGTCTTCCCCTCCTGGCTTCGGAGCGAGACAGGGGCCATCCTCTGATCATCGGCGGAGGCAGTATGACCTACAACGCCGAACCTCTGGCCGACTTTTTCGATCTGTTTGTCATTGGGGAGGGAGAAGAGGTGCTGCTGGAGCTGGTGGCCGCCTATGGAGAGGCAATGGTCAAGAGGCCGGGGACAAAAGACGAGTTTCTGCGGCGAGCGGCCAGGATCGAGGGCATATATGTCCCTCATTTTTATGAGGTAACTTATCGTGGAGATGGAACGGTGGCCGAGGTGAGGCCCACCGTCCCCGAAGCGCCCCACAAGGTGGTCAAGCGCATCGTGCCGACCCTGCCTCCCCCCCCGATCAACCTCATTGTGCCCTACATCAATGTGGTGCACGATCGGGCCATGATCGAGATTCAGCGGGGCTGCACTCAGGGCTGTCGTTATTGTCAGGCGGGGATGATCTATCGCCCTTTGCGGGAGCGTCCTCTGGACGAGGTGCTGGCCGAAAGCGATGCTATCTTGAAAAGCACAGGCTACGAGGAGATAGCCCTGGTCTCTCTGAGCAGCGCCGATTACAGTCAGATCGAGGCCCTGGTGCGGGAGCTTATCTCACGCTACAGAACCCCCCCGCTGTCCGTCTCTCTGCCTTCTTTGCGTCTCGATTCCTTCTCTGTCACTCTGGCCGAAATGATCCAGCAGCGCCGTAAGACAGGGCTGACCTTCGCCCCTGAAGCGGGCACTCAACGTCTGCGCGACGTGATCAACAAAAAACTGACCGACGAAGACCTGCTGCGTACAGCCGAAGCAGCCTACGGCAGCGGTTGGCGGCGAATCAAGCTGTACTTCATGATCGGGCTGCCGACGGAGACGATGGAAGACGTGGCTGCCATCGTCGATCTGGTCAGGGAGGTACGGGCTATAGGCCGCCGCCTGCAAGGTCATCGCGCCCGGGTGAACGTCAGCGTGGCTACTTTCATACCCAAACCTCATACCCCCTTCCAGTGGGTGCCCCTGCTGGATGAGGCCCGCTTGCAGGAGAGACTGGGGCGCTTAAGGGAGGGTTTGCGCGGGGGCGGACTGCACTTCAGTTGGCACGATCCCCAGACCAGCTTCCTGGAGGCGGTCTTAGCCAGAGGCGACCGCCGCCTGGGGCCAGTCATCCTTCGGGCCTGGGAACTGGGAGCCCGCTTCGATGCCTGGAGCGAGAGCTTCGACGCCGGGCGCTGGCGCCAGGCTTTTGCCGAGGTGGGCCTCGATCCCGATTTCTACGCTTACCGCCTGCGCCCTTTCCACGAGGCGCTGCCCTGGGGTCACATCGAGGTGGGGGTCAGGCCCGAATTTCTGTGGACCGAGTATGAGCGTTCTTTGCGCGGCCACCTGAGCGTTGATTGTCGTGAGCGGTGCCTTTACTGCGGAATGCAAGAAATCTTTCCAGTCTGTCGGTCTGGAGTGACAAAAAAGCGAAAAGAGAGTATAATCACCAGCGGAAATCAGGAGCAAGGAGGTTAACGTGGAGTGTCCTAATTGTGGCGCAGAGATACCAGAAAGAGATGGACGTTGTGACCAGTGTGGAGCGCTGATCGTGCTGACCTACCAGTGTCCATCCTGTGGTACGGCCTTGCAAAAAGATGATGAACAATGTCCTAAATGCGGCCAGGAAATCCTCATCGAAGCGCCGCCGGAAGCAGCGAAGGAGCCAGCGAAGAAACCAGCAGCCCCCAAACCGAAGGCCCGCCCCAGAAAGCCAGCCAAAAAGCCAGGGAGAGCAGGAAGAAGACGAAGGCTGCCTATCCTCCTGGTAGGGGTGGTGGCCTTGTGCTGTGGCTGTCTGGTCATCGCCGGGGGCGTGGGGGCGTTCCTGGCGGCGGGACAGGGCGTGGACCTGGAGCAGCTTCTCGGGTCCTGGTCAGGACAGGCGACCGCCAGCCAGTTGGAAATAAGTCTCACCCCGGTTCCTTCCGACGTTTTTGAGGTCGTAAGCTCTAATTCCTGGATAGACGAAAAGGGCATTCTCAACATTGCCGGAGCAGTGCGCAACATCTCCGGCCAGACTATCGGAACGGTGGTTATCATGGACGTGGCCCTTTTTAATAAAGAAAGCCAGCAGATCGGCACTGCGGCCCGGGCCTCTTTGCAGCGGCCTCAAATTGAAGCAGACGGTCAATCGCCTTTCTGGATCATAGTTTCCGAGGCCGAGCTGGCCGCAGCCAGGCTGACCGACGCGGCCAGCTACACCCTCAATTTCACGATGACTGACACGCCCCGCACCGAGGTCGAGTTGCTGGTGCTTGACAGCACCGAGAATACCGAAGGCGGAAGCTTTCTCATCGAGGGAGATATTCAGAACAACAGCGGCCTGGGAATGAGCAACGTTGGAGTCTACATAATACTTTACGGTCAGGCCGGCGAGGTGTTGTCTATCTTCAGCCAGGACTCTGTAGCCGTCCAGCAGTTGGGGCCGGGCGAAACGGCCTCCTTCCAGGTCGAGCTTTCCCGGATATATGGGGAAGTGGACTCCTACGATATCCTGGCCGTTGGAACACCGCTGGAGTGAGGGGGAAGTGGGCAGGGGATAAGTGAGGTCAGAGATGATGCGCCGCACCAAGATCGTGTGCACCATAGGCCCGGCCTCTGAGAAAAAAAGAGTCTTGCGGGACATCGTGCGGGCCGGCATGGACGTGGCCCGTATCAACTTTTCCCACGGCGACCAGGCCACCCACGCCCGCAACATAGCCCTGATCCGTCGTCTGGCCCAGGAGGAAGGACGGGTGATAGCCATCCTGGGCGACCTGCAAGGCCCCAAACTGCGGATAGGCGCATTGGCGGAGGGCAAAGTCCTGTTGCGGCCCGGCGAAGAATTCTCTTTGACCACCCGGCCAGTGCCCGGCGACGCCCACCAGGTCAACCTGCCGCATCCTGAGCTGGCGCGGGACGTTCGGCCCGGAGACCGCCTCCTGCTGGACGACGGGTCGCTGGAACTGGAGGCTCTGGAAACGACCGAGACCGACATCCGCTGCCGGGTCATCGCCGGCGGCCACCTCGGCTCCCACAAGGGAGTCAGCGCGCCGGGCACCTGTCTCAGTCTCCCTTCGCTGACGGCCAAAGACCGCCAGGACGTGGCCTTTGCCCTTGAGCAGAGGGTGGATTACCTGGCCCTGTCTTTCGTGCGTCGCGTCGCCGACGTCGTGGAACTTAAGGACCTGCTGGCCGAAAAGGGAGCGCCTCTCCCCGTCGTAGCCAAGATCGAGAAGCGGGAGGCCCTGGAAGCCTTTGACGATATCCTGGCCGCCAGCGACGGGGTGATGGTCGCCAGGGGCGATTTGGGGATAGAGACTCCAGCCGAAGAGGTGCCCATCCATCAGAAACAGATCATCCGCCAGGCCAACCAGGCCGGCATCCCGGTCATCACCGCCACCCAGATGCTCGATTCCATGATCCGTAACCCCCGTCCGACCCGCGCCGAAGCCAGCGACGTGGCTAACGCCATCCTGGACGGCACCGACGCCATTATGCTTTCCGGGGAGACAGCCATAGGCAAATACCCGGTCGAGGCCGTGCGCACTATGGATCGTATAGCCCGCACCGCCGAAAAAGCCTTTCCTTACGAAGAGTGGGCCCAAAAGGCCCTCTTGGAACCCTCTTTCACGCCCACCGACGCCATCAGTCAGGCCACCTGTGAGATTGCCCTGGAGCTTTCAGCCAGGATCATCATCACTTCCACCACGTCGGGCTACACGGCCCGCATGGTAGCCAAACACCGCCCGGCCACCCCCATCGTAGCCATCACGCCCAGCGCGGACACCCGTAAACGGCTGGCCCTGGTGTGGGGGGTGCAGCCGCTCATGGTAGAGTGTTTCGTCGATACGGATCAGATGATGGTCGCCGCGGTGCAAAAAACCCTGGCGGAAGGGCTGGCCCAGGCCGGCGATAAAGTGATCATCACCGCCGGGGTGCCGCTGGGAGGGCCAGGACGCACCAATATGCTGAAAATAGAGGTCATCCCCCCGGCTGAGGCTGAAGCTAACAGGGCGCGAACTTGACCGCATCAAAACTCACGTAACGGCTACGGGGCGCTTCGTGGGTGTTATCGGATAAAAAAACAAATTCTCCGCCAGAAGCGGAGAAATAGTAGCTTCCCAGGCTGACCCATTGGTCAGAATGGGCGCTCTGATCAATGATGCGGTCGTGGCGCAGGCCGCTGTGGAAGATACGATAGCGAGCGCGCCGGGAGGTGGCGTAATCGCCGGGGATATAAGCGTATACCTCGTAATGGCCGGCGCGCGGCAACCCCGGCGTCCACCTGGCGAAGTTATAGCACTCGTAACGGCTATTGTAGGTCCAGAGCATGTGATGGCCGTAGCCGAGAGCAGCATTTCGCCAGCCATTCCAGGGGCCACCCCGTGTGAAGCCGGGGTCGCCATCGTCGATAATGATTTCCCCAGAGGGCACAGGGTAGCCTCCTCCCCCCAACTGCCACCAGACTTTGATCACCGCCCGCTCATAGTGCTCGTAATACTCTACCTTCACCTGATGGCTGCCCGCATACAGGTAAATGGTGCCTGAGTGGGTGGTAGGCTCCCGATCGTACCAGTGGTCGATGATCAACTGCCCATCGACCCACACCCGCGCCCCATCGTCGTGATAAGCGTAGAAAGTGACCTGTCCGCTCACGGGGACGTTGATCTGGCCGCTCCAGCGCACAGAAAAGTTGTCGTTATAAAGGCCACCACCAGGCCCGCTCCAACCCCAATCGAAATCGATGTACCCATCCCAGCGGGTGAAAAGAGGGTAGCCCGACAGATAAAGATTGTTGAAGTACTCTCCCCACCAACCCTGGTAAGGGCCGGGGCCAGGGGTAGGGCCAGGGGGGGGCGGCGGCGGTGGCGGCGGAGCAGTAGGAAAGGGCCAGGGCCAACCGTCTCCCAACTCAGCCGGGCCATAGCCCGCCCGCCGTGCTCGTAATATTCCATGATCACGGTATGCTGGCCTTCCAGGAGGTAGATATCGGCTTTGTGGGCTACTGCTCCCTGGTCGTACCACTGGTCGATGATGACGTGGTTATCGACCTGGAGACGCACCCCGTCGTCGGTGATGGTGCTGAAACGGTAGTTGCCAGCCGGGAAATACAACGTCCTGGTCCAGCGGATGGAAAAGTCGTCGTTCCACAGACCACCGCCAGGCGAGCCGAATCCCCAGTCGAAGTTGACGTCCACGTCGTGGCGGACAAACAGCGGCGCCCCCTGGAGATACCGATTGTTGAAGTATTCGCCTCGCCAGGCCTGTGGAGGAGGGACGGGTGTGGGATACGGCGGCGGAGTGGGGATTGGCGTCGGCCAGCCGGCTTGCCAGTACAATCTGGCTACCGCTCCTTCGGTATTCTCGTAATATTCCATCTGAACGACGTGATGGCCTTCGTTCAGATAAATCGGGGCGCTGTAGGTGGTGGGCGGCTGAATAAGCCATCTATCGAGGAGCAATCGCCCATCGACCCACAGCCGCACCCCATCGTCAACGATGGCCGTGAAAATGTAGTGACCGGCTGGCAGGTCAAGAGTCCTGGTCCAGCGCGCGGAGAAATAATCGGCTGGCACTTCGGGGGCCGGCGATCCCCAGCCCCAGTCGAAATCAATGGCCGACTCGGCTCGCACCAGGACCGGAGAGCCGCTGAGAGAGGTGTTGTTGAAGTACTCAGCTCGCCAGCTAGGATCGTGGTGCTCGACTATTATGTCCGGGCCTGGCTCCTGCCCGACCGCAGGAAGGGGCCAGACCGCCATCGCTCCCACCAAAAGTACGCTAACCACGATCACCCAGAAAAGCCTTCTCACTTTCATGATTGTCCTCCTTTCGATGTTCGTCTAGACCTGACAGGTTTTGAAAACCTGTCAGGTCTCTGTACTATACACCCGTTCAGGTCTTGATCAACCTCCGTTACCTGAATTATATCCCTCTTTGGTCCGGTACGCATCGGCCGACCTGCCAATTTCACAGAGGACAAATCGCTTATTTCCATCGTCCTCATAGGCGCTCTTATAGGCCATTAAGCCTACTCGCCCTCGCCGATTGCAGCCTCCTGGCCTAAGCATTTTGGCCTATGACCATTCTGGAGGCCCATAAAAAAGAGGGGCCGGGTTGGCGCTCCCCGGCCCCTCTTTGTAATCAGATTGAGATAACGGACTGGTCAGAGGATGCGGCAAACGAGGCCCTTGAGATATTCCCCTTCCGGGAAGGAAAGCAATACGGGGTGGTCGGCTCCCTGGGATAATCTTTCGATGATCTGGGCCTCTCGTCCGGCTTCCACGCTGGCCCCAAAAACGACCTTCTGAAAGAGGTCAGCGCTCACCAGGCCGGAGCAGGAGAAAGTGATCAGAAAGCCGCCTGGCCTCATAAGCTCCATAGCCAGCAGATTGATGTCCTTGTAGCCTCGACAGGCGGCTTTTACCTGGCCCTTATTATAGGCGAATTTGGGCGGGTCGAGGATGACCACCCCAAAGCGTCGCCCTGCGTCCCGCCAGCGGCGCAAGGTCTGGAACAGGTCACGGGCGACGTATTCATGGTCGCCGTCGCCGAAGCCGTTGAGAGCCACGTTACGGCGGGCCAGGTTCAAAGCCTCAGCCGAGGAATCGACGTTGACCACCCTGGTCGCCCCAGAAGCGGCGGCATAAACGGCAAACGCGCCCGTATAGGCAAAGCCGTTCAATACCTCCCGGCCAGAACAGTAGGCGGCCATTTTACGACGGTTCTCCCGCTGGTCAAGGTAAAAACCCGTCTTCTGCCCGCCCTTGATATCCACCAGAAAGCGATAACCGTTCTCCAGGACTTCCACCACCTGCGGCGGCGATTCCCCACCCACAGGGCCAGCGGAAGGCGATAACCCTTCCTTGTGCCGCACGTCCACGTCACTCCGCTCGTAGATGCCTTTTGGCGCGGCCAACTCGGCCAGGATATCGACCAACTCCTGCCGGCGACTGTCCACGCCCAGGGTCAAAAACTGGACGACCAGGTACCCGGCATAGCGGTCCACGACCAGACCCGGCAAGAGGTCAGATTCGGCGTTGACCAGGCGGTAGGCGTTGGTAGAGGGGTCTTCGGCCAGGGGTCGACGGCGGGCCAGAGCTTGCGCCACGCGGGAGCGCCAGAAATGGGCGTCGATGGCCTGGCCCTCGTCCCAGGTCAGGAGGCGGAGCACGATCTGAGAACGACGGTTGAGGTAGCCCCGCGCCAGGAAATGCCCCCGGTGATCGACCACCGCCACGATGTCCCCATCGTTCGGGCTGCCTTCGACGCTTTTCACCGCCCCGGAGAAGACCCAGGGATGGCGATTCAGGACCGGTTTCTCCCGGCCAGGCTTGAGGATGATTCGAGGTATGGGCATGGTAACGTTACGTCGTTTGCCGGTCGATAGGCTCCACTTCTTTCAACTCCACCACCAGGCCGCCGCTCAGCCGGGCGATGATGTTGTAGCCCCAACCGACCAGGGCGAAGAGCAAGGAGATGATGAAGCCGCTTACCAGAGATAGCAGGAGAGCCAGAACCAAAATCAAGAGGGGCGAGCTGCGGGTCAAGGTCTGAAGCCGTTGCAACAGGCCCTCCAGGTGAAACATGCTGACCAGGTCTGCGGAGACGGGCAGGCCCAAGCCACCGATCTCAGCATTTCGCAGACTGCCCAGCCAGCGGTGCAGAGCCTGCGACAGTCTTAACCCGCTCAGACTACAGAACAGGCTGGGGACCAGGCTGACCAGCACGCCCAGGAGACAGCCGGCCCTGCTCAAAGAGGATACATCTACCCGTCGGACGGTATACCTGTTCATAACAATGCCTTTCCTAAACCTTAAAACATTAGCAGGTGCCTGGCACTTTTGGAAGTCACTATGAAAAACGATCAACAACGAACAGTAGAATTTAACGAACTGAACCCTTTTTCACACGCTCGGATGAAACCTACAGACGCAATGAGCAACCACAGTCTTGAGGAGAGATACTATTATTGATAGCACTGCCAGCGTTCGTTCAATTCTCACGTTCGTTGTTGATCCTTCGGTTTCATAATAGTGCCAGGCGCCTTATGTCCTAAACCTCGAAACATTCCCGCAAAGCCTCGGCCACGCGGAAAGGGTCGCTGGCGATGACGCTGGACGCGTATAGCTCCATTGCGCCCACGTCGGCGGTCTTGTTGTTGGGGTCGCCCCGGTCTACAAGGCGCACGATGGCCGGGAAGCCGCTCCAATCCTCTTCCACGTGATCGATGGGCGGCCAGTAGAGAGCCAGGTTGAAGCTGCGCACTCCTAAGTGCTGGACGAAGCACTGGAGCGTTTTGTATACGGCTTCGATAAAATCATCGTCCAGCTTATCGGCGATGAGGAGCGTTTCTTTCTCTTTGATGGGCGTCAGGTAGGCCAGGACGCGGGTATCGCCGCTCTCGAAGCCCAGGCCCAGGGCGTGATGGGCGCCATACAGGTCATCGAAGTAGTCAGCGCCATGCCCCAGGCGGTAGAGCAGAGCCGCCCGTCGCCAGCCTTCCACTTTGGCGTAATGCATGTCGCGAGTGAGGGTCATCTGGGCGTGGCCGTGCAAAATGGAAGCGCCGCTTTTCCATAGACAGTTCCACATGAAGAAAAAGTAGCGCGCCCTTTGATCTTCGCCATAGGCCCTACGCGCCCAGGACAGAGCGGTGGCAAAATAATCCTTTACCCCTTCGACGCTGAATTTCAGGGGGTTGTGCTCGTCGAAGACCACCAGGCCATGAAAACCGTCGTACTTGGCTACATTGCTGGCGGTGATGGAGTGCTGGCCCTGCACGCGGCCAAAAACGTCTTCCGGGGTGCCTTCCTTCGGGTTGCAGAAAGGATCGCCCACGTTGCTCATGATCGTCTCTTCCAGGTCGGCGTCGCCTTTGGCTTCCATAGGCCGCCTGGCCCGTAGCTCGTTGAAAAGGGAGCCTTCCACCGTAATCAGGTTGGTGATCTTGACGATGCGCTGGCTCTTCACCGCCTCCACCGAACCGAAATAGCCCTCGATCCACTGGTGCATGGCCTGCGGCGGGTTCAGTTGTCCGACGGTGGCGCTGACGTGGAAGATGCGGTTAAAGACCTCCCGCTCGGCTTCGGGTAGGGCCGCCACCAGCTCGTCCAGGTGGGCTATGTCCCTTGCCACGTCTTTTGCAGCGCCCGTCATCAGCTCATCCTCCTGGCTACTTCGTATTCTTCCAGCTCGTGTTCCCCTTTGGTAGCCAGGGCGCGGCGGTAAAGCTCCACGTATTTGCGGGCCGAAGCGTCCCAGGAGAAATCGGCGGTCATGCCCCGCAGCATGAGCTTATGCCATTCGCCCTTGTGCCTGTAATTCTCCACGGCGCGCACCAGGGCGGTGTAGAGAGCCATAGCCTGGTAGGGCTTGAAAGCGAACCCATTGCCCTCGCCGGTGGTGGGGTTGAAATCCCTGACCGTATCGGCCAGACCGCCGGTGGAGCGCACCACAGGCACGCTGCCGTAGCGCATGGCGATCATCTGGCCCAGGCCGCAAGGCTCGAAGCGGGAGGGCATCAGGAACATGTCCGACCCGGCGTAGATGCGCTGAGCCAGCGGAGCGTTAAAGGTCAGAAACACGGCTGCTCTATCGGGATAGCGGCTGGCGATATCGCTGAACATCTCGTGGTAATGCTGTTCGCCGGTGCCCAGGAGCACAAAGTTGATGTCCAGGTTGTCCATCAGCGGCTCGATGATCTCGCTGATGAGGTCGAAGCCTTTCTGATCAGCCAGACGGGAGATGATGCCGATCAGGGGGACATCAGGGGTTTCGGTCAGTTTTCCCTCGCGCTGAAGGGCCAGCTTGTTGGCTACCTTGCGGTCCAGGCGGCTGAGGTCGTAATTGGCCTCGATGTAGCGGTCGGTGGCCGGGTTGAACACTTCGGGGTCGATGCCGTTCAGGATGCCGAAAAGACGGTCGCGCCGGTCGCGCAGGATGGGATCCAGTTTCTCGCCCAGTTCCGGGGTCAGGATTTCCTGGGCGTACCTTTCGCTGACGGTGTTTATCATATCGGCGAAGAAAATGCCCCGCCCCATAAAGTCCACCACCTCGTTTATATCCTTCGTGTCGGGGTGGGCAATGAAGCCATACTCATCTATACCGGCCACCTCCAACACCCGATACCCGAAGATGCCCTGGTAGGCCAGGTTGTGAATGGTGTAGACGGTGGCGGTGCCGGCGAAAAAAGGATCGTCGGCGTAAATGGTTTTCATCCAGTTGGGCACGATAGCCGTATGCCAGTCGTGGCAATGGATGATGTCGGGCTGCCAGTCCATCTGTTTGAGCATCTCAATCGCCGACCGGCAGAAGAAAATAAACCGCTCGGCGTCATCCTCGTACATGTAAATGCCGTCGCGGGCGTAGTATTTAGCGCTATCCACCATGTAGACAGGAACGCCCTGACCGATGGTGGTCTGCATGATGCGAGCCGGTTCGGTCTCATGGTTCATGGGCACAGGGAAGGTGCCCAGCACTTCCTCCAGGCCAAATTTCTCCACGCTGATGCGACCATAGCGGGGCATCGCCACCCGCACGTCATGCCCCAGAGCCTTGATCGCTTTGGGGAGCGAACCGGCCACATCGGCCAGGCCGCCCGTCTTGGCAAAGGGCACCACCTCCGCGGCCAGCAGCAGAATTTTCAGCTTGTCGTTGGTTATCATAAACCTGGTCGATCCTCCTCAAAAGTCTAACGCCAGAGGAACACAGAGCTGGTATGCAGGCGAAAAGTAATAAGGGCGCACAAGCCAGTGCGCCCTTATTATAGGCGTGTTTGCTGAATCAGTCAAGACCGATATCAAACGACGGGCAATGTTCCTCACACTGAGGTATGATCTCCGCCAGGCTCTCGCCGGCCTCACAGGCGATGAGACCCCTGATAGCTTCCGCCATCATTCTTGCCCAGATGCAGGGCACGCTGTTGTACCTTGTCCTCCGACTGAACGCAGCCGGAGGACAAGGATGGAGAGGTAGATGGCCGCAACTGGCACCCGTCCCCGGTCCAGGCCCGTGAGGATGCCAGGATAGCGCGGTTTACCTGTGCCAAACTTCTGTAGGGCGCACGTAGAACGAGTTGATCAGCGCACCGTAACCGATGCGCTTTTGCACTTCATCATCGTCGGCCACTTTGACGTCAAGCTCGTAGCACAAAGCGTTGGCTTTGGGGCAGCCCAGTTCTCTATACTCCTCGGCCAGAGCCGCGCTTACCGAGGCCACAACTGACGACAGCGCCGCGCTCTTGCGGTTGACCCTGGCGATCAGGTTCAAGCCAGACGAGGCAGGGATGGCATAGTCCGTGCCGGTCGCGTACTCCGGTTCATAGGTGTAGATAGCTTCGATAGTGTCATCCACCGAGCCTAGATACTTAGCCACCCCTTTGATCAGACCATGGCGCAGGTATTCGCAGATAGAGCAATCCCCACGGCGCATGGCTTCCAGAACTTGCTCCCTGTCTTTCAACCCGGTTTTCCTGGCACAGAATTCGATAGCATCTTCCATCATGCTTGTCACAACAGCAGTATCAAATGTAATCACGGCCATTTTCATTCCTCCTATTAGATTATAGTTTAGCCTGAGAATCGACTAACTTCCCTGTCCGTTCTCCCACCAGGGTAACCTTCTCTCATAACCAACCAGCTTGAGCCCGGTGATGGCGGCGATGTTGAACTCCATGGCCCGCAGATCCTCTTCGCCCAGATCTTTGATGTCGTCGTGACCGGAAAGCATGGTCAAGATCTTGATCTCCTCAGCCGTGGCCTTGATGAAATTAGCCAATCGCTGACCAGTTTCTACGGGGTCGAGCCGGGCGCGGAGTGCGGGGTCTTGAGAGGTGATACCGTAGGGGCAGCGTCCGGTGTGGCAGGCCATGCAGGCCCGGCAGCCCATGGCAATCTCGGCTGCCGCCCCAAAGCCCACGCCGTCGGCGCCCATAGCCACCGCCTTGTAGGCATCCAACCCGCTGCGGATGCCACCCAGGACAAAGAGTTTGACCTTACGATGGACGCCCAGGTCCTTCAGCGCTTGCACGGCCGGCGGGATCAGGGCCACCGTGGGGATACCCACACCCTGGGTGACTACAGCCGGCGAACAGCCAGTGCCGCCCACCAGCCCATCAATGGAGATGGCATCTGCCCCGGCCTC
This sequence comes from Anaerolineae bacterium, assembly GCA_034417895.1. Taxonomy (GTDB): domain Bacteria; phylum Chloroflexota; class Anaerolineae; order CAZYHC01; family CAZYHC01; genus DAOULT01. The sequence goes on along the minus strand of DAOULT010000040.1, from coordinate 29,642 downwards.
TACGCAGGCTTTGACATCTTCATAAGGACGACTGGGGCCCAGTTTGAAGAAGATGGGCACCTTGTAGTCCGTTACGTCGTGTATGAAGGCCACCATGCGCTTCATATCCTCCAAATCCTGCACGTCGTAGTAGCGACAGGGGGAGAGAGCATCGCTGCCTATGGGAATACCGCGCACGGCGGCTATTTCTTCAGTAACCTTGGCTCCCAGCAAGTGACCACCCATGCCTGGCTTGGCTCCCTGGCCGATCTTGATCTCCACCGCATCACCGGCGCGGACGTAATCGGCCGAGACCCCCCAGCGGCCAGTGGACCACTGGACGACCAGGTAGCCGCCTGGCTCCCATCGCCTCAGCGTCCGCTCCTCGTTCTCGTATCCCTTGATCAACCAGGTTTCATCCTTCAACAACCCGCCCTCGCCGGTATTGCTGATGATCCCAGTCTGAGCCGCGCCAATAGCCAGGGCCATCCTGGCCTCTCTGGACAGCGCCCCGAAAGACATGGCGGCAAAGAGGAGAGGATACCGCAGGCGTACCGGATTCTCACAGGTATCCTCGCCGATGACCACCTCCAGGTTGCATTCCTCCCGATACTTGTCGCGGGGGGCAGGAGAGGCAATCTGGGAAGGCACGACGGTAATGTTGTCAAAGCCGGGCGCGTAGCCCATGGTGCCAAAACCACGCAGCATGTACTCGCCGGTCTGGGCCTTGTGGTGAATCTCTTCTACTTGAGGGAAGGTCCACGGTGAGCGCACCAGAAACTCCGACTCGGCGGGATTGATGCGAATGGCGTTCTCCGGGCAAAACTCGGAGCAGATACGACAGCCGACACAGGCATTGTAGTTCTGGACATGGACGTTCCCTGCGTGGTCAATGGCGTAGACATCGTAGGGGCAGACCTCGACGCAGGTGGCGCATTTGCCCGGCATCCTGGCGTTGATGCACTGGTCTTTCATCACAGTGACACAAAAGGTTCCGTTAACTGGTGGCATGATAATTCTCCTTCAATTAGTTCCATGATAGCTGTATCTGAGGGCGTTCAAGCCGGGCGGGCTTCTTTCGCTTTATAGAAGGGCTTTTCTGACAGGCGGACGATCTTCCTGAAGTGCGTTGGATCGGCTTCAATGCTATATTCGTCCAGGTAGCCGCGCAGCTTGACCAGGTCGGCCTGGGTCATCTCCTCCAGCAGAGTGTTGTGCCCCAGGCTTTCCCACTTACCGCCGATATAGATGCTGCCGCGGATGAGATAGTTGCCCAGATTCTTGCCAGCGTTGCCCACAATGACCAGATCGCCGGCCAGCATGTAGGTCGCCACTTCGTCACCCACGTTTCCTTCGACGATGATGGTAGCCCCCTTATTCATCACCGCCGTAAAATCGCCGGCATTCCCCTTGACCACGATGGTGCCACCGTAGCAATACTGACCCACGCCATAGCCAGCATCACCCTCGACGATGACGGTGCCCCTCGTCATGTTATCGGCCAGGTAGCGGCCAGCGTTCCCCTTGACCCTGATGGTGGCCCCATCGTTTAGAACGCCCAGATAGTCGCCGCCGCCCCCTCCAATGATCATCTGGCCGCTCTTGAAACCGGCCACCAGCCCATGCAGATGGGTCGCCCCCTGAATGACCACCGGCCCTTTGGCGACCGCCTCTTTCAGTTCTGTGCTGACGGATCGCAGATCGCGACCACTAGCATCCACTACAAGTGACATAACGTTCCTCCCTTTTTGAGATCTCCGCTTGTGGAGCGCCGTATAGACTGACGAATTGCTTCCTGACCTGAGCCCGCTGCCTGGGATCGCTCAGGGCGTCCATCATCAGGATGCGGAACTCGTCAAAGGCCCGGGCTCGCGCCCGCCGGTCCTTTTCTGCTTTGGCGGCGTTCAGCGCTGCTTCGTCCACCTGGGCGCCGGTTTCCAGCAGACCAAAACGGCGAGCATTTTGGACGAAAGCCTCGCCGGCCAGCGTGCGGGTGATGAGCGTGACATGGCCCGGCCGCGCTCCCACAGTCCCCACCGCGATGTCAGCCGACTCGCCCAGATAGTCGTCGCAACTGCCACAGCCGTGCCGTGTAAAAGGCTCGACGTCGGTCAGCGGGATCGTGCGTTCCGTCCCATCCCACAGCGACACCGTCAGCCGGCCGTCGGTCGTCGAAGTGGTCAGGCCCCGGATTTGATGCCGGGAGATGCCCATTCCCCGCTCAAGCAACTCGGCGATCATATCCGGCATGTAGACGCCAGTGCAAAAGCGGGCGATGGTCAGGCGGATGGCCCGCTGATAGGGCCACAGGCGCTCATTCTCGGCGTTCATCAAGCGGCGCGCTCCTTCGGCCACGCAGGGAGTGCCAACGATAGCCAGTCTGGTCAGTCCTAACTCAAAGACGGCCTCATTGAGCGCGCTGAGCACCGGGGCCCAGAGATACTGCATTCCCACGCCGCTAACGATCTGGTCCACGGTCGTGACCACGCGAGAGATCGGCTCCAACGTCCAGGGATCCATGTCCAGCATGACCACGCCGTCAATCAGGTCGGCTGAGCGAGCAGCCACCAGAAGCGCCTGGATAACGTCGTTAGGGGTGCCGCTGTGGACGACGCCTGCCGACCGCGCTGAGACCATCCCGCGCGGCTCCATCGGCGTCCACTCCACCAGGCGGGGGCAACTCAGCTCGCAGAACTTTTCGCAGACCTCGCAGGTCCGCAGCTTGAGGTGGGAAAGGCCCAGCGCCTTTTCGCGCTCTTCCAGGAGGGGGTGCTGCTCCCCGTTCCAGTGGAGCACCCCCTTGGAACAGGCCGCCACGCACGCCCCGCAGCCGGAGCAGCGTTGCAAAGCCCATACTTCTTGCTGTAATTTCGTTGACATACGTTGTTCTCCTCTTGATTTTCACATTCTCCGGGCGGGGCTTAGGCCCAGAGCCTGCACCAGGTTCGTAAAATCCGTGATTTTGTCTACGAAATCGTGCGGATCGTCGGGAGTGATCCACTCCAGGCGCAGGCGGCGCGGGTCGAAACCGCTTTCGGCCAGCATTTCCCTTAGTGTGTTGATGCGCTCCTGAGCGTAGCGGTTGCCGTTGAGGTAGTGGCAATCGCCCGGTGGGCAGGCTCCCAGAAACACCCCGTCCGCCCCGCTGAAAAAGGCCCACAGGATGTGCGTGGGATCGAAGCGAGCCGAGCACCCCACCCGGATGAGGCGCACCTCGGCCGGGTAACTCAACTGGCGGGCCCCGGCCAACTCAGCGGCAGCGTGGCTACTCCACTCACACCCGAAGACCAGGAGGCGCGGCTGGCTGTCCTGCGAGGCGCTCGCCAGGGCCGCCTCGATCTGGGCCAGCATTTGCCTGTCGCTGTTGATCGGCAGGCTGATGGCCTTGACCGGGCAGGCGACGACGCAGTTGCCGCACCCTTTGCACAGCAGCGGATTAATCTGGGACAGGTCCAGCACCCCCTCTCGCTGATGCATGGAGATGGCGCCGAAGGGGCAGGTCTCCACGCAGTTGCCACAGCCGGTACACAGCTTTTCGTCCACGACGGCGACGGGGGCCTGGCTGGTGACTTGACCCATCCCCAGGTGATACGAAGCTCTGAAGGCGGCGCTAATGGCCTGGAACTCGGCCTCGGTCCAGTCCGCCGGGTAGTGAGCCGCGCCGCAAACGTAGATACCTCGCTCGGCGTAGTTCTGCGGTCGCAGACGATAGCGCACCTCAGGGAAGAAGCCGTTTTCGTCCTGAGCGATGTCCAGCGTATGGGCTACCACGCTGGCGTCAGGCTGCGGAACCAGCGGAGCGGCCAGAACGACGCGGTCGTAGGGCAGACGGCGGTCCGTTCCGCTCAACTCGTCATGGATCTCGACCGCTTCGTCGGTCACCTTTGGCGGCGACGACGGCGTATAGCGAATGAACTCCACGCCGGCCCGCCGCGCCTTGAGCAGTTCCTCCTCGTAGATGTCCTCGCCCAGCAGATACAGGTCGCGGAAGAGGATGGTAACGTTAGCCTGCGGATTAGCTGCTTTGACCTCCATCGCTTGCTTGAGCGCACCCATGCAGCACATGCCGGAGCAATAGGGCACGGCTTCGTTGCGCTGCCCGGCGCACAGGATCATCACCACAGACTGGAGAGCGGTGTTTCCGTCCCGCAGCTCACGTTCAAACTCGAGCTGGGTGACTACTCGCTGCCCGTCGTAGCGGAACAGTCCCCACGGTCGCCAGGCACGCGCCCCCGTGGCGACAACGATCGCTCCTACGTCAAAGCTCAACGGGCCATTTTGTTGACCTGCTGACCCATTGACGCTGACCGTGTAGCGCCCCAACGTTCCTGAGACGTCTGTTATCTGGCTCTCCAGCAGAACCTCGAGGCGCGGATGGTGGATCACGGCCTCGACCTTCTCCGCCAAGAACTCGGCTGCGCTTCGTCGGTCGGGGTAGAGGGTGTGCACCTCGCGCAACATGCCGCCCAGGGCTGCTTCTCGCTCGACCAGCTTGACGGGCAGGCCAGCGTTCGCCAGCGTCAGGGCGGCGGTCATGCCAGCCAGCCCCCCACCGATGACCAGCGCGGCGGGCACAACCTCAGCGCTGCTCGGCTGGTATGCCTGGCGCAGCGTGACCCTGGCCACTCCCATCCGGATCAGATCAATCGCCTTGGCCGTGGCTGCCTCAGGCTCATCTTGATGCACCCAGGCGCAGCCTTCCCGGATGTCCACCAACTCGAACAGATTGGCGTCCAGGCCGGTCTCCTGGCAGGCAGCCCGGAAGCGAAGCTCCAGGGTGCGGGGGGTGCAGCCGGCGACGACTACCCGATTCAAGCCCTCCTCGGCGATGGCCGATTGGATGGCTGCCAACCCGTCGGGCGAGCAGGAGTAACGAAGCCGCCGGGCGATGGTAATTCCTGGCAGGTCACGAACCTCCCTCTCCAGGGTCCCCACATCCAGGATGGACGCGATGCGGTCGCCGCACTGGCAGATAAAAACACCCGCTCTGACTTCACTCATGGCCCGGCCTCCTCTGCCGCCACGCTGCTCAGTACATTCCCTGCTTCAGTCAGCAAGGCCGTATGATCGGTGAACCTGGGGGCCAGGTAGTGATGGCCGCAAACCCGGCAGTTCACCGCCTCGAACTCTGATTTCCACGAGTGAACCACTTGCGCGCCGCCGGTGATATCGGCCAGAGTAATGGCCCCGGTGGGGCACACCAGGACGCAGGTGCCGCACCCGATGCAAACGTCAGAGGCGACGTGGAAAGGCGGGCTGACCTCTTTCTCAATGCCGCGGTTGATGACGCTGATAGCCCCCACGCCGACGATCTCCTGGCAGGCTCGCACACACAGGCCGCAGAGGATGCAGTCGTTCTTCTTCATCGTAAAGCGCGGCTGGCCGACGCCCAGTTCGTCAGCCAGTTGGCGGATGATCGGGACGTGGGCCGACGAAGCCATCAGCAGCTCCACGGTGATCCGTCGCGATTGCAACACCACGTCCGAGTTGGTGTGCACAACCAGGCCGTCGGCGCAAGGATAGGCGCAGGAAGCCACCAGTTGCCGGCCGCGGCCCGTCTCCACCTCAACCACGCACAGGCGACAGGCCGCAAACGGCTCCATTGCCTGGTGGTAGCAGAGAGTGGGGATGTGGATGCCGTGTTCCCGGGCCACTTCAAGAACCGTTTGACCAGGCTCAGTTTCTATTTCTTGACCGTCTATGGTTACATGAATCATTTTCAACTCCTAATGCACCACAATAGCATCGAAGTTGCAGAGCGAATGGCAGACCCCGCACCGCGTGCAGCCCTCCGGGTTGATGACGTGGGGCTGACCCTTCTCACCGGAGATGGCGCCGACCGGACAGTTGCGTGCACAAACCATACAGCCTGTGCATAACTTGGCAACAACCTCATAGGTGATCAGCCCCTTGCAGACTTTGGCCGGGCACTTTTTGTCATAGATGTGAGCTTCGTATTCATCTCGGAAGTAGCGGATGGTAGTGAGCACCGGGTTGGGCGCCGTCCCGCCCAGGGCACACAACGACGAACGCTTGACCTCCTGGCCTAACTCGATCAGGTATTCGATATCCCCTTCGCGCCCCTGTCCGGCGCAAATGCGTTCCAGCGTCTCCAGCATGGCCCGCGTGCCGACCCGGCAGGGGACGCACTTGCCGCAGGATTCTTCCTGGGTGAACTTAAGGAAGTAGCGCGCCAGGTCTACCATGCAGGCATCCTCATCGATCACCACCAACCCACCGGACCCCATGATAGCTCCCAAGGCCGTCAGCGATTCGTAGTCAATGGGCACGTCCAGATGCTCTTTGGGAATGCATCCACCAGAGGGACCGCCGATCTGGGCCGCCTTAAACTTCTTGCCACCAGGGATGCCGCCGCCGACTTCGTGAATCAACTCGCCCAGGCTGATGCCCATCGGCACCTCGACCAGACCTGTGTTGCGGATCTTGCCTACCAGCGAGAAGATCATCGTTCCCTTGCTCTTCTCCGTGCCAACGCTGGCGAACCAGTCGGAGCCATTTCTAACGACGAGAGGAATATTAGCCCATGTCTTGGCGTTGTTGATGTTGGTTGGTTTGCCCCACAGTCCACTCTGGGCTGGATAGGGGGGACGCGGCCTGGGCTCGCCAATTTTACCTTCTATCGAGGCCATCAGCGCCGTCTCTTCGCCGCAGACAAAGGCCCCGCTGCCGACCCGGATTTCGATATCAAAGTCAAAACCGGAGCCCAGAATGTCTCTTCCCAACAGACCGTGTTCCCGTGCCTGCTTCAGAGCGATCTTCAGATTCTGGACGGCCAGAGGGTACTCATTTCGGATGTAAACGTACCCCTGGGTGGCGCCCATGGCATACGCCCCAACGACCATTCCTTCCACCACGCTATGAGGGTTGCCTTCCAGGATACTGCGATCCATGAAGGCGCCGGGATCGCCTTCGTCGGCGTTGCAGATGACATATTTGACGTCGCCTGGTGACTGGCGGCAGAAATGCCATTTCAGGCCGGTAGGAAAGCCCGCTCCGCCTCGGCCACGCAGCCCGGACTGTTTGACTTCTTCGATCACCTGCTCCGGCGTTATCTCATAAAGCGCTTTGCTGAGGGCGGCGTAGCCGTCGTGAGCAATGTAATCCTCGATACGGGTGGGATCAATCTGACCGTTCAAGTCCAGCACCCGCCGCATCTGCCTGGTGTAGAAAGGCAACTCGTTGTCGTGTATAATGGTTTGCCCGGTCACCGGATCCACGAACACCAGGCCGTCGACGATCTCTCCCTGGGCAATCGTCTTCGCTACAATGGCCGGTATGTCGTCCACAGAGACCCTGTTGTAAGCGATTTTCTCAGGATCAATGGTGATGAGCGGCCCCAGTTCACAGAAGCCCGGGCAGCCGGTGGGCACCACCTCTATTTTGCTGCTCAGCCCCGCCTCTCGCAAGGTCTCTTGCAGGCGGGCCAGCACTTTGCGGCTACCCAGGGCGCGGCAGCCCGTGCCATCGCACACCCGGATGCGACGCTGCTGCGGATCGGCGGCGGCCCGTATTTTTTGGCGATAGTCAACCAGGGTCTGTGGGGTGCGCAACTTGATCACTGCTCCTCTCCCGCCTGATGCCTCGCGCTCTTCAACAGTTTGTCTACCTTCCTGGTCGTCATTTGCCCTTCGTACTCGTCATCCAGAACCACAACGGGCCCCAGGGCACAACAGCCCAGGCAGTTGACCGTTTCCAGAGTGAACTGGCGATCACGGGTTGTTTCACCTGGCCCAACGCCCAGGCTGGTTTCCAGACGATCCAGTACTTGTACCGCCCCTCGAACATGACAGGCCGTGCCAGTGCAGACACAGATCTTGTGCTTGCCGCGTGGTACCAGGCTGAAGGCGTGATAAAAGGTGGCTACGCTGTAGACCTGGCTCAGAGGCACCCCCATCCTCTCGCTGACCAGGATCATCGCCTCCCTGGGCAGGTAACGATATCGGGCCTGGACCTCTTCCAGTACAGATATGAGAGATTCGCCTGTTCCATTTCTCTCTATTGCCTCTACAAGTTCCGTCGGTTCGAAGTTCATCATTGACCTCCTCTCCTGGACGAATTGCCAGGGCTTTCCCAGAGTAAAGGATTGGATGGCGCCCTCCCCCCTGTAGGCTCGTATTTTCTGGCAGCGCCCCCTTTAACCCAGGAAAATCCGCTATAAGTGTGATCTGGCCGTAACCTGCGGGAGGATGGCCTGCTTCGGGAAGGCCCTGCGCTTGCTTTCTCAGGGTAAGGGTTTGCGTTCCCAGTCCACAATTGACTCCTTGCATAGCATAACACACGAGGGGTTAAATTCTCATAAAAAAGGGGAGCGAAAAAATGAAAAAGCCGTGAAACAAAACAGGCGAGCTTTGCTGGAGGCAAAACTCGCCTATCCTGAAGAGCCGAGGAAATCTGGCAGGGGAGAGTCTAATCGCAACTCTTATCGGGGCAGGACAGCATATAGCCCACCCCTTGTGAGGTAAGGATGTACTGAGGATTCGAGGGATCCACTTCCAACTTGCGTCGCAGGTAGCGGATGTAGGCTCGCAGATAATCGATGTCGTCCCGGTACTCCGGCCCCCATACTTCCATCAGCAAATCCTGATGTAACATAACCCGGTTGGCGTTGAGGGCCAACTGACGCAACAGGGCGTACTCAGTACGGGTGAGCGATACATTTTCGTCGCCCATCTTGACGGCGCGTCGGGCGAAATTGATCTCCAGTTCGCCGCACGTAAATATGGCAGTGATCATCTCTTCCGGTCGTCGGGCGCGCCGCAAGACGGCCTTCACCCGGGCCACCAGTTCCCTGGCGCTGAAAGGCTTGGTCAGGTAATCGTCGGCTCCCACGTCGAAGCCGCACAATACGTCGCTCTCCTGGGCCTTGGCGGTGAGCATGATCACCGGCACGTCGGAAAACTCTCGGATGCGGCGGCAGACCTCGTAGCCGTCGGGACCTCGAGGAAGCAGGATGTCAAGCAATACCAGGTCGGGCTGCTCCAAAGCCACCATTTCGATGGCGGACTGGCCGCTGGCAGCCGCCAGCACCTGGTAGCCCACTGCTTTTAGCACTTCACTAACCAATCGCACCACCCGTGGCTCGTCGTCCACGATCATGATCTTGTCAATCATCCCGGCTCAACTCCTGCTCTGTCAACTGCTGACTCAGGCCCTTCCGAGGAAGCGTGAAGTAAAACGTGCTACCTTGCCCCAACTGGCTCTCTGCCCAGATGCGGCCTCCGTGGGCATCCACGATGGTGCGGGAGATGGGCAACCCGAGTCCTGAGCCAACGACGTGGCGACCAAGGACCGACTTGGCTCTAAAAAACTTCTCGAACAACCGATTTAGGTGCTCAGGGGCAATGCCCACTCCCTGGTCAGCCACGCTGATGACGACCTCATCCTCAAGCATCTCGCCCCGAACAATAACCAATCCCCCTCGCGGTGAGTACTTCACCGCATTGTCCAGCAGGTTGCGTAGCACCTGCGTGATGCGATCAGGATCAGCATCCAAGATAGGGAAATGCTCCGGAAAATCAAGCAAGAAGCGGTGTTCTGAGGTATGGCGCGCCATGTCGTCCATCACACTGTTGACCAGACGCGGCAGCCTCACCGGCTGGAACTCGATCCTCAACAAGCCAGCATCAATGATGGACGACTCCAGCAGATCATGGATGAGACCCTGAAGGACGTCACACTCTTCATCTATAAATTGCAGGAACTCTCGTTGGGTCTCAGGGCTGAAGGCGGCCTCCTCCATGAGCAAAGCCGTAGAGTAGCCCTTGATCGAGGTCAGCGGGGTGCGCATCTCGTGGGCCAGGGTGGAGACCAACTCTGCCTTGAGACGATTGGCTTCCTCAATAGCCAGGACGGTTTGTCGCTCCTGGTTCAGGCGGGCGTTTTCGATGGCCTGAGCGATGATGCCGGCCACGGCTTGCAAAAAGGGCAGATCCGCCTGAACAAAACTACCAGGCTGGTGCAGGTTTTCCAGCATTAAGACCCCCACTTTTGTCTGGTTCGTGATCAGAGGTATACAGACGGTGCTTATCGCTTTGTTAAGGTCAGTGGTCGCGTCCCTGAATCTTTCACGATCCTTTGGCCTCATGTCGGCCATGTCCGCAGCGATAGCTTCTGGGGCAGGGTACAACTCGGGCTGCCCTGTCTGAAATGCTCTGCCACGTCGCGCCTCATCAGGGGCCAGACGGACGTACTCCGGGCTAGAAAGGTCGTAGCCAATCGCCGCCCTCACTACCAGTCGTCCGCCGGCAGGGTCGTAGAGTAACAAGGCACCCGCCTCAACCGCCTCCAAGGTTTCGACGAGACAAGCGAGGAACTTATGCAGCATGGTTTCTAACTCGCGCTCGGTATTTAAGGGGCGCTCTACAACCTTTGTATTTCTCACTCCAGCCTTACCCCCCTTGTCGGCGATTTTCGCGGCCTCGACGTAGCGTCCGCGCTGCCTGGGAGCGTCGCCCATCGTGGGCGCTCAGCCCTTTACCGTAGAGAAGTATACCATCAAACCGGCTCTTTGACAACCCAGGTTGGCTTAGTTCCACGGTCGTACAATGGACGCCTGAGAGAGCAGATGGTGTCAATACAGGTAAAGCGAACCTTGCCCTTTCGGGCAAAATAAGGTATTATAGGGACAAATAACCGGGCGCTACTGAACCTGGAATTGGAGTAAGAGAGAGCAGTGGAGATAAAAGACCCGACCGAAGCGGCTGACATTTGGAAGCTCCCGGCGGAAAATCAACAAGCCCGCGGCCAGACCAAATTCATTGTCGGCGGGGCCGTGCTCGTTCTGATAATTGGCTATCTCATTTTCAGCGGCCTGCGAGGGGCCGGCGCTTACTACCTGACTGTGGACGAACTGAAGGCTAAAGGGGAATCCTTCCAGGGGAAAAAGGTGCGCATCTCCGGCCTGGTGGTGGGCGATTCCATAGATTGGGATCCAGAAAACATCCTCCTTGAATTTGACCTGGCCGGAAAGGGCCAGGCTTTGCACGTGCGCTATAAGGGCCTTCGCCCCGATATGTTGCGCGATGGGGCGGAAGCTATCATCGAAGGACAATACAGGGGCGGAAACCTCCTGGAAGCCGACCAACTCCTGCTCAAATGCCCTTCCAGGTACGAAGAAGCGGCCCGCAGAGGTTCACCCTGAGCCTGGAAGTACGAGCCTATGAGAAGCGCGCCGGCGATGGTTAAAATTTGCGGCCTGACCAAAGCCTTCGGAGGAAGGGCTGTTTTACGTGGGATCGACCTGGAAGTCCCCTGCGGCCAGTTTCTGGTCATCTTCGGCCCAAACGAGGCGGGCAAGACCACCCTGCTACGCATCCTGGCTACCCTCACCCGGCCAACCGCCGGACAGGTCTTCATCGCCGGGCGGGACGTAGCCGCCAGCGCTCCCCAACTCCGTCGCTACATCGGGTTCGTCTCCCACCAACCGCTCCTCTACGGCGAGCTAAGCGCAGTGGAAAACCTCCGTTTCTACAGCCTTCTCTACGACGTGCCTGCTCTGGAAAGGCGCATCGGCGAGGTGCTGCGCTTGATGGGCTTGAACCACTGTCAGGATGCCCCGGTCCGTACCCTTTCGCGCGGCATGCAACAGCGTCTGGCCCTGGCCCGCGCCTTCCTCCACGACCCTCCCCTCCTGCTCCTGGACGAACCCTTCACCGGCCTTGACCAGCACGCCTCTGCCACGTTGGTCGAGTTTCTGCAAACGGCGCGCGACGGCTCACGGACGGCTATCATAACCACCCATAACCTGGAACGGGGGCTGGCCCTGGGCGACCGGGCCGTGCTCCTGGGGGGCGGGCGCATCGTCTACCAGGCGGAAAAGGAGGCGCTGGAGGCAGGAGATTTTCGGGAAGCATACCTCCGCCATGCGAAGAGCAAGCTCTAATCGTGGGGTCAGGAAGCAATGGGATTTTGGCGTAAGGTCGGAGCGATAGCCTGGAAGGATATTCTGGCCGAGTGGCGCACGCGGGAGATGTTCAATTCCATGTTCGTCTTCGCCGCGCTGGTCATCCTCATCTTCAATTTCGCCTTTGAGCTGCGAGGGGCCCGTGCCTGGCTGGCCCCCGGCGTCCTATGGGCGGCCTTCGCTTTCGCCGGGACTTTGGGCCTGAACCGCTCCTTCGCCCTGGAAAGAGAGGGAGGCGGCCTGGAAGGTCTTCTGCTCAGCCCGACCGACCGCAGCGCCATTTACTTCGGCAAATTTGTGGGCAACGTGGTTTTCATGTCGGTGGTGGAAGCCATCATCTTGCCCCTCTCCATCATCCTGTTCAACCTGGCCTGGCCTACGCTCTGGCTTTTGCTGGTCATCTTTCTGGGAACGGTGGGGCTGGCCGGGGCCGGAACCTTGCTGGCGGCCATCGCCGTCCACACTCGCGCCCGCGAGGTGATGTTGCCCATTTTGCTCTTCCCGGTGTCCGTGCCTCTCCTCATCGCCGCCGTGCGAGCCACCAGGGCCATCCTGGAGGGTCAGGGTCCGGCCGAATGGGCTGGTTGGGCGCAATTGCTGGCCGCCTTTGACGCCATTTTACTCACCATCTCTTATATGACCTTCGACTACGTGATGGAAGAATGAAGCGGTCCCAAAATCACAGTTGGCCGGGCCGTCTGGCGGTCATCGTCGCCTGTCGCAAGGCCAGCCCTGGACAATGTATCAATACCGCATTGCGAATCCGGCTCACATGCGCTACCGTCGCTTCCGCTCGCCGCTCAGAGCAAGGCTTCGCTGCACACGATGCGTGGTAATTCGCCGTTTTCATCCTGGCTCGCTTCTCGTTGCGTCGCAGGCTCCTCCGAACCATACAGGTGGTATACATTCGATAGCTCGTCCAGCAGCCTCGTTCCGGCGATTTTCTCCTGCCACAGCCGGTTGAGTTCCTTTCGCACCACCCGGCGGAGGATGGGCCGCCGGAAGGCCGACTCCAACAGGGCAATCTGGCGCTGCAAATCTTCGCTTTGAGCCTGGTTGTACAACAGGCGAAGCTCCCTCAGCACGTGGCGTTGGGCGACAGTATGGGGAGTGGTATGCTCGCGCTCCGCCCGGCGAGCCTGCACTTCTCGATCAAAGTGACGCTTGACATCCATCACGACCTGGTTATATCCCGCAGGCAGAGGCTCAGCCGGGGTGCCAGGTGAGCACTTCAGCAGGCCCAGGATGCGTGACACATCCCTGGTGATAACCTCGCCTCGTTCATTTACCAGGAACAACTGCTTGTAACGCCCGGCCCGGCAAAAGACGAAGCTGCCCCGCTGACCAACCTGATAGCCGCAGCGAACCCCGTCCCGCAGTTCGACAATGCGTTGATACAGCCTGGGCTGGTCTTCCTTCAACTGGCGGATAATCTCCTCGGCCTCGTTCAGGCCCACAAATTCTTCCACGTCATCCTCTTCGTACCGACCGATCTCCCCCTGGGTGTAGATGGTGTACATCGCCTCTTCGTTCAATCGCTCGCCGGGGTCGAGAATGGCCGCATCTTCGCCGATGGTGTGGTGGATCTCCTTAATACGCCGGGCCAGCTTCTCGCGCAGTCCCAGGTTGCGCTCCAGTTCCGTCTCTGGCAGGAAGTTGCAGCCGTAGATGACATCGTGCTCGGCTCCGATACGGTCAATACGTCCGAAACGCTGAATGAGCCGCACCGGATTCCAGTGCAGGTCGTAGTTGATGACTTTATCACAGTCCTGCAAGTTCAACCCCTCGGAGAGCACGTCGGTGGCTACCAGGGTGTTAATTTCCGGCGTGCCTTCTGGAGGGCAGTGTTCCGGGTTAGCACGAGGCGCAAAGCGGCCCACAATTTCCGCCTTGTTCTTCTCCCGGCTGTAGACGACCTCAATGTCAGGCCGGCGGTGGCCGGGGTCCAGGTTGTCGTAGAGGTACTGAGCGGTGTCGGCGTACTGGGTGAAGATGAGACGCTTGCCCTGGTTGAGCGGTGGGCGCTCCAGCCAGGCTTTGAGGGTTTGCAGTTTGGCGTCTTGTTCCGAAGCGATAGGCTCCACCAGGGCCAGCATCTCGCCCAGGATGCGGATGTCCTGCTCGATGTCGGCCCGCAAGGCAGCCGTGTCGAAATCCTCCAGGACGTAGCGCCCACTGACCTGCTCCAGCGCGTCCAGCACAGCCTGCTCCTCGTCCTGGTCCGATTCGTAAAGCAACCTCTGGGCTTCCTCGCCAGCCGGGACGATGCCCTGCTCCAAAGCTTGCAGAAACGTCTGATGGATGCGCAGCAGGCGGCGCAGCGTCTCCCGGAAGGCGTGGACGCTGGACTCAAACCGCTTGAAGAGCATCACTCGCATCAGACCGCGCAGGTTGGCCCCGGCCCTCTGTAACTCGGCGTAGGGCGATTGGCTACGCTTTGCGGGCCGCACGTAGTTCCACAACCCGTAACGGGCGTAGGTAAGCTCATGGGGACCAGGCCCCTCTGGCCGCCCCAGGTAGCCCCGCAGACGCTCGTAAAGCCCCTGATAGGCAGCCTCGATGCTGTACTCGATGGTTTCCAACTGCCGCCTGGGGAAGAATTGCTTATTATTTCCAACCAGGATGTAGACCCGCCGCTTTCCCTCGCGGTAAGGGGCGAAGTGGTCGGGGTCTACCCGCTGGTCGGTCTCGGCGTCGTAGCCGTACCAGCGCAGGACGTGGTTGCGGGTGCGGCGGATGAGCAGGTTTGCCAGCAGCGCCGGAAGAGGCCGCTCACCGGCTTCCGCCAGCCTGACGTATTCCCGCAGGTTCGGCGGGTCCACGGGCAGGTCAGTCAGGTCGGCGGGATGGAAGAGCTTCATCTGGTTGTAGATGTCCCACACCGATTTGTTGCGCGGCGTGGCCGTCAGGAAGACGCTGCGCCGGTCGTCGGCGGCCAGGAAGCTCTGGAGCACCCGATAGCGCTGGCTGCCGGTGTGGCGAAAGTTGTGGCTCTCGTCTACCAGCACGAAATCGCGGGAGCGGTAGCGTTCGTCGCGCAGCATCCACTCCGAGCCGGAGCGCTCGTCTTCGCGCAGCATCCCCATCGAGAGGACGCGGGCGTTGAGCTGGTAGGCTTCGTTGTAGTGCTCCCACATCTCCACCAGCGAGGCCGGGCAGATGATGAGCGGCCTGGCCCGGTCGTGGCGCTCGAAGTGTTTGACGATGGCCGCCCCGATGTAGGTCTTGCCCAACCCCACCACGTCGGCCACGAAGCAGCCGCCGTAGCGCCGGATCATCTGCACCGCCTGGCGCACGGCTCGCTCCTGGAACTCGGTCAGCACGGCAGTGATGTCGTCCCGCCACAGAAACTCCTCCGCCTCGGCCCCTTCCAGGCGGTCGCGCACCAGTTCGTACAGGGTCTTGAGGTAGATTTCGTAAGGAGTGATCTGGGCCAGAGGCCAGGAGCGGCGCAATTCGCTCACCAGGCGCTCCTCAAAGTCCTGCGCTTCCTCCCACAGCTCGTTGAACCAGCGGGTCAGTTCGGCGTGGTTGGGGTCGCCGTGCACCAGCACGTTAAGCTCGGTGTTGGTAGTGATGCCCGAAAGGGTGAAGTTGGAAGAGCCGACGATGGCGATGCCTTTCTCCGGGCGGGGGATAGGGCGGCCCTGAGCATCGTAGATCGGGGCGTAGTCGAAGATGTAGGCTTTGGCGTGCAGGCGGCCTTTGGTGTAGACGCGCACTTTCAGGCGGCCCTCTTCGATGAGCCGCACCAGGACGCCGACCAGTTTCTCGGCCTGGTCGGTCTGATCCATCAGGGCGGCGACCTGGCCGACGTTGGCGGCGGTGGCTTCGGCGGCCATCTGCATGTCAACCTGCTTGGGATAGGCCAGTTCTTCAAGGGCATTCTGCACCTGTTCCAGGCGGCGGTAGCCTTCCGCAATCTGCTCGATGGTCTGGCGGTTGGAGGTGTTGCCGATGAGCAGCCGCAACTCCTGCACATTAGCCAGCGTGTCGGCCACCGCCTCCAGGCCGGAGAGAAAAAAGTAGCCCACGGCGAATTTGGCCGACTGGCTATTGAGCAGAATGCGCTTGATGTGGTCTACGAGCAGTTCGCGGCGGTTGTCTATGATCTCTTGAGCAGGCACGAAAATCCCCCTTTTCTTTCAAGCCAGATGGTTCAGGATTGACGTTGGGTAGCTGGCGTGGTATACTATTTGTAGAACTCTACCGACCGGTGAGCAGAGAATATGATGGGAATAGTAGAATAGAGAACGCAAGAGAGTGCTATACAATGACCGAAAAGACCGTGACCGCTATATATGAAAACGGGCTGCTGCGCCCTCTGACTCCCCTCAAGCTGCGCGAGCGGGAAAGGGTGCGACTCCAGATTCTGCCTGCCGAGGAATCGCCTGAAACCGTCGAGCGCGCGCTTAACGCTTTGGCCTCGTCGGGGCTGATCACGCTGTGCCCAGGCAGGTCTGACGTCGCGCCGCTGCCAGCCGAACGTCGCCAGGAAATAGCCCGCACGTTGGCCGCCGCTCCCGGCAAGCCTCTCTCGGAGATCATCATCGAAGACCGGGGCAGGCGATGACCGCCCCATCACGTCATACCCTCGATCAGCGCCATCTCCTCCTCCGTAAGCCCGTACACCTGGTACACCAGGGCGTTAAGCTCCCGCTCCCACTCCTTTACCTGCGGCCCCTGCCCCCCGGCCTCCAGCAGCCGGCCCACCAGTGACTCGATGGCGGCGCGTTGGGCGGAGGTGGCGGAGGGAATGGGAACTTGCTGCATATACTCAGTGAAGAAACGTAAATAGTCGCCGCGGATGGTGGGGCTAATTTGATTGTAGAAAAATTCTACGACCCTGGAGTTGAGAACGCCGAGTAAGTATAGCTCATCAGTAGGCAAGAAGTACATTGTGTTGCCACCGTAAGCGCCGGTCGTATCGTAGGCAAACTCTGGCTTATTAGCAATATCAGGATAGATAATCTTAGGATTATCGAATTCAACATAATAATCACAAGGGCGAAGCTCATACCATTCACACTGCCCCCGGCTAGGCTCCCATCGTTTTGCGAGTTTATCTTTGAAGGCAGCCAGGTACTCCAGGACTGCTGGATAGTCGTTAATTGCAATGCCTTGATACGCCCAGATTAAGTAGTTTCTGGCCCACTCCACCCGCCAGCGTTTCACGTCCCGCCCTCGCAGCCAGGGCTTGATGATCTCGGCGCTGTTTGGGTCTTGGGCGATAAGCCTGTCCCGCGTGGCCTGGTCGATGACAAAAGCCTTGTTTAAGCCCGTTACAATGCCCCGATAAAACCGCCCATTTACGTACTCTCCCAGGGGCGTTCCGCGGCGGCGCAGTTTTTCCAGCAGGGAGAGGACTTCGGGGCGCACCAGGGCCCATCCCTGGGGACGCAGGCTGGCCTGGGGCTGCGGCCAGGCTCGTTCGCGCACGGTGTCGGACAGGTGTTGGACGGCGGAGAGGTCGTCCACGGTCAGGGCCTTGACGGTGTGGTCTGCGGGCGGCTTTGCCCTGCGGATGACCGTGATGCAGGGGTAGGTGGTGGCCTCGAAGATGGGCAGGTCGCCGAAGTCGATCACCGTCTCCAGGGTCGTATTTTCGGCCAGATGGCGGCGCATCTTTTTGCCGTAGCCGGCCCGCATCCACTTGTTGGAGGAGATGAAACAGGCGACGCCTTCGGGCTTAAGGAGCTGGCAGGCGCGGGCGTAGAAGTAGACGTAAATGTCGGCGGTGCCGGCGTACACCTGCGGGTAGATGGGCTTGAGGTGTTTTTCTTTGTATTTGCGTCCCAATAGCTCCTGGCGGACGTAGGGCGGGTTGGCGAGCACGATGTCGAAGCCGCCCCGTCCTCCGCCGTCGAGAGGAGGGGCGAAGACTTCGGCGAACTCGACGGCCCAGTCGAAGCCCTCGCTGCCACCGCCGGAGTGCACCCAGGCGGCGATTTCGGCCCGCAGGTCGTCGATCTTCTGGCGCAGGGCCAGCTTTTCGTGGCCGTGAGCCATCAGGTAGTCGGTTTTGAGCCGGAAATATTCCTCGATCTGGCGATGGTGGAAGTCTGGCTGGAGGCCGCCGGAAGGGTCGGGGGCGGTCAGGCTGTCGCCGACCTCGATCTTGAAATCCAGGTTAGGGAGCGGAGGCGGGTCGTCGCCCTCGAAATCCACCATCAGCGAAAGCCAGAGCCGCAGCCGGGCGATGTTGACGGCGAAGGGGTCAATGTCCACGCCGTAAAGGTTGCGCTGGATGATCTCCAGTTTGCGCTGGTAGGTGGTGAGGGCGTCCAGGCCGCGCGTGTTGAAGAGGCAGGTGCGCAGCTCCAGCAGCTCGTGGAGCATCCCCAACAGGTAGGCGCCGCTGCCGCAGGCGGGGTCGCACACCGTCACCCTCCTGAGCGCCTCCAGCACCGCCTCGGCGTTTCGCAGCCCGACCGGGTCGCGCTCGTCCACGAAGGCGGCGATGGCCGGAACGGAGTCCCGCGAGCAGGCCGATTGTAGATAGCCCTTGAGCGCCTCGCGGCCCATGAAGGCCACCACCGTTTTGGGGGTGTAGTAGCTGCCGGTTTCGTGCCGCCCGGTGACCAGTTCCTCGAAAATCTTGCCCAACATCTCCGGGTCTACGGCCACCTCCATGTCCAGCGGCGTGCTCTCGGTGACGGTGAAGTTGAAGTGGTAGAAAAGCTCGTCAAGGGCCTGGCCGACGGTCTGGTCGGGCACGGTGATGGCCTGGTTTCGGTCGTCCTCTTCTTCCTCGAACAGACCGCCGTTGAGGTAGGGCACGTGGCCGATGCGGGTTTGCAGGAAGCCGTCACGCCGGATGCCGACCACGTTGACCTGGTGGGGCGTGTTCAGCCCGGAGAAAAAGAGCAATTTGAGCCGGTGGCGATAGAAATTGTCCGTCTCATCAGTCTGTCGCCGGTGGTCTTCCCACAAGGCGCGCAGGTAGTCCCGCTGGTGGTCGAAGCTCAGCCAGCCTTTCCGTTCCAGGAAAATGATGAACATCAGGCGGTTGAAGAACTTTTGGGCGAACAGGCGGCGGGCGTCGCCCTGGAGGCCCTCTATCCGCCCTTCGAGCCGCTCGAAGACGTTGCGATAGACTCTGAAAAACTCCCTGGTCACCGCCTCAACGTCGAAAGCTTCGTCGTGGCGTTGCTGGATGGCGAGCGGCGAGAGGCCGAAAAGGTCGGGGCTTATCGTCGCCAGGTCGAGCATGGCTATCCGCTCTGAGGCGGTGCGCAGGCGTTCGTGGGGGCCGATGGCGATGCGGCGGAAGAGACGGCGCCCGGCGATTTCCGGGTCGTAGCGGACGTTGACCAGGTGCCAATGTCGCTCATCGGTATCGCTGAAGACGAAGAGAGCGTAGGGGTGATCCTTCAGCAGTTGGTTCACTACCAGCCGTTCTGCCATGAGGGATAAAGGGAAGGCTCGTCCGCGTTGCTTTTCGGCCAGTGGGGCGTACAGGACGTGGAAATCGTCGTGTTCGGCCAGGATGAGAGGATCGGCAGCCAGGACCTCGCGGGCGCGGTCGGGCCAGCGGCGGCGGGAGAGGGGCTTGTTGGCCCGCTCGTAGTTGAGTTCGGTCCAAAAAAGCTGCTTGGCGGCTTTCAGACCACTATCAGACATCTGGTGGAGAAGGTCGTAAACGCGCTGTTGGACTTCGGTGGGCATCAGATTTTCCTTGCTATACTTCCCATTGTCGGGTGCTACTGTCACCCTGGCCGCCGCCTCGGGCTTCATTCCAGCCGCGAGGCCATTTATTTTTAAGACCGTGATATGCTTTTGGGTTGCGTTTTATTCTACCATAAACTATCTTTTCCCGCAACCATTTGCGGTTGACTGGTGTTGAGTCTCATTAAGTCGTACCCCCAAAGTCCCAAAAAGTCGTATCACCTGCCATATGGACGGGCATCTCTTCGGGCCGATGGGGTTATATGGATAATAATTTGGGCCTTGTCTGAAGCGAGGAACTGAGAGAACGGGCCAGGGCGATGGGGCTGCTGTAGGCCCGCTGAAAAAAAGAAGTCCCTCGCCTTGATGGCGGGGGACTTCTTTTTTGTGGACCGCTCAACAACCTCTCCCGCTGAATGTTTGAAGCAACCCGGCCCGGCTTCCAGAGCATGGCCTGGCTATTTCCGAATGAGGGGCAGATAGCTATCCTGCGGATTCACCGCACTCCGCGCCCTCAGCATGAAAGGTTCGTTTATCCTGTCGTCTACCTGCGCCGTGTTAACGAAACAGATCGTGTCTGCCGCGCCGATGGGCACGCTGACCAGGCCGGCATAGGTGATGACCACAGAAGCGCTGGGGGACAGGCTGCCCGTCCAGGTGATGGCGTGGTTGCCAGCATT
The DNA here is from genome assembly GCA_034417895.1 of Anaerolineae bacterium. GTDB lineage: Bacteria > Chloroflexota > Anaerolineae > CAZYHC01 > CAZYHC01 > DAOULT01. The sequence goes on along the minus strand of DAOULT010000040.1, from coordinate 9,392 downwards.
GTAGCCGCACGCGCCGCCGGAGCAGGCCGGGGTGATGGTCAAGGTCAGGCTGAGGGGCAACGTGTCGGTCAGGCTGGCGACTGTGGCTGCCAGGTTGCCGGTGTTAGCCAGGGTGATGGTGTAGAGCAGGGTGTGCGTGACTGTGCCGGTGGGCACGATGGTGGCGGGACTGACCTGCTTGCTGGAAGTGGACAGGTCAGGGCGATCCGCGCTGAGCACGGCGACGAAAGCGTCTCGCTCACCACCGGCATGAGTCCCTTGAAAGGCGTTCTGGGTGGGGAAGTCGGTGGAATAGGTCTCTCCCGTCACGTATAGGTTGCCGACCCCGTCCAGGGCGATGTCCTCGGCAGAGTCATGATTGCTCCCCCCCAGGTAGGTGGAGTGGAGCAGGTCGTCACCCGTAGCGTTGACCTGGGTGACGAAACCATCGCGGCGGTAGAGGGGATAAGGGTCTTCAGAGTAGTTACAGTTGCCGTCGGTGCCGCAGGTGTTGTCGTAGGCCCCCGCTGTGGTGGGAAAGTCGGAGGAGGTGGTCTCTCCCACCACGTAAGCGTGGCCGGCCCCGGCCACGGTGATGCTTTTGCCATCGTCAAAGTGACTCCCCCCCAGGTAGGTAGAATAGACCAGAGAGGCGGCCCCGCTCTGGGTGGTGTCTACCCTGGCTACGAAGGCATCAACGAAACTATGGATCGTCCCCTGATAAGCATTACGGGTGGGAAAGTCTTTGGAGTTAGTATTTCCGGTCAGGTAGGCGCTGCCCACCCCGGCCACGGTGATGTCAAAAGCCTGGTCTCCGCCGGTGCCCCCCAGATACGTGGAGTATAGCAAGTTGGTGCCCGTGGCGTTGAATTTGGTGACAAACACATCGTCCACGCCCGGGTGGGCATTTGTGTCCTGATAGGCGTTCTGGGTGGGAAAATCGGCAGACTTGGTGTATCCCGTCACGTAGATGTTGTCAGCCCCGTCCAGGGCGAGGCCCAGGCCAAAATCCCTATCGCTTCCCCCCAGGTAGGTAGAGTAAAGCAGGGAAGCGGGGCCGCTACTGGTGGTGTCGAACCTGACGACAAAGGCATCGCTAAGGTAAACACTGGCCCCGGCGTCGTAGTTACAGTTGCCGTCGGTGCCGCAGGTGCTGTCGTAGGCCCCCGCCGTGGTGGGAAAGTCGGGGGACATCGTATAGCCCGCCACGTAAACACTGCCGGCGCCGGCCACGGCAATGCCGCCATAGGTAAGTTCATCTTCTGTTCCTCCCAGGTAGGTGGAGTAGAGCAATCCGTTACCGTCAGCGTTCAGTTTGGCGACAAAGGCGTCGCCGATACCGATAGACCTATCACACTTATTGCACTCATTCTGATAGGCGTTCTGGACGGGAAAGTTGGGGGAGAGGGTAGTGCCCGACACGTAAGCGTTGCCGGCCCCATCCACGGCGATATCCTTGCCTGTATCACCACTTTCCCCTCCCAGGTAGGTGGAGTAGACCAGGGAGGAGGCGCCGCTTTGGGTAGCGTCTATCTTGGCCACAAAGGCATCGCCGTAATCACCGCCATACGTTCCCTGATAAGCATTCTGAGTGGGAAAGTCGGCAGACAAGGTATAGCCCGCCACGTAAACGTAGCCGGCCCCATCCAGGACGATGCCAGTGCCCCGCTCATCAGCCGATCCCATCCCCAGTGAAACTCCCCCTCCCAGGTAGGTGGAGTAGAGCAGGGTCGGATCAATGACCAGGGGATAGCGGGGGTCGTAAGCGCCCTGCACCGCAAAGCCGCAGGTGCGCACCCCGTGCAGCACAAACTCCACATCTACCTCCACCCGCCGCCCACCGATTTCCTGGTAGGCGTAGGGCCTGGTGTCCTTCAACTCGCTCCCGCCAGCCAGGATGAGCAGGTTGCCCGCTTCGTCCAGGCGCAATCCGGCTGCTCCCCCAAAGGCCAGCCGGATGTGCGAAACGTCCGCTCCAGGCTGCGCCACGAAGGTGTACTTGAGCGCCCCATTTTGCCCGGTATAGCGCAACTCTATGTCGGGGTAAAGTTCGCGGTAGACCACCTGGGCGTAGGTGGGGATGTCTGTCCGCCACTTCGCCGAGTCGCTCCCGATGAAGTAATTGACTTTGGCTGCCGTTTTCTCCAGGCCAACAGGCTGCGTGGCCTTAGCTCCCACAAAGCGCATCCGCAGGATGGTTTCGTCCAGGGCCATGACCATCTCCTCGGCAGCGAAGTAGAGGCTGAGCGCGTCGCCTTGGGCGTAGTAGGCCACTCTTTCGTCCATCTGCCCCTGGTTGGCAATGAAGTACAGGGGCAGGTTCAGGGCAGACCCTTTGGGTTTTAGAAACCTGAAGGGTCGGCGGTCATATCTGCTTCCAACAGCGAACGTTCGCTGCTGCCAGGCCCCTGGTGGAGTCTGGGCTGCCTCCATCGGTGGGGCAAAACCGACCCACGGAGCCAGCAGGGCTATCGACAGTAAGGCTATCAAATACTTTTTCATTTTGGCCCTCCTTTGTAAGTGGAGAGAGCGGGGTAAAAAACCGCCCCCTTTCTGTCCGAAGGAAAAGAGCGGCATCATATTGAGGCAACATTGTAAATGCCGCTACGTTGCCATCGACAAGGCATCTAGTTGACAATAACTAATATATCATACGATTAATATTTTGTCAAATCGTAGAGCGCCTTCGTTGTTATTTCTCCTTGTTCTCGTACTCGAGTTTAGATAAATAGGCAGGGCGGTTCGCGACTTGCGCAAAACCGCCCGATGGTAGAAACTTATGGTATCTAACAACCAAGAGGTTTCTACCTATGGAACAGTTTAACAATTTAATCGAGTTTCGTCAAGCCATCTATACTCTGTACTGGCCTGGACGTCTGAGCGGGGCAGCAGTTGGGCTCTGCCCGTGTCCGTCAGGCGGGTAGCCAGCCACCAGACGGAGGTTGAAGTTGGGGTGGAGCAAGTCAAAAGGCTGTGCCAGCAGCGGCACGCGGACATGAGCCAAGAGCTACATCTCATCGTGGCTGATGGCAAATACGGCAACCATCGCTGTACGGGGGGAAGGAGATAGGCGGAGAATTCAGCGACGAGCGGGAAATCGCCAAATTCTGCTATCGTTCAATTGTACGAGCGATCTACTTCGTCCGGTACTGGAAAATAGGCCAATGTGGTGCGCTGCACAAATAAGGAACTCTACCAGCAGCAAATCGGAGCCATGGACCGGCAGATTGACGTACTGGTGTTGGTGTATAAGCTCTATGGCTTGACGGAGGAGGAGATGGCGCTGGTGGAGGGTTAAGTCTTCCCCAGGCAGCGCACTCCCGTCCAGCGGCAAAACTCCTCCAGTTCGGGGCGCACCTCGCCGTAGCCAGCCATCCAGTGGTGGCCGAGGCCCTCTGCGGCGATGAAATCCAGCAGGTCGTAGATTCCCCTCTCGAAGCGCACCCGCAAGGGGTTGCCCGGAAAGAGCATCTCCGTCTCCACCGCTTCTCCTCTCAGGAGGGTGAGGCGGTAAGTATCCCGGCGGCCCACCAAGTTGACCAGCGTTACCGGCCCAGGCCGGGCCGGGAAGAGCACGCACACCCCGCGCTCCATGAGTCGCACCGGGGAAAGCTCTATCTGGGAGCTTGATGCCGCCAGGGAAAAGCCCCCCGAACCGCAGTGAGAGAAGAGCATGGCATTATCCTCTTCGTAGACGGCCAGCAGGTCGGTGTTGTGCACCGGGGAGGCGGTCAACTCTTGCAGCATGAGCATGGCTAGCGTGGCGTTGACGTCCCCCTCACAGCCCAGCGGCACACCCTCCTCGCCCAGGAGCGAGGCCGCCAGGCACACCTCGCCCATCAAATTCGGGTAGCAGCCCACAGCCAGCCCGGCCAGCCCGTTTTCTTCCACAAAGCGTTTCATCGCCAGGTAGACCCGGCAGGAATGGAGGCCGTCCTCCGGCGGCGATTCGATGCTCCCCACCTGCCCGGCTACTTTCTCCCAGACGGCCTGCGCCTGCGGGCGGGGGACGCTCTCCACCATCTGCCGGAAGCTGTAGGTGTCCAGTTGCACCAGGCGCGGCCCGAAGAGGCGCTTCATCTCGAACTCGTCGAAGCTGATCTCGGTCATGCCTTTGGTGCGGTGGCCGATGAAGCCCAGGCGGGCGGTGCGCAGTGTGCGTTTCAGAGCCGCGGCGCGGGCGCAAATTTCGATCTGGGTGTGGACGCTAAAGGCGTTCGTTGTTGCTGCCAGGGGGCCGTACACGAAGCGATAGGGCCAGTCAAGTTCCTTCAGCACGCAGCAAAGCTGCTGACAGCCGCACAGTGAGCCGGTGTTCACCCCCGGCAGCGCCCAGGCCACCAGGGGCACTCCTCCGGCTTCTTCCAGGATGTCCAGGGCCAGGTGGTCGTCGCTCCAGGTGGCTTCGATGAGACACACCAGGTCTACCTCTTCCCGGCGAAAGGTGCGGCCCACTGCCCGCGATGCCTCATCGCTCTGCACCACTTTCTCAGCCGCCACCAGCTCTAAGTTAAGCTTTGCCAGTTGCGCCTGGGCCTGGCGGGCAATTTCTGGGGCTTCGTCGGCTCCCACCTCGTAAGGGTTGGTGATGACTACCAGGCCGATTTTCGGTTTCAACCCCATTTTCCTCTTACTCACCCTGCCTGCCTGGTCGCAGTATCTTCATCACTCGTTGTTCGGCTTCGATAAAGGGGTGTTTCAGATTCTCGCGCCACAGGCGACGGAAGTGGACGCCCTTAGCCTCTTGTTCCAGATACCACTCTTTGGCAAAGGTCCCATCCTGGATGTCGCGCATGATGCCGCGCAACACCTGGCGGGTCTGCTCCGTGACCACACGAGGCCCCCGCGTCTGCTGTCCATACTGGCTGGTGCGCGAGTGTAGTTTCAACTGTTCCCAAAGCCCCAATTCGGAAATGGCCTTATGCACCTCGCTCAACTCGCCAGACAGGGTCAGTTCCAGCAGGGCGGCCTCTTCGCTGACCCCGGCCTCGCGCATCACTTCGTAGGCCATGCGGGTCAAGAACAGGGAAGCCCCTACCACCTGTTCACCAAATAGATCGGCCAGGGTCTCCTCCTCGAAGCTGGACCACACGGCCCCGGCCCGCGTCGAGCCGATGCCCTTAGCCAGAGCCAAAACGATTTCTTGGGCCTGGCCGCTGTAATCCTGATGCACCCCGACCAGACTGGGCGCTCCCTGACCGGCTACGAACAGATCGCGCACCGAACGGCCAATCATACGCGGGGCCAGGAGCGCCACGTCTACGTCTGCGGGGGGGACGATGAACCCATAGGTGATATTATAACCGCTGGCGAAGTCCAATGTTTTCTCTGGACTGAGACCTGGTCGGATCTCAGTCTCGAAAACCCAGGGAGCGACTTCATCCGGCACCAGCAAGAAGATAATAGCCGCTTTTTGGGCGGCCTCTCGCACCTGGTACACCTCAAAGCCGTCCTTTTCAGCCTGCTCCCAGGAGGCATCCCGCACGTTACCCACGATCACGGTCTGGTCATTGTCGCGCAGGTTAAGAGCCTGCGCCCGTCCCTGATTGCCGTAGCCGATAATGGCTATGGTCTTTTCATGGAGCACAGACAGGTCGGCGTCCTTATCGTAGAATACTTCAGCCATGTTGTCTCCTTTATAATATTATAATATAATATCATCCCGAAAGGTATCAACAGCAGGGATTATATCACAGGCCGCCCGGCAAGTCAAACTTTTGTCACGTGACGGGTGTACGTCAGGATGGTAAAGAGCCGTCTGCACGATTGCACACACGGCTCTCTTTAAGACCCGAAAAGAGGGGCGACGCTCTACACCTGCGGGACAAGCCACGCAGAGGTATTACTTTTCGTACTTCTCCCGCTCGGCAGCAATGAACTCGGCAAAGGCCGGGTCCGAGGCTTTCATCAGAGCATTCAGCTCGCTCAAATCGCTGGCTTCGATCTTCACCATCCAGCCCTCGTCATAGGGGGATTCGTTGATGATGGTGCTCTCCCATTCGATCTCTTCGTTAGCCTCGATGATCTTACCACTGAGGGCGGCTTTGACCCGGCCTACCCACTTGCCCGACTCCAGGGACATGAAGGGTTTACCTTGTTCTACCTCCCGCCCGGTACGAGGCGTCTCAACGTACACAATCTCGCCGGCCAGGTCCTGGCCCATATCAGACATTCCCTGAGTCACCACATTATCCTCAACCCGAGCCCAGTTGTGCTCATCGTCGTAGTACAGATCATCAGGAAAATCGTACGGTCCGATTTGCATGATTTTACCTCCATAAACTTGTATTTTGGTAATTCATTAAATGGGACTTACTCTCCCATCGCTTCCCAAACCAGTTCGGTGATATCGTAGACCTTGAGCCGGATTTTTTCTTTGCGGGCCGAGCCGGCCAACGTCCGCTTACATTGCTGGCAGGCCGACACGATCACCTTAGCGCCGCTGGCCTGAGCCTGTTCCAGCCGTCGTCGGGCCACGGCGGCGGTCAGGTCGGGGCTGCCCATCTCGGCATCGCCGCCGCCTCCACAGCACAGGGAATACTGGCGGTTATCGGCCATCTCCGTAAACTCGATGCCCGGTATGGCCCGGATAATTTGGCGGGGCGCTTCGTATACGCCGCTGGTGCGTCCCAGATCGCAGGGGTCGTGGTAAGTGACCGGGTGGCGGAAGCCGTGCAGTTTGATTTTGCCAGCCTCGATCAACCCGGCCAGAAGCTCGGTGGCATGTAACACCTCGAAGCCTAGCGGCTCGCCCAGCGTGGCCGGATAGTCGTGTTTCCAGGTATGATAACAGGAGGGACAGGTCGCCACCAGCCGCCTGGCTCCGATAGCGCGCACCGCTTCGACGTTGTGCCGCACCAGTTCCTCGGTCCACCTGCCCATGCCGGCGATGGTCAGCGGAAAACCACAGCACCATTCCTCGCCGCCCAGGGTGGTGAAGTCCAGGCCGACGGCTTCGAGAATCTGGACGAAGCTCTGAGGGATACCGTAAACCATGGGATAGAAGGCCCCCACGCAGCCGGTGAAATAGACGGTCTCTGCTCCCGCTTTGCCTTCGATGCCCTCCGGCACCTTTTCCAGATTTTCGCTCCAGATCAGGCGGGTGGCGTTGTCGTCGCCGGAAATATTATAGCTGCTGGTAATCGTTTCCTGCATGGTGTCGAATATTGCAGGATACTCTCCCCAATCCACTAACTGCTGCCGCATGGAAATCCACAGCGGACGGGTATCGATCTGGATAGGACAAACGACCTGGCAGCGGGCGCACAGCGTGCACTTGAAGGCCCCCTCTCCAAAAGCGGCCACGTCGTCTTCGGAGGGGGGCCGGATGCCGAACAGGCGGGCCAGCCAGCCGCCGTATTGTCCTTTTATAAAGTTTTTATAGCGGGCAATCTTAGACAGCGGCGTGATTTCTTCTAACTCCTCTTCAACGTAGGTGGGACACCACTTGATGCACTCGCCGCACTTGGTGCAGGCCTCCAGTTCTATCAGTTGTTTGAGAGTGAAGTGTGAGAGGTTCATCTTATCTTTAGCGGTCATGCGTGCGCCTCCTGTGTGCTGCTGTTAAGGGCCACAATCAATGGGCTCATGATCACGTGGGCGAAGCGGCTGAAGGGGGTGTAGAAGAGCAGAAGGTGCACCGTAGCCATGTGTAACCAGAAAGACAGATTGTACCAGAAATGCCAATCCCCGTTCAGGGGTTGTAACAGCCTGGCTAGAGGGTAGCCGATGAAAGCCCAGCCAGCGGTGGGGGCGAAAGGTGGCTTAGCCAGCAGACGGAAACTTTCCAGAGGGAAGCCGATCACGCAGAAAAGAGTAACGATGGCGATGACGATGGTATCAGACGTGGCGGTACGCAGTTGAGGGTCCTTCTGGATGTAGCGGCGGTAGATGACCACCAACATCCCGATCAGGATGATCAGCCCCAACAGTTCGTTGACGAAAGCTATCAGCGGGTGATCGAAATTCCGCAGAGCCACCGCAACGGCGTTGGCGTTCAGAAAATGATCGGCAGGCAGGAGAAGAGGAAAAATTTCCACTGCCAGTCCGGTGATCGTGGAAAGTAGCCCCAGTATGACGAAGGAGCCAAAAACGGCGATATGTGTTATCCAGCGCAACGGGCTGACGCGCAGCAAACGACGATGGATCATGCCGTCCAGCACCAGGGATTTCAAAAAGGGCCACAATCGTGCGCTGAAGATAAACTTCACCGTGCGGCCCATGACCGTTCCCAGCTTGCGCCAGCGCGATGCTCCGGCCGGCAGACCAGGCATCCGCGCCGTCAGCCACACCGAAACGATGTACAGGCACATCAGGGTAAACAACCCCAAAAGAGCCGGATGGATGATCCAGAATAGAGTTAAGCGAGTATCGTGTTCCATTAATTTCCTTTCTAAGCATCCTTGCTATAGATGTGTTTTTGTCACGATCTTCCCAGTGGATCCCCGCACCACCTCCTATCGATCTCCGAGTGGGTCTTTGTACCCCTCAGCGGCGTCTCGGAGCTTGCGTCAAGCCACCGCGAGCAGTATTCTAACATAAAATGGTATATACGTCAAAGTGATCGACCTGCATCATCTCCCGTTCGTCAAGGCCCAGGTGCAAGATCCAGGACCCGTCTAGCCGCCGACCGCGTTTTGAATAACCTCCACCCGCAGCAATTTCCCGGCCCGACTCATCTCCACCGCCACCACGTCGATGCGCCAGTCGCCTTCCCAGTTGTGCTCTTGCACGTAGGTCTGGGCCAGTTCTATCAGTTTGGCCTGTTTGGCCGGGGTGATGGACTCTTCCGGCGAGCCGTATTCTGGTCCCCTTCTGGTGCGCACCTCGACGAAAACCAGACAGCCCCCGTCCCGGGCCACGATGTCGATCTCACCCCTTGAGCAGCGATAATTCCTCTCATCGATGAAGTAGCTCTGTTTGGACAGTTGAGCCACGGCTAAATCTTCGCCCCGCTGTCCCAGCTTTCTCCTGGCGCCTTTCACTTCCATATACCTCTGTCTCTGAATGGTGGGGGCCGAGCCTCGCCCTATTGTAGCACAACGCTTCCTGGTGAGCAAATGCACCCGGCAGGAACTGGCAAAAATGTGGTAGTAGATGATGATAGAAGCCACTCCAACCCCCAATCTCCAACCTCCAATTTGTATTCTTGCCAGGCTCGTAGTATAATGAATGCATGAATTGGTCTATCACATTAGGGACTATCAAGGGCATCGAGATCAAGGTCCATCTTACTTTTCTGCTGGTCATCCTGTGGGCCGCCGTCGAGGGTGGGGTGGGAACAGGTGGAGAGCTTAGAGGGGCGTTGTTCGGCGTACTCTTCATCCTTATTCTTTTTGTCTGCGTCGTCTTGCATGAACTGGGCCATAGCCTGCAAGCTATGAAATACGGCGTCAAGGTGAAAAATATCACCC